>DURH01000047.1 GCA_012837385.1 Bacillota bacterium
CGTCACTTAAGCATTCCTGGACCTCTTCCAGGGCAGACGGAAGATCTGGCCAGGCTTCTGGCCAATTATCCTTAAAGCCCTCCACCAGCAGTTGGGCCGCCTGGTAGACGTGTTTTTCGTTTTCCTTATTCAGCGATGTAATCTTCATGGGAAGGCCTCCAATTATGGGTCGTTCCGCCTGTGCCTAAAGAACGCTGCAGCCCAGGGTGGTGCCCGCTTCTTGCAGGGCAAAACGGTGCGCCTCGGCATCGAAGGAGGCTACCCCATTTTCATAGATGCTCACCTGGTAGTTGAGGTTTCTGGCATCTGCCGCGGTGTACAGCACGCAGATGTTGGTGCACACTCCCACCAAGTAGATCTCGCTTACACCCTTTTCCCGCAGATAGAGGTCGAGCTCAGTACCGAAAAATGCGCTGTAGCGCCTTTTCTTGATAATCTTGTCTCCCTGCTGAACGGGCAGCTCATTTATGATCTCGCTGCCTGGCGTCCCAGCAACGCAGTGGGGCTGGAACATGTCGAACTCTTTGTCATCTGGTTCGTGATTATCGCACACAAAAACAATGGGATAACCCTGCTCCCTGAATTCCTCGATCTTTTGCCCAATAAAGCCGACTATCTTCTGCCCCGGTTCTCCAGTGGTGAGCGCTCCATCATCATAGATAAAGTCCTTCAGCATATCAATAACCAATAATGCCTTCATCACGAACCCTCCTAGTCATGTGCAGGGAGCACGCGTCTTCGGCGCTCCCTGCCATCTTCTTATTGTCTATTCAGCATCAGCCATCAAGCGGGCTTTCAGCAGCTCAATTTGCTCTGCACTCAAGCCGATCTGGGCCAAGTAGTCTTCGGCAGCCCTCACCAGATCCACACCTTCCAAACTGGCGCCTGCTGGCAGCCCGGCAATATCCCTCAGAGAAGCGAGGACATTGCTTTCCGCGATCTTCTCGTACTGCTCAGAACCGTATTCCACTCCATAGTAGTTCATGTAGGTGATCATGTAGTCTTCCTTAATCTCCTGTACAGTAGAGCCGACTAAGGCCTCCAAGAGGGCCGAGACAAAGCCTGCCCTGTCTTTCCCCTCATTGCAGTGGATCAGGTATGGACCTTCATGGGCAATCAGGAACTCCAAGCCGCTTTTGAGTTTGCCTTGGAAATCTGCGGAGCGGAAGTCCACTCCCATATTGAGCAGAACCACCCTTCCCTCCTGGTAGAGCTCTTGGTAATAGGGGGAGTTGAAATCGGGCTGGCAGAGGTAGTCGTCTAGTTCATCCTGGCCGTCTGCTAGGTTGATCACTGTGCGAATGCCAGCTGCCTTCATCAAAGCATCGGCATAGGCCGCCCGCTGCAGCTCGTTGTTGACAGGGCTGGAGCTGCGGTAGTAGATGCCCTTCCCCATTTGGCCGGTGTTCACTGCACGGAAGTTGGCGAACACTTCATCTGTGGGATAATCGCTGCGCTCATTGGTGCGCTTGAGCTGACGGATCAGCCATTCAGAGAGATAGCTTCCCTTCTCAGCCAACGATATGGAAACTCCACCGCCTTCTGCCACGCCGTAAGTGCCGGCGAAATTGCCCATATTGACAGCGAGCATGGCATTGGCCGCAGGTTCTCCCCCAGGACCCCTCACCAGCAAGCTGCCCACATCAACATCACTGTAGGCGGTCACAAAGGGTGCTTGGAAAGTCACGCCTGCCACTTCCACTTGGAGCATATCGCCGAACTCAAAACCTGCATCCAGCAGCGCTTCTGTAAGCAGATCCAAGGTAGCATTGCCGTACTTGTCCAGCCCTAGAATGGTTCCTGTAACAGTGGACTGGGCCAAGGCAGTGCTGCCCACGATCAGAGAAAGCACCAACACTAACGCTAGGAAACTCCAACGCTTCTTCACCATAACCACCTGTCCTTTTGACGTGTTTTTATACTACCTTTCTGGATTTCCGCTCCCTCTTCCTTCCTTAGAAACGGCTGTAGGAGTGAATTTCTGCCTGGCGAACTAAGAAACTTACTTATTTACTTACATTTGGAACTAGTTCCCTCCGTTGACAGTGCTTCCCAGATTACATATACTTAAGAAGTTGATTATGTCAACTAAGTTCATGCAGTATCCCAAGGGGTTGGGGGTTGATTTCCATAGATATGAAAACTCTGCTTTGGACTACGGCGGTGGGCGTAGGCCTGCTCGCCTATATTCTAATCTTAATTCGCGTCCATAAGGAGGCCTTTTACGTCAAACAGCGCCTGGAGCTGGCCCTGGCCGGCAGCAAGATGGGCATCTGGGATTGGTCCATCACAGAGGGATTAGTGGTGCGCAACAGCTCCTATGCGCAGATGCTTGGTTATGACCAAGATGCCTTCACAAATAAGCCAATTTCCAATACCACACTGGTGCACCCAGATGATCAGCCGCGCCTGAAGGCAGCTCTGGACAGCTACGTTGCTGGCGAAACTGATGAATATGAACAGGAATACAGGCTGTTGGGTGCCTCTGGCCAGTGGAGGTGGGTTCTGGCTCGCGGAGTGGTAGTTTCCCGCGATCGGCGGCAGCGCCCCACTCGGATAGTGGGTATCAGCGTGGACATTACGGAGAGAAAGCAAATGGAACTGCAGCTCAGAGAGCTCAGCTATAAAGACCCTGTAACGTCTCTGTACAACCGTGCTTACTTTGATCTCAAGATTAAGGAGCTGGATAGGGAAGAGTCCCTACCGCTCAGTGTGATCATCGGCGATCTCAATTTCTTGAAGTTGGCCAACGACACCTTCGGCCATGTGGCCGGTGATGCCCTGTTGATCAATGCTGCCAATGTGCTGAAGAGCAACTGCCGCGTAGGAGATGTGGTCACCCGTTGGGGCGGAGATGAGTTTGCGATTCTGCTGCCTAACACCACTGAAGCAGAGGCGCTGTTGGTCTGCGAGCGCATTCGCGCGACCTGTGCCGAGACCCAGAGCATTCCTGTACAGCTCAGCGTGGCACTTGGGGCTGCCACCAAGACCAGCATGGATCAATCCATCGATGATGTGGTGGAGTCAGCGGAGGATTGGATGTACAGGCACAAGATCTTGGAAAGGGACGGTGACGCTCTGCGCTGGACTACGCTGGCCAGGCGAGCCGAACGGTGCCACTAGCCCGCCCTTTGAAAAAAGCGGTCAGTGTATGCACACTGACCGCGAATCCACTCCACAGCGCTCTAACGCGCCGCTCCCAGGTAGGCCTCCTGAACCTTCGCATCCTCGAGAAGGTCCTGGCCAGGCCCTTCCAGCACCAACTGCCCTGTCTCCAGAACATAGGCATAGTCCGCGATTTCCAGGGCCTTCCTGGCATTCTGCTCCACCAGCAAAATGGTATTGCCCCGCTCCCGCAGGAGATTGATAATCTCAAAGATATCCTTCACCAAAAGCGGCGCCAAGCCCAGGGAAGGCTCATCCATCATCAGGATCTTAGGGCTGCTCATGAGCGCCCTGCCCACGGCCAGCATCTGCTGCTCACCGCCGGACAGGGTTCCAGCCTTCTGCCAGCTTCTCTCCTTCAGCCTGGGAAAGGTATCATAGACCGCCGTCATATCCCTTTCGATCCCTTTTTGATCCGACCTGGTGTAAGCCCCCAAAATCAGGTTTTCCTCCACAGTTAAGTTGGCAAACACCCGCCTGCCTTCTGGCACCATGGCAATGCCCTTGCTCACAATGTCCTTGGTGGGCAAGTTCGAGATGTCTTCCCCTTTATAAAGCACCTGCCCTTTCGCTTTCTTGACCAAGCCCATAATGGATCTTAGGGTGGAGGACTTCCCTGCCCCATTGGCCCCAATCAGAGTGACGATCTGGTTTTCCTTGATCGTGAGGTTGATACCCCGCAGAGCTTTGATTCCGCCGTAGTTTACGTGTAAATCAACTACCTCCAGCACTAGCCCACCCCCAAATAGGCCTCAATGACCTTTTCATTTCTCTGCACTTCACTGGGGCTGCCTTCAGCGATCAGCACCCCGTGATCCAGCACGTAGATTCTCTCGCTGATCTCCATAATCACTTCCATGTGATGTTCAATCAGGAAGATGGTGAGGTTGAATTCATCCTTAATCTCCTGGATGAACTGGATCAGCTCCTGGGTCTCCTGGGGATTCATACCCGCCGCCGGCTCATCCAAAAGGAGCAGCTGGGGGTCTGTGGCTAAGGCCCTGGCCATTTCCAGCCTTCTCTGCATGCCGTAGGGCAGGGAGTAAGCCTTTTCGTCCTTCATGTCCTGCAGCCCGATTTTCTCCAGAAGGTACATGGACTTCTCGTAGATCTCCTTTTCCTCCGTGGTGTAGTGGGGCAGCCTGAACACGGTGGAAAACACATTCGATTTCAAACGAAGATGGTTGCCTATAAAGACATTGTCCAGCACAGATAACTGGCCAAAGAGCCGGATGTTCTGGAAAGTCCGGCACACTCCCAGCTTGGCGATGCGATCGGGGCTTAAGCCCACCAGCTGATGCCTTTCACCTTCCCTGGGTTCAAAGAAGATCTGCCCCTCACTGGGTCTATACACTCCAGTAACCACGTTGAAAACCGTGGTCTTCCCCGCCCCGTTGGGACCAATTAAACCCACAATCTGACCCTTCTTAACTTCCGCATTGAAGCGGCTGCAGGCCACAACTCCGCCAAACTTCATGGTCAAGTTCTCAATTCTCAGCATAGCTAGTCTCACGCCCTTTTAGCCTCTTCAAGAACCCTTCTCGGCCCACAATGACCATCAGAATCAGGATAATTGAAAAGATGACCATTCTCATGCCTGGTACTCCCTTGATTTCCACAAAGCCCAGGTTGATGGATTCGTCCAGGAAGCGCAGGGCTTCCATCATTACCGTTACGATCACGGCAGAGATGACAGTACCTGTGATGCGGCCCAATCCGCCCAGTACCACGATGAGCAGGATGTTGAAGGTCAGAGTGATTCTAAACATGTTGGGATCGATGGTTCCCAATAGCGAGGCCAGCAGCCCACCTGCCACTCCCGCAAAGAAGGAGCCAAAGGCGAAGCTCATTACCTTATGTTTGAAGAGATTGATGCCCATGGCCCTGGCAGCCACTTCATCCTCTCTGATGGCCATAAAAGCCTTCCCATAGCTGCCCCTGATTAAAAACGAGACAAACCAGATGGTGACAAAGGCCACTCCCCAGCTCCACCAGGTGTTGGTGTAGTTAGGTATGCCCTTAAGGCCCAGAGCGCCGTTGGTGAGGGATTGGGTGTTAGTGAAGACAACCCGGATAATCTCGGCAAAGCCCAGGGTGGCTATTGCCAGGTAGTCATCTGTCAGCCTTAACACCGGCGCCCCAATGATAATTCCCAGCACAGCCGCGACCAAGCCCGCGGCCAGCAAGGCCGGCAGGAACCCCCATTCCACATTGGCCAGAAAAGGCACTATGGGCTGCAAAAAGAAATTCATTTCCTTCATCTGCACGGGCATGGTCAAAATGCCCACTGTGTAAGCCCCGATAGCCATAAATCCAGCATGGCCCAGGGAGAACATTCCGGTAAATCCGTTGATCAAGTTCATGCTCAAACCCAAGGTTACGTAAATACCTGAGAGATTGATAATCCTGATTTTGTAGTCATCCAAATATCTATTAGCGAGGATCAGACCAACCACTACACAGGCTAAAGCAAGCAGTGCGGCACGATCTGATCTGCCATTCTTCCTCATGGTCTCACCTTCCCCGCGGTTTTTCCCCGTTCAGTACATACCACATGGATCGCACGCGCAGCCTAGACCTTTTCCGTTTCCCTCTGGCCCATTAAGCCTGAAGGCTTCACCAGAAGAATGATGATGAGCACCACAAAGGCGAAGGCATCACGGTATCCAGTGAGCCTGGGCAGCAGGGCCACCAGCATAATCTCGCCGAGGCCTAAGATGAACCCGCCGGCCACCGCTCCTGCGATGTTGCCAATGCCTCCCACAACTGCAGCGATGAAACTCTTGAGGCCCGGCATCATACCCATTAAGGGCATCAGCTGCGGGTATCTAGCTCCCCACATAATTCCGCCCACCGCAGCCAGCAGGGATCCCATGAAAAAAGTGATGGATATAATCTTGTTGATATCAATACCCATCAGGCTCGCCGTTTCGTAATCCCTGGACAGGGCCCGCATGGCCATGCCCGTCTTGGTTTTGGTGATGAAGTAGGTCAGCCCCACGAGGAGCAGTATGGTCACCACCGGGATGATAAAGGTAATTACATTGATGGAGACTCCCCTGACTTTTACAACATGGTTCAAAACACGAGGAACAGGGAAGGCACGAGGCCTTCCCCCGAATAGAACTATCCCCAGATTTTGTAAAAGAAAGGAGGCTCCAATTGCGGAAATCAAGATCGTGATCCTGGGCGAATCCCGCAGGGGCTTGTAGCACACTTTCTCCAGGAAAAGGCCGATAATGCCCGTGATGGCGGGGGCGATCACAAACACCAACCACCAGGGGATGGATGTGTAGAGAATCCCGAAGTAGGTGAGGTACACCCCAAGCATAAAGATGTCGCCGTGGGCAAAGTTAATCAGCCGCAAAATCCCGTAGACCATGGTGTAGCCTATGGCAATCAACGCATACAAGCTTCCCAGGGAAATGCCGTTGGTCAAGTGCTGCAGGAACATCGATAAGTTACCCACGTTTGGCCCTCCTAATTGTGTCTAATAACGAACTAGAATGGTTCCACCGTTGTCAGGTAAACGAATTTTCCGTCCTCTACTTTGTTGATCACAGCGGACTTCACAGCATCGCCATTCTCATCCAAGGTGATAATGCCGGTGGCACCTACAAACCCTTCCACCTGGGCCAATCCATCACGGATGGCCTGGGAATCTGCGGATCCCACTTTTTCGATTACATCGAGGATGAGCATGTAAGCGTCATAGCCCAGGGCTGCAAAAGCGTTGGCTTCTTTGCCGAACTTCTCCCTATAAGCAGCCAAGAACTTATCAGACTCTGGAGTCACCGGTGCTTCCGCAGTAAAGTGGGTGCTGAATACCGCTCCTTCCACTGCTTCGCCTCCGATGGACAGGAACTCAGGGGCTTCCCAAGTGTCGCCGCCCAGGAAGGGTACTTCAATGCCTAGATCCCTAGCCTGCCTGATCAAGAGTGCCGATTCGCCGTAGTTGCCCGGGGCAAAGATGACATCGGGCTGCTTGTTCTTCACGTTGGTAAGCTGAGCGGTGAAATCTTGGTCGCCAGTGTTGTAAGCCGAAACCTCCACGATGCTGTTGGGATCGCCAGTGAGCTTGCGGAAAGCATCAATGAAGTACTTGCTCAGGCCCACAGAGTAGTCTTGGGTTACGTCTTGAATCACCGCGGCCGTCTTGGCCCCCAGCTCATTTACTGCGTAATTGGCCATTACTGTTCCCTGGAAGGGATCAATAAAGCATACTCTGAAATAGTAGTCGTTGTTCAGCGTGACCAAGGGGTTAGTAGGCGAGCACCCTACTGTGGGAACCTTGGCCTTGTTCACGATGTCTCCTGCAGCCATGGAGAGGGAGCTGCCGTAGCTTCCGATAATGGCCACAACTTGATCTCTCTCAATCAGCCTGGAGACAGCATTAGCTGCTTCCACTTTGTCCGACTTGTTGTCCACCACAATGATCTGTACTTCTCTTCCCAGAACTTCGCCTTTCATCTCGAGAGCCAGTTCAATGCCCTCTACAGTCATTTCGCCGCCTGCCGCACTGGGCCCAGTCATTGGTTCAAAGACGCCGATCTTGATGGGTTGTGCAAAAGCAAAACCCACCCAAGACGAGCAGGCTACGACCAGTACCAGCAGCATCAATCCAATCTTCCTCTTCACCAATACTCCTCCTTTTGATTTTGTAGAAAAATGTGGCGATGCAGGTACTGTGTGCTCTTTTGCGTAAACTGGGACTAGCAAGTTGATGGATACTGGTATTTGTAATATTATATTTAACTAAAGTATACAAACCTATTGTGGTAAAGTCAACGCTGGGTTTGTGACGAATTGCACTAAGAAAGAGGATCTGCCGTTTGTCCCTCGAAAAGAACTGGGACGCTGCCTTTTTCCCCTGTGGAGATGAAATGGAAGGGAAGGAAAACATGAAGATTACGGTGATCACCGGTACTGAAGTCAAGGGCTGCACCTATCACATCAAAGAGGCTTTCCTTGATGTGCTGCGGGAGGGCAGTGAGATCACAGAGTACGTCCTGCCCAGGGATCTGCCCCACTTCTGCACTGGCTGTAAGGCCTGTTTCTTGAAGAGTGAAGATCTCTGTCCCCATGCCGCCTTTGTTCAGCCCATTTGGAACTCCATGCTGGAATCAGATCTGCTCTTGTTTGCCTCTCCCGTCTACGCCATGAGAACTACGGCGCAGCTGAAGTCCCTCCTGGATCACCTCTGTGTCCACTGGATGGTGCACAGGCCCGATGATAGGATGTTTGCCAAGAAGGCAGTTATCCTCACCCAAGCCATTGGCTGGATCACTGGGGGTGCTCAAAAGGATATCGCCACCAGCCTGAAGTGGCTGGGGGTTTCTGATGTTAAGAAGTTGGGGATTGGATTGCTGGAGGGTGTGGTCTGGGGGCAGCTCTCGGACAAGAGGCGGGAAACCATTGTCCGCAAGGTTCAAAAACTGGCCTTTAGGTACAAAGAAAACTATCCAGCGCGCCAAGGCCTAAAGACGAAAACCCTCTTTGCCATCACCCGTATGATGCACCAGGGAATGGCAAAAAAGGAAAACCCCCTGTCCGCTGACAACCAGTACTGGCTGGACAAGGGGTGGATCAAACTCTGATTTCGGAAGAATGGTCTTTAGTCGATCTCCAAGCCCATCAAGAAGATATCAACAAACTGGCCGTTGATCTGAAATTCCCTGGATCGGCGGCCTTCTATTTTAAACCCAGCTTGTTCATAAAGATGGATGGCAGCCTGGTTATCCACCCGCACCCTTAGGTTGACTTTGCGGATTTCCCCCGTCTGCCGGCACCAAGCAAGGAAGGAGCTGAGCATGGCCCTGCCAATACCCTTGTTCCAATGGGGTTTGCGCACACTTATCCCAAATTCCCCACCATGCTTGATGCGGGGGCGCAATCCCCCGGCAAAGGACAGGGTAGATACGATCTCGCCATTGATCAAGCCCAGGAGGTAGATGGAGTTGGACAGTTTCTGCTGAGCGGCTAGATAGCTTTCCTCCTGCGCCAGGGTGATGCCAAACTCCCCAGGCCCAAAGGTAAGGTTTTCACTCTCTCCGCTCACTGCATCAACAAAGCGCAGTAAACTGGCGGCATCCTCTGTCGCGGCTTCGCGGATCTCCAAGGTCTCGCCGTTTTTCAAAGAAATGCTGATAGGTTGGAATTTCGGCATCATGCTCCCTTTCTTCCCTCAGCATCTACAGCAGTGCCTTGCTGGCGTCCAGCTGGGCCTTGAGTCTGGTGAAGAACTGGATCTGGAAATCGATGCGTTCCTGCCAGAGCTTGGTTGCTGTTTTTGTGGCAAACTCCAGTTCCCTATACTTCTCCAGCTTCTGCAGCACCTGGGCTGCGAAATCCAGCTGTTCGTCATAGGGGAGCTCAAGAAAAGACCGGTGCTGCAGATTCTCGTGGATTCTGTAGACATCAAAGCGATCGATGTTGTCTGCATCACCAACACTCACGGCCAAGGGCGAACGCTCGCCTGGAAAATCTGCTTCATCATCCACGTGGATGGCGATGCCGTAGCAGATCTCATCGATCTGCTCCTGGCTCAGATCCAATGTCTCCAGAAACGGACGGGCCAGCTGCGCGGCTCTCCTCCCATGATTGAGCCAACCGTCTTCATCGGGCCACGTCTCCACATAACTCAGATCATGGAGCAGGCAGCCGATGACCAAAATGTCCTCATCAAAACCCTCTCCTAGGGCGATCTGCCGCCCGATATTGGCGACACGCATGGTGTGTTCAAGGCGGTATTTTTTGTCTCTGGGATGTGCCGAGAGATATTCGCTCTTTTCAAACTGCTCCTTCAGAAACTCCACTGTTCGGCTGATATTGCTTCCCATATTGGCAGCCCCTTTCTTTCCAAGACCCTATGGAGCTGGAATTCGCTTTCGGAAACGTGGATTCCTGCGCTTTTCTGACTCACACCTGGTTTTCTTAGGTGGAGCCCCTCTCCACCAACTTTGGAGAGAGAATAACCTGCTGGATGGGACAGTCCCGATCCTCCATGCGTCTAAGAAGGACCTCCGCTGCCCTAATACCGATTTCATGCTTGTGGATGTCGATGGTCGTTAAGGGTGGACTCAGGATGGCACTGAAATCCAAGTTATCTACTCCGATAACTCCCACATCATCAGGGATCCTCAGCTTGCAGCTCTTGAGATAGCGGATAACCTCTATGGCTATGTCATCATTGAAGCAAAATATGGCATTGAAATCTAACCCTTGGCGAGCAGCTTCGCGGAGTGTGCGTTCCACATCCTCTTTGCCTGGCACCACCTTGATCCAATGTTTCTTGATTCTGGACTGATGGGCTTTGACAGCAGAGAGGAAGCCCTCCGCGCGCAGCTGAGCACTGTAGCTTTGGCGTGCGTTAATGAAGAGTATCTTGTCATACCCCTTCTCCACAAGATGACGCACCGCTAACTCCCCAACCATAATGTCATCTGCGGCAACAAAATCCGCTTTGGGATTCGGAGAATTCCGCCCCAAGAGCACAAAGGGAACGGAGTTCAGCGTCAGCAAATCCGCTGCCTCCCGATGGGTCTGTACCGCTCCGAGGATCATGCCATCTACACGATGCTCAATCAGCAGCTTGATGGCACTGAATTCCTTTTCTGATTCCCCGTACGAGCTGTTCAAGAGGATCGAATAGCCTTCGCCACTGAGGCCGTTTTCGATTCCCGCAACTAGGCTGGCATAAAACGGGTTCATGATGGTGGTAACCACCACACCGATAGTCATGGTCTGTCCTGACCACAACCCCTTGGCCAGCGAACTAGGTGCGTAACCCAGCTGCTTAGCAGCCTCTAGCACACGTGCCTTTGTTTTCGGGTTGACGTCAGGACGGCTGTTCAGCGCCCGAGAGGCTGTGGATACGGAAACGCCGGCTAGCTTGGCTACTTCCCGCAGACTTGAATGTGCCACTGTTCAGCCCCCTTTCCCAAATCCCACTTTCATACACTTCTATGGAAAGATTTTAGCTCACACGCGATAATCCTGCTCCCGTTTTTGCTCCTCTCCTCTGATAGGCATTGAACACCAAGAACGTCACACCCAACAGCGCGCTGATGGACAGAAACATTGTGCCAAAGCTGAAGGCGCTGGAAATGGCGCCGCCTAGAATGGGCCCGACTCCATTACCCACATCCGCCCCGATGTAAAAGGTACTGGCGGCGACGCCGCTCTTCTTTTCGTCCACGGTCCGGATGCATTCTGCCTGCAAAGAGACTTGTCCACCTGCCAGCCCCACACCCATAAAGACCGCCGCCACGGCCACAGGCAGCAGAGATTGGGCAAAGCCCAGTAAGAGCATGGCCGCAGCCGAGCAGAAGAGTGCGGCATTAACGATAAGAGTGATGCTTCTCTGATCAGCTTGGCGGCCTGCAAAGAACCGAGCGACTGCCACCGTGCTGGCATTGAGAACAAAATACAGGCTGATACTGGCAATGGCCCTTTCATTTCCCATCAGGACCAAGAATGAGTTCACAACACCGTTGCCCAAGGAAAAGACGCCTCCCACCGCTGCATATACCAGCACCTCCAGGGCAACAAGATCCGAAAACGCTGCCCTTTGGTTCTTCTCGCTGTGCAAGTCGCTGTGCTTTTCATAGGGCAAGAGCAAGAGGATGGCCAGGGCAATAAGATGGAGCAGTGTGATGATGTAAAAAAGGATGTTGTAGCTGGAGATGGCCTGAATGGAAGCACCAATGGAAGGGCCCACAATGCGGGAAATCATCTGACTTACTCCGAAGTAGCCGAGCCCTTCCGCCAAACGCTGTTTGGGAACCAGTTCACTGATCAGTGCAATGCTGGCGGTGCCGTTAAGGGCAAACGCCGCACCGTGGAACATCCGAAAAAACACTAAGAGAGGGATGTTGGAGGAAACTGAATAACCGAGAAAAGCAGCCGCGATGGCCAAAGTGGAAAGCACGAAGACCTTCTTTTTGTTGTACCGGTCCGAAAGCAAACCAGAAAAGGGCCTCAGCACCAAGGCAGATATGGAAAATATTCCCGAAACCAGGCCTGCCGTTGACAAGGTGGAGCCAATGTCAACGGCGTAAGCTGAAACAATGGTATACACCATGCTGAAACCTAGAGAAGTAATCAAACCAACCACTAGAACAATGACATATCCCTTACTCCCTAGGTGACTGGGGTTCCTACTATTTTCCATCATTTCACCTTCTAGCAAATGTCCTAGATCGAGTTACTCTACTGCCCTCTGGCGGCCAGAGGCAGCTGACTCAATCTTGAAACAGGCCGCATAATGTCCCTTCCCATAGTGCACCATGGGCGGCGCCTCGCTTTTGCATACATCCATCACATAGGGACAGCGGTCGCTGAAATAGCATCCGGTGGGGCGCTCCAAGGAAGTGGAAACCTCCCCTGCGATCACATCCAGCTTGCGGGCCTTTTCCACGGCAGGATCGGGTATTGGTACAGCGGAAAGCAGCGCTGCAGTGTAAGGATGTAGGGCATTTCCATATAGATCCTCGCAGGGGGCTATCTCCACGATTTTCCCTAGGTACATCACGGCAATGGTATCGCTGATGTGTTTCACGACCGAGAGGTCATGGGAAATGAACAGATAGGACAAGCCCAACTCCTGCTGCAAGTCTTCCAGCAGGTTGATGATCTGGGCCTGGATGGACACATCTAGGGCAGAAACGGGCTCATCGCAGATGATCAGCTCCGGCATACACGCTAAGGCTCGGGCGATTCCCAAGCGCTGCCGCTGCCCCCCTGAGAACTCGTGGGGTACTCTGTTCCTCATGGCCGGTGAGAGCCCAACTTGCTCAAATAACTCGTCTACCCTGCGATCATACTCTTTTCGTGAAGACACAAGCTTGTGGATGATCAGAGGTTCTCCCACCAGGGCGCCTGCAGTCTTGCGAGGATTCAGGGAACTGTATGGGTCCTGGAAGATCATCTGGATCCTGCGCCTTTCTGTGCGCAAGGCTGCTCCTGTCAATTCACTGAGGCGGATTCCGTCAAAGACGATATCGCCTTGATGGTCCGAAATGAGCCGCACAACGCTCTTGGCCACCGAGGTCTTCCCGCAGCCAGATTCGCCTACCAGGCCGAAGGTCTCGCCACGCCTGATGGCAAAAGAGATGTTGTCTACTGCAGTAAAATCTCCAACCTTTCTGTGCAGGAGCCCTTTTCGAATGGGAAACGACACAGTCAAGTCCTTGACGTCGAGAATCTGATCCGCGGACAGATTCCGACGGTCTATCCTGATACTCTCCCCTTCGCTAGAGCGGTCGATTGCATCCAGCTCTTGGCGGCTGCGGTAACAGGCTGCGAAATGGCCGTCCTCCACGCACGCTTCCAGGTCAGGCACACCGCGATCAAAACACACGTCAGCCCTGTATCTGCACCTGGGCAAGAAGGGACAGCGCTCCTGGGCAGGCAGGTGGATTTCTTCCGCAGCATCAATGGGACGCAGTTTCCGGTCCTTACTGTCGTCCAGCCTGGGAACGGCATTCAAAAGGCCTCGAGTGTAGGGGTGGGAGGGATGGGCGAAGATGTCCTCAGAACGGCCCGATTCTACGATGCGCCCTTGGTACATCACGTAAATGCGTTCTGCATAGCGCGCCACAATACCTAAGTTATGAGTAACGAGCAGCAGGGCTGTGCCGTAGATCTCCGTAACACTTTTGAGCAGCTCCAGTACTTGTGCCTGGGTGGTAACATCCAGGGCAGTAGTGGGCTCATCAGCAATAACCAGCTTCGGGTTCCCAGCCAACGCGATGGCAATCATGATTCGCTGCCTCATACCACCAGAGAACTGATGGGGATAGTCGTCAATCCTTCTTTCTGCATCAGGTATGCGCACCTGTTTCAGCAGGTTAATGGCGTGCTTCCTAGCCTGGTCTCTGCTGACACCCCCGTGGATGACAATGGACTCCATGATTTGATCACCGATGCGTTTTACAGGATTCAGGGAAGTCATTGGTTCCTGAAAGATCATGCTGATTCTTCCACCGCGCACCTCGCGCATTTTGGCATCATGGGGTTCATACTGAAGGAGGTCCTCACCTTCCAGCAACACTCTACCGCTGTCAATAGTCGCGGGAGGAACTGGGAGCAGCTGTAAAGTGGCCAGTTGGCTCACGCTTTTGCCAGAACCACTCTCCCCCACAATACTGATGGTCTCCCCTTGATCAATGTAGTAGGAGACATTTCTTACTGCCTTGATGGTGGAAGCATCAACGTTAAAGGATACACTCAGATTGTCTACCTGCAAGAGATGTTTCATTTGACATTCACCTTCTCATAATTTTCCACGCAAACGGGGA
>DURH01000048.1 GCA_012837385.1 Bacillota bacterium
AAAGGCTTGCTGGGAGAACCGTACTCTTTGGACAACGCCGATACAGTAATCACATCCAAGCGCAACACCCCTCTGATTATTTAGGAAAAATATACCATATGGGTTTGGTGTGGTCAATTGAAAGCGGCGTGAGTCCATCACTATTCGTGCTTCACTGTCCATGTGTCGAAAACAACAGGACATTGCAGATCTGCATAGAACAATGAGAGTACAGCCGGCGTTTAGGAAAATAAACCCTAAGGCATTTTCGCCACTATCTAAGGAGGAGGATGTGAGGTGAGAGTTAGAGCACTGTTGGCAGCCGCTCTGCTCAGTATTGTCGTAATGACAATAGGCTGTGTGTCCCCTGGAAATGTTCCAGAGTATGCCCTCACGGTGGTGCTGATGGAGAAGGAAAGACCAGTCTCCGGAGTAGAAGTGTTTTATCGGGGAGACTTGATGAAGTTCAACACAGCGGGCTATACAGATCAAGAAGGTAGACTGACGATCCCAGGCTTGAAGGGCAAGGTGGATCTGCTGTTTGCCTTGGAAGGTTACGACGCTCCAGTCCTCCTTCTAACAACCTCGAATTCAGGCGAGTACTGGATTTCTGCCGTACCCCGAGGCGCACCTGGCATTTATGTAGATTGGTACGGTACAGCTGAAGAAGGATATGATGCCATGCAGGTAGACTGGTACTGCGAAGATCCTGAGTACAACACCTATTGGGCGGTGTTCAACTGGGATAGGGGCTATGCAGGTTATCAGCAAAGGCATGATGGTCGGAAACTCTTGATGTCTTTGTGGAACCTGGATGATGGAACTCGGCCGCGGGTTGAATATGTCTTAGACGGTGAAAACGGAGACTTTGATCACGAAGGCAGCGGGGCCTTTGTGTTTACCGAATATCCTTGGAAGGAGAAAACCTGGTATACAATGCGCGTTCAGCGCTGGGTTGAAGAGGGGAAGACGTACTACGCGCAGTGGGTTCGGGAAGAAGGAGGGGAGTGGCTGAAATGTGCAGTGATCAGCTACGACGGTATTGGTCCTCGCTTCCGCTCAAACGGGATGTTTCAAGAAGATTGGGAGGGCAACAATCTGTGGCGCAGTTGTAGGTTGAGGAATATGTACGCCCGCATCCATGGAACTGAGAAATGGGAATCTTGGAACAAATACCAGGTCAACACCGCCTACATCCCGCTGATTCTGGACCACGGCCGGTATCCCGGTAGTGAATGGGATTATGCTTTCTGGAATATCACTTTTGGCGTTGACTGGGCCCTTGGCCCACAAGAGGATTATGTGTGGGTTCGCAATGGCGGAGAGGGTTTCACTCCCAAAAACAGGCAGGTGCCCCAGGTCTTGAACGTAAAGCAGCCCAACCAGCCAGATGATCCCCGCTGGCTTGAATAATGCCTGCAAACAGGAGAAATCCTGCCTAGCATAGGATTTCACAGCAGTGTCAAGGCGATTACACAGCGGGAATACCGTTTTCATTCCAGTAAGAGGACATTGAGGATGCATGGTGAAATAATCACAGAAATATAAGCGGTAAAGTAAGTTTGCAGTATAAAGGGGGCATTACTGTGTCCACTGTGATCTTGCAGGTATTAGAGAGGGATCTTCCAGAACTGCCGCCAAGGGCTGTCGACATCATTGAGGAGTTGAGGGATCCCAATCACATTGATCGTGATGTATTGGTTAAATTGATCAACGAATGCGGAAGCTTGGGTGATGTGGTGCTGCGGGTTATGAACTCGGGATATCTGAGCCAGGTCAGGAGAGCCCGCTCAATTGAGGACGCCATCCTACTCGTGGGTCTGGAATCCACCCGCAACATCATCCTAGGAGTGCTTTTGAAGAGCCTGTTCCCCAAGCGCCACATCCTGGAGAGCTTTAACCGGAACGACTTCCTCCGTCACTGCCTGGGCACTGCGGTAGCTGCTCAGATGCTTTACGCAGCTTCCGGCTTGAACGCAGAGCATGATCCCTACAAGCTGGTCACCTACGGCTTCATCCATGACATTGGAGTTTTGGCCCTGGACTACTGCATGCCCGTCACCCTAAACAGGATCTTCAAAATAGCCACAGAAGAGAACATGCCCATTTTGGAGGCCGAGGTTAAGGTACTGGGGCGCTACACCCATTCCGTAATCGGCGAATGGGTGTGCAACAAGTGGCAGCTGCCTGAGGACATCTGCAATGTGGTGAAGCATCATCATGCTCCCAGGCGGGCTGTAGTGAACAAGCAGGAACTTGTCCTCATCCACATTGCTGATACCATCAGCTTCAACTACTATGAGACGCTTATGGAAAGCACCCATATCTACGGCATGGACCCCAGCCTTGTGCGCTCCTTGGGTCTATCGATGAAAGAAATCCGAGAAGTGGAAGCTGCACTGCCGGCAAGGGTCGAAAGGGCTATGGAAGTCTTAGACGTTGAGTATCTAGACGGCGTGCGCCTCTTTTAGCTGGGTAATAGGATGGGCCAAAAATCTTGACAAATGTTAGGGATAAGGCAGGAACTAGAGGATGCTGCAAGAAAATACTCTACAAGAAGGCTGAGAGTTCATTTCTTGCGAATGCGGCGTTGAGATGCTTCTCTAGGCGCCCTGGCGCTGTAAGCGCTGGGGCGCCTTTTGGATCGAGGTGCGGAGCCGCAGATGCGGCTCGCAGAGGTAGAGAAGGCAGGGTGGTTGTTTGAATATACTTCTTGGTTTGGTTAGGGACAATGTGAAAGCGGTTGTGCCCATAGCGATCATAGTTCTGGTTCTCAATCTCACCTTGGTTCCGCTGGGGCTTTCGCTCATCCTCAGGTTCTTGGTGGGAGCAATCTTAATCATCATAGGCCTATCTCTTTTCCTTTTTGGGGTGGAAATCGGCATCACCCCCATGGGCAGCTTAACTGGTTCTTCCCTAGTGAAGACGAACAATCTCCCTGTGGTCCTTGTGTCAGGCCTGCTCTTGGGTTTTTTCATTTCCATCGCCGAACCGGGGCTGATGGTGCTGGCCTACCAAGTGGATTTTGTCACCTTATCTGCCATTTCTTCCTGGACCCTGCTGATCGTGGTGTCCATTGGGCTCGCTATCATGGTGTCCTTGGGCTTTCTGCGCGTGGTTCTCCATGTGTCCCTGAAGATCTTTCTGCTCGGCTGTTACCTGGTCATCTTCGTTATGGCCTTCTTTGCTCAACCGGAGTTTTTGGCCATCGCCTTTGATGCTTCTGGTGCGACCACAGGGATCCTGGCTGTTCCTTTTCTTCTGGCCCTGGCTGTGGGGATTTCCCGCCTGCGCAAGGACAGCAAGGCCTCTGAAGAAGACAGTTTTGGTTTGGTGGCTATTGCCTCTGCTGGAGCCATTATGAGTGTGCTGGTGCTGAACATCATCATTGGGACCCAGGAATATGCTGTGGCCCATTTGGAGCCCATAGAAATCGAGAATGCTGCCATTCTCAGGTCCTTTTTTGGTCTGATTCCCGAAGCTCTGTGGGAAAGCTTTGTCAGCCTGCTGCCTTTAACTGTGTCACTGTTTGTTCTGCAGAAGGTCCTCTTCAAACTAGAACGCAAGCAGTTCGCCAGGATGGTGAAGGGATTCCTCTATGCCTTTGTTGGGTTGATCGTCTTTCTCGTCGGGGTCAACGGCGGGTTTATGGAGATAGCCGGCGAACTGGGGCTCCGTTTGGCCATGCAGGATAACAAGATCTGGCTGGTGCTGACAGCCTTTGGATTGGGATTCTTCACCATTCTAGCAGAACCCGCGGTGTTTGTGCTTACCCATCAGATTGAAGATGTGACCAGCGGGTATGTTAAACGCAGGGCAGTTGGCGCAGGTTTATCCATCGGCGTTGGCTTGGCCGTGGCCATGGCCATCGTGAGGATCCTAACTCCTGCCATGCAGCTCTGGCACATTTTGCTGCCTGGCTACATCATTGCCATCAGCATGATGTACTACGCACCCACGCTGTTCGTGGGCATCGCTTTTGACGCCGGCGGCGTGGCAACAGGACCCATGACTGCCACCTTTATCCTGGCCTTTGTCCAGGGGGCAGCAAGCGCCTTTGAAGGAGCCAACCTGCTGCGCGATGGTTTTGGTATGATTGCCTTGGTGGCTATGGCTCCCATCATTACATTGCAGATTCTTGGCTTCATCTTTGAAGCCAGATCGAGGAAACAAGGAGTTGATACTGTTGCGGAGTGATACGGCAGAGAAGCAATATGAGTTGATCTGCGTGATTGTAGATTTCGGCCTGGGCAGCAAGGCCCTAAGTGTGGCGAAAAAGGCTGGCGTAACAGGCGGCACCATCATGCTCGGCAGGGGTACAGCCCAGAACAAGTGGCTGAGGCTTTTAGAGCTTACTGATATTCGTAAAGAAGTTGTGCTGATGGTGTGCGAGGAATCTGTGGGGCGCAGTGCCCTTGATGAGATTGACCGGGTGGTCCATTTCAGCCGCCCTAAGCATGGCGTTGCCTTTACCATGCCTGTAGGTGCCTTCATCGGCGCGGGCAGCTATGATTATCAGTTCAATGTGGAAAATAGAGGTGAAGATGGCGTGTACAGGGCCGTGTTTGTTGTGGTTGATAAGGGCAAGGGGGAGATAGTGATGGATGCAGCCAGGGAAGCTGGCGCCCGGGGTGGAACCATAGTGAATGCCCGGGGTTCGGGTATCCATGAAACCTCTACGTTCTTAAACATGGAGATTGAACCTGAAAAGGAAATCGTCTTGATGCTTACCCCCGCTGAGCAGACCGGTGGTATTGTTCAGGCGGTACGCCAAGAGTTAAAGATTGACCAACCTGGTAACGGCATTATCTTTGTGCAGGACGTCAGCGAGACCTATGGCATCGTCAGCTGATCCAGACCCGCCGAGCGCAGCTGGCCGGCAAGGCGTTTACCATTGGTCAGTAGAAAAACAGAAAATGTGATAAAAAAGTGAGCCTATTGTGTGAAGTGCACCCCAAATGTTAGACACAAAGTCTAGCATTTGGAGGTGCACATTTTTATGGCTAAATACAGCATAGAATTACGATTTGAAGTGGTCATAGCAATTGAGAACGGAGAATCGATCAACGGGGCCGCATGTAAGTTCAGTATCCCGCAGACTGTGGTAAGAGAATGGTGGAGACGTTACAGCAAGGGTGGTGTTGAGGCACTCGTTTCTACGAACCAGCATTATTCTGGTGCCTTTAAGCAATATGCTGTTGAGTATCGGTGGCTAAATGATCTATCATACTCTCAAGCAGCCACTGATTTG
>DURH01000004.1 GCA_012837385.1 Bacillota bacterium
AGCAAATTCTAGGTCAAAAGAGAGCAAGAAAAAATCGCAGGCTGTTTTCTCCTGCGAATCATTGACATGGAAATTTATCGTGACACAAAATCCTCAAAACCTACCCGGTTAAATTGAGACGTAACAAGTTCATCCAAGAGCTCGATGCATACATCCACTGGTGGAACGAAGAGAGAATCAAGATGGTCCTGGGCGCAAGAAGCCCACTTAGCTACAGACAGAGTCTAGGTCTGGTAGCATAACCAGGTCCAAAAAAACGTCCGCACCCGCGATTGACCGAAATACGCGCCTGGGGTACGGCATCTACAGAACGAAGGGCGAGGCTCGGCTTCGGGTCCATCCGAAAAGCGTCCAAAAGCTCAAGGACAAAGGTCGGCAGGTAACGGGACGCAGCAACGGGATGGGCATAGAAGAGCGCAAAACGAGGCTCAATCAGCTCATCCGCCGGTGGGTGAACTACTTAAGGCTAGCTGACATGGCAGGTCTCATGCAACAGCTAGACAAGTGGACACGGTGGCGTATCCGCATGGTAACCTGGAAACGGTGGAACAGGATTCGAACACGCTTCGAAAACCTCAAACGCCTCGGTGCCGAAAAACAGGCATGGATGTGGGCCAACACAAGGAAGGGCTATTGGCGTATCGCCAAAAGCCCAATTCTGAAAATCGCACTCTCCAACGAACGCTTTCGTCGAACAGGTTACTTGAGTTTTTCTGACTATTACTCTTCTGTCAAGGCTTAAGGTGTCAGCTTTGGAACCGCCTGATACCGAACGGTTTGTCCGGTGGTGTGGGAGGTCGGCTATTCAACTGATGGATAGCCTCCTACCCGGTTAAGTACAGAGAGTTCTTCCGTACGTTGCAGGCCGAACCGCTACCATGGAGTCGATGGCACCCACGAGGAAAGCGATGTATTTGTGGCTTTTTGTAAACGGAAGGTAATCCAAATAGTAAGTCTATGAAGGGATTCGTGGGTGTGATGAAGAAGACAAACTCCAATCAATTGATCTGGATTCACTAGCTCAGGTTCAGTCTCAGCACCCTTTCCATCGGGTATGCTGATTGTACACGCAAAGAGTAGAGTCTGGGTTGGCTGAGTCCCTGTGGTTCGTCGTGGAGGTGCCTATCATGAAAAGAACCATCAGACTCAGACCTTATGTTATAGCCATTGTCTTGATTCTGCTTGTCTTTGCTGGAATAGACTACCTCCTAGCACGCTACATACGCAACCTCTACCTTAGCAGGTTGGAGGCGGAGTACTCCAACTACGCTCACGTTTATTCCCACAGCCTTACTAAGAGCCAGTCCGCTTATCTGGCTATCAATGATGTATTGGAAAGACGGCTGCGCAGCGCAACGAGTACCGTCGCCCTCTGTGCCGACCCGGTCACCAATGAGGGCCTGCACCAGTTGGCTGAATCCTTGGTGGTGGATGAAATCTACCTGTACAATCCACAAGGTGTTATCGAGTACTCCACTCGGCCCGAGTACCTAGGTTGGATTGCCAAAACGGGGCATCCAGTACACAACTTCATGGTCAGTGGTGAAGACTCCCGCGTGGAGGATATCCGCCGCGATACAGAATCAGATCGCTATTATAAATACGCTTATCTGCGACTGGATGACGGACGTTTTATCCAATTGGGCGTCGGCGCCGACATAGTCTTGGGCTTCCTATCATCCTTCGAGCTGCAGAGGATAGTAGATGAAATCGCCGGTTTCGAATTAGTAGATCATGTCTGCTTCGCCGGTCCTGATTTCACCGTGATAGCCAGCAGCCATCCTGAGCACTTTGATTCCTTTCTGGATGACCCAGTACTGCAGGATACAGTACGTTCTGGGCAGAGCTACTCCAGGGTAAACCGCGATAACGGCGGCGAACTGTACGACATCTATGTGCCTATCTACTTGGAGGGCACCTTCGCCGGCACTCTGATTGTGGGAAAATCCACCAGCGAGATAGTGGCCGCCTCACGGGCAACCACTGCCATCATCTTAACAGTGACTACTTTTGTCTGCGGCCTCTTTGTTCACGTTATGTACAGCTCCTTCCGACATAACAAGAAGCTCTGCGCCCTAGCCTACCATGACAGCTTGACTGGTCTGCCCAACAAGGCGTACCTAGAGGAAGCTGTGAACGAGCAGTTGGGGAGAAACGACGGCGTGAAGCGAGCTGTGATGCTCGTGCACTGCCGCAATCTCAACGAGGTAAACACGCTTTACGGCTTCGATGTGGGTGATCGGCTCCTCAAGGAAATCGCGGCCAGGTTGTCAACCTTGGTCAGGAGCGACAGGCAGCTCTTTAGGTTTTCCGGGAACCGCTTTGTGTTCTTGGTTCAGGGCTATGCTGACCAAAGTGAACTGGCAGAGTTGGCGGAGCAGATCGGCACTGAAGCAGAGAGCGGTATTGATCCCCTGGGCCACCAGATGGAAGTCCACACCGGCATTGTGGAACTCACCGCTTCACACCGTGATGCTGTGGAAGTGCTTACTCAAGCCAATGTTACCATTCAGGATTTGGAAGGCGGCAAGAACAAGAAGTCCTATTCTTTCTTTGATATCGACATGAAAGCAAGACTCCATCGGGAGGAAATCATTGCCCAAGAGCTGCGCAGCTTCGTGGCCAATCCTGATTTGGGCACCGTCTACCTGCATTACCAGCCCAAGGTGGCAGTAGCTACCCACAGGATGGTGGGTTTTGAAGCCCTGGCCCGCATGAACTCGCCTACGCTGGGCTTGGTTTCACCAGCCGAGTTCATCCCCATGGCGGAGCGCCACGGCCTCATTGTGCCCCTGGGATATTTGATCCTGGATAGGGCCATGGAGTTTATTAACAGACTCAACCACCTGGGTTATCGAAGCCTGCATGTGGCGGTGAACATTTCCGTCCTCCAATTGGTTCAGGATGACTTCGTGGAGCGCGTTGAAGAGCTGATGAAAAGAGCGGGGATTCATCCCCACCAGCTGCAGCTGGAAATCACGGAGTCCATCATTATCGACGACTTCCCAGAAGTCCAGGCTAAGCTCTGTCCTCTGCGGAACCAGGGGGTCACCATTGCCCTAGATGACTTTGGCACAGGTTACTCCGCGCTTTCCAGGATCGAGGATCTGCCCATTGACTGCATTAAGATTGACAAGCACTTTATTGATAACATCCTAGTCAAGGACAAGCATAAACTGATCATCAATGACCTTATCTCCATGTGCCACAAGCTTGGTTTGAAGGTGGTGGCGGAAGGGGTGGAGGAGGAAGAACAGGTCCGCTACTTAAGAGAAAGCAGCTGCGATATTATCCAGGGGTACTTCTTCAGCAAACCCCTGGTGGAAGAAGAAGCACTGGCCAAACTGGCATAGAAAAAACCACCTCGAGGGTGGTTTTTTCTAGGGAAGCGTATCGATTAGGGCTAGATTACAGCCATAATGATGAAGTTGAGGATGAACAGCACGGTGGAAATGGCCAGGATGGGATGGATCTCCTTGGATTCGCCCCTGACAATCTTGACCAGGGTGTAGAAGATGAATCCTCCGGCGATACCGTAGGAAATGCTGTAACAGAGAGCCATAAACACACCGGCGAAGAAAGCAGGCACAGCTTCCTCGAAGTCCTGCCAGTTAACATCCCTGAAGGAAGCCAGCATCATAATACCCACAATGATCAGGGCTGGGGCAGTGGCTGCCGAGGGAATAGCGCTGATGGCGGGAGCAAAGAAGGCGCTCAGGGCAAACAGCGCTGCAACTACCACGCTGGTAAGTCCTGTTCTGCCGCCTGCACCAATACCTGCTGCGCTTTCCACATAGGTTGTGGTATTGGAAGTACCGAAGATGGCTCCGATGGAAGTGGCGGTGGCGTCTGCAAAGAGAGCCTTGTCCATCTTGGACTTAAAGCCAGAACCGCTCTCCAGGGCCTTCATATCCTCAGAAGTGAAGATGCCGGCGCGGCGTCCAGTTCCGATAAAGGTTCCGATGGTATCGAAGGTGTCAGACAGGCTGAAAGCAAAGATGGTCATGAGCACCAGTGGCAGCTTGCTGGCATCGCTGAACAGAGACAGAAGTCCTGGATTGCCAAAGGCAGCACCGAAGGTTGTACCCAGTTCGGAAAAGGCCTGCGACAAGCTGATGGTTTCTCCCAGTTGGGTTACTCCAAAGGGGATGCCCAGTAGTGTGGTAACGACAATACCGATGAAGATGGCGCCACGTACGCCCTTGACCAAGAGGATAATGGTGAGGGCCAAACCCAAGAGGGTGAGCAGCACAGAAGGATTGTTCAAGGCTACCAGTTCTGGAATGCCTGCCTCAAAGCTGAGCAGACCGGCATTCTGGAAGCCGATGTAAGCGATGAAGATGCCAATACCGCCGCCGATGGCGTTCTGCAGGCTTTCAGGGATGCACTTGATGATCAGTTTGCGTACCTTGGTTACAGTGATCAGGATGTTGATGACACCGCAGATAAATACCATGGCCAGAGCTTCCTGCCAGGTAAAGCCTAAACCGAAGACAACGGTAAACACGAAGAAAGCATTAAGACCCATACCAGGAGCCTGCGCATAGGGAACGTTGGCGAACAGCCCCATAACCAGAGTTCCGATGATGGAGGCTGCGATGGTAGCTAAGAACACAGCACCCCAGGGCATTCCCGATAAAGACAGCATGTCTGGATTAACCATGATGATGTACGCCATGGCAAAGAACGTGGTTAATCCGGCTAAAACTTCAGTGCGAACATTGGTACCGTTTTCCTTCAGCTTGAAAAAACTCTCCATTTGCGATTCATTCCTCCGCCTCTTGTTTATTTGCCTTTATTACTGAGGACTGGCCTAGAGCCGCCTCTAAAAGCCTTAGAAAAACAAAAAAACTCATCGAGTGCTCGACAAGCTGCAGGAACCACCAATAAAAGCTTCCGAGAAGCCCTTACCGACAAGCGCTTATAGGTCACTCATAGCGTAGGCAATATAGGTTGCCACGTAGAGACTCCTGCACCAAATTTGCAGGCTTATATGAGTTATGTGATTTACATCTCTAACATATCACAGGACTTGTCCCCTGTAAAGGATTATCTGCTCCGCGGACTGAAAAACCGCAGGAAAGCAGGCGGGGAGCAGGGAATACCTATGTATCGGTCTATGGCAAGGAGGACAGGAATGTACCGCATTTGGATCGTAGAAGACGATGAAGTGATCGCGAGCGCCATTAAAAAAGCCATTTCCAGCTGGGGTTTTGAAGTGCAGTGCGCCACCAACTTTCGGGACTTGATCCCGGAATTCGTGGAGTTTGATCCCCAGCTTGTGCTCCTGGACATCTCCCTGCCTTTCTACAACGGTTACCATTGGTGCAGCGAAATCCGCAAGATTTCCAAGGTGCCGATTATCTTTATCTCTTCAGCCTCTGACAGCCTCAATATCGTGATGGCTGTCAATATGGGGGCAGATGACTTTGTCACTAAGCCCTTCGACCTATCGGTGCTCACTGCCAAAATCCAGGCGCTGCTGCGGCGCACTTACGACTTCGCCGGTGGGTCCCATGTTTTGGAACATCGGGGGGCCCTTTTGAATATCAGCGATGCTACCTTAACTTACCAGGGGGAAAGGATGGAGCTCACCCGCAACGAGCTGAAGATATTGCAGCTGCTCCTGGAAAACAAGGGCAGGGTAGTGAGCAGGGAAGCTATCATGACCAGACTGTGGGAAACAGACAGTTATGTGGATGATAACACCCTAACGGTCAATATTACCAGGCTCAGGCGCAAGCTGGAGCAGCTGGGCCTGCCTGACTTGATCACAACCAAGAGAGCCTTGGGATACATGGTGGAATAGAGATGAAGAACGGTAAGAACTTCAGTGTGCTTCTGAACTACCTGACCAGCCGCTGGCTGGGTTTTGCCCTGGTGGGGGTTTTTGCTGGGTGCCTCGCGGTGGTGCTGGTCTTGTACCGCCTGCCAGCAGAACCGGTGGCCTATGCTCTGCTGCTGGCTGTCAGCATTTCATCCTTGGTTCTAGCGGTGGACTATGGGAAGTATCGGCAGCGGTATAATGTTCTTCTGCGGCTGCAGACTCAGGTAAACCTAGGGGTGGAGAACCTGCCCCGCCCTACGGACTTGGTGGAAAGGGAGTATCAGAGGCTGTTGAACTTAGTCTGGAGCGAGCACCAATCTTCCCTGGCTGAAAGGGAAAAGATCCAGAGCGATCTAGTGGAGTATTATACCCTCTGGGCCCATCAAGTGAAGGTGCCCATTGCCGCCATGCGCCTGCTCCTGCAAACTGAGGACGCGGGAAGTCTCGGTCCTGAGCTGGAAGCGGAACTGTTTAGAATCGAACGCTATGCGGATATGGTACTGCAGTATCTGCGGGTGGAAAGCCCTTCCTCAGACTTCGTGTTCCGGCACTGCAGCCTGGATAGCATTGTGCGCCAGGCGGTGCGTAAGTACGCCAAGGTATTTATCCGTAGAGGCATAGCCCTGGATTATCAGGAACTGGACTGCACGGTGCTCACTGATGAAAAGTGGCTCGGTTTTGTGATCGAGCAGCTGTTAGACAATGCGTTGAAGTACACTTCCCAGGGCAACATTTCTATTTATCTGGACAGGGAAGAAGAGACTCTAGTAATCCAGGATACGGGGATAGGTATTGCCTCTGAGGATCTGCCCAGGGTGTTTGACCGAGGCTACACCGGCTCCACGGGGCGGGTGGATCGGCGCTCCACAGGGATTGGACTTTATCTCTGCAAGCGGGTTTTGGATAAGCTGTCCCACACCATCGAGGTTGAGTCCATCCTTGGAGTTGGAACCAAGGTGAAGCTGGGCTTAAACAGGGAAGAGGTGTGGGCAGAGTAATACCTTACGGAGATGTAAGGTTAATGGGGGAAACGTAAGGCAAAGCCATGGCAGGGCTTTGCTTCTTTTTGCTAAACTGACCGTGAGATAGAAACGGGAGGTTGTGAAATGAGCTTACTGGAAGTAGTCAATCTTAAGAAGGTGTACAGCACGCGATTTGGAGGGCACCAGGTGCAGGCCTTGCGCAGTGTATCCTTCCAGGTGGAACAGGGAGAGTTCACCGCCATTATGGGTGAATCAGGTTCCGGCAAGACCACCCTACTGAACCTAATTGCAGCCTTGGATCGTCCCACCAGCGGCGAGGTGCTGCTTAACGGCAGCAACCTCCATGCCATCAGCGAGCGGGAAATCTCTTCCTTCCGCCGGGATAACCTGGGCTTTGTGTTCCAGGACTTCAACTTGCTGGACACTTTTTCCTTGGAAGACAATATCTACCTGCCCTTGGTATTGGCGGGAAAGCATTTCGCGGAAATGCAGGAGCGTCTGCGGCCGTTGGCCAGCCAACTGGGGATTTCCCGCATTCTCAAGAAGTTCCCGTACGAGGTGTCGGGAGGCGAAAAACAGCGGGCGGCCATTGCCCGGGCGCTGATTACAAAGCCTCAACTTGTTTTGGCCGATGAGCCCACAGGGGCTTTGGATTCCCGCACCAGTGACAGCCTGCTGCACCTGTTCAGCGAGGTTAATGCCCAGGGTCAGACCATCTTGATGGTCACCCACAGCGTGAAGGCAGCCTGCCATGCCCGGCGTGTGCTGTTTATCAAGGATGGCGAGGTCTTCCATGAGCTGCACCGGGGCAGCCTCTCCCCTGGAGAGATGTACCAGAGAATTGCTGATACCCTCACCATGATCACCACAGGCAATGCCGGCAGGGAAGGTGGTCTGCATGGCTAGAGGTTTCTATCGCAAGCTGGCGGTGAACAGCATCAAAAGAAACCGTCAGACCTACCTACCATACCTGCTCACCTGTATCTGCACAGTCGCTTTGTTTTACATCATCATTTCCTTAGCCACCAGCTCGGATCTGGAGAGAATGGTTGGAGGCTCCACCTTGAGGGCGATCTTGAATTTCGGTGCAGCCATAGTGGGGCTGTTCTCTGTCATTTTCTTGTTCTACACCAACAGCTTCTTGGTGAAACGCCGCAAGAAGGAGTTTGGCCTGTTCAACATCTTGGGCATGGAGAAGAAGCATATCGCCAAAATCGTGTTTTGGGAAACCACAATCACAGCAGCGCTGGCCCTCAGTATGGGCTTGCTGGGCGGGATTCTCTTCTCCAAACTGGTCTTCCTGCTTTTTCTGGGTATTTTGGAGTACCCTGTGGTGTTCGGGTTTGAACTCTCCATTCCAGGCATGTTCTGGGCCTTAGCTCTGTTCAGCGGCATTTTCCTGCTCACCCTTCTTAATGCCCTGCGCCAAGTGCATCTGGCTAAGCCCATTGAACTGCTTA
>DURH01000005.1 GCA_012837385.1 Bacillota bacterium
AGGGTAAAACTCGGTGGCAGCAAACCAGATGAAGCTTCGATCTGGCCGGTTTCCTGCTGTTGTGCTTCCCGTAAACGCAGCCTGTGGACGCTTTTCCCACTGTGCAGGACAGTGGCCAGTACCTGCTCAAAATCAGAGCCTTTACGCCCCTGCTGGTGCACAGCCATATCCTCCTTCGATTCCGGGGCTGCGGCGGGCACATTGGTAATCATCAATAGATCGATAATCTCACCTCCTTTCCAAGCAAATTCCAATCTAACTAGTTACTGGAGCGGCCCATCTGTTCACTCAGGGCCGCGGCCAGGTTAGTTGGCAGGGCAATAAGTATTTGTGAAGCGTCATAGACATCCATCTGGAGCAGGACATCAAGGACTATCTCTCTGTCCAGCTGCTGCAGGATGCGAGCTGCATCGGCAGGATCCATCCCGCTGTACAACTCCGCTAGGGTCTGCACGCTTCGTCTCTGCTCCTGCTCAGCCTGGAGTTTGGCCTCCATGGCAGCGAGGTCGCTTTCCCGCTTGTCCAGCTGTTGAGCCCTCTGATCCAGCTTCCCCTGGAGGGTCTGCAGCTCGGCCGCTCGGCTGTCTAGGTCTGCGGCTTGGCCGCGGATTTCTTCTTCCTTCTGGGCAATCCATGCTTCCGCATCCTGCCCGTGGGCATAGGTCTCTAGATGCGGCTTAAGCCAGTGGATCTGCAGTCCCCAGCGCCAGAACAAGGCGGGGCCGTCGATCACACCAGTGGCAACGAAGATACTAAAAGCTACTATGACTGCGATGATAAGAAAAGTTATGGCTAACAACCATCTGCCCACAACGAAGTACCTCCCTACAACAAGGTGCGCGGCCGCATATCATCGAGGGCTTTCTGCTCCCTACTGAGCTCTTCCTTGATGAAGGCAGCATGCTGGCGTTCACGCAAAGTGGTGACCTTCTTCCTTTCCTTCCTGGCTTCGAACCATGCTTCCTTCGCGCGGTCGGCAGCCTTTTCCTGTACGGCAACCCGCTCTTCTTGATGTTCAATCCTGCGTCCCAGTGCTTCCAGGTACTCATACATGGCCAGCCGCAGAGTAATCTCGCCCTGTCCGTAGCCGAAGTTTTTGATCTCCTGTTCCGTATCCCTAAGGCGCGCTAATCTGGCACGTTCCTCATGGGCCAGACGCTCTTCCTGAGCCCATTTGAACTTGGACTGTTCCTCCCGAATCTCTCGGACTTTTAGTACCTTTGCCAAGCGAAACTTGAATGCAGCCATCCTTCAACTCCTAGTCTCATTCTCCAAACACTTGTTCCAGCCTTGCCAGGGTCTCTGCAAAATCAGTGCGCTCGTTAATCTGCTGCTGCAAGAAGGCAGTGATCCCGGGGTGCAGCCTAATGGCCTCATCAATGGCGGGATTCGAACCGTGGGCGTAGGCACCAATATTGATCAGATCTTCAGCCTCAGCATAGGCTGCTAAGGAAGCCCTCAGCTTGGCCGCTAAGGCCCGATGCTCTTTCGTGGTTACTTCTACCATCAAACGGCTGATACTGGCCAACACATCAATGGCGGGATAGTGGTTCTTTTCCGCCAGTGCTCGGTTGAGCACGATATGCCCGTCCAGGATACCCCTGACCGTGTCACTCACGGGCTCGTTCATATCATCGCCTTCCACCAGCACAGTATAGAACGCGGTGATGGTTCCAGTGGGCCCTGGTCCCGTTCTTTCCAGTACTTTGGGCAGCAGCGCGAAAACCGAGGGGGTATAGCCCCGTGTAGCAGGCGGTTCGCCAATGGCCAACCCCACCTCCCGCTGAGCCAGGGCTAGACGAGTAACAGAATCCATGACAAAGAGTACGTCCAAGCCCATGTCTCTGAAGAACTCGGCGATGGTGGTTGCCACCAGGGCGCCCTTAATGCGCACCAGAGCCGGCTGATCAGAAGTGGCAACTACAACCACAGAGCGGGCTAGGCCCTCAGGGCCCAGATCCCTTTCTATAAACTCCCGCACCTCGCGGCCGCGTTCGCCGATGAGGGCAATCACGTTCACGTCCGCTTCGGTATTGCGAGCCATCATGCCTAAGAGGGTACTCTTCCCTACACCGCTGCCGGCGAAAACGCCGATGCGCTGACCCTTGCCGCAGGTGAGCACGCCGTCAATAGCTCGCACACCAACGGATAGGTGGGTCTTAATGCGCTGCCTCTGTAAGGGCGGGGGAATACTGCCCTGCACAGAACGGTACTTGGTGGTGCCGACATACCCCTTGTTATCCATGGGCTGGCCGAGCCCATCTAGGATTCTCCCTAGGAGAGCCTCCCCCACCGGAACCATCAGAGGGGCACCGGTGGCCGTCACCAAACTCCCCGGGCCCACACCGGTGAGATCAGAAAGGGGCATGAGCAGCACCTTTTGATCCCGGAATCCCACTACTTCCGCGGGAATTCCACCTCCACCCCGGGGACTGATCAGGCACAAGTCTCCGATATTTGTGGTAGGCCCAATAGACTCAATGGTCAGGCCTACGATTTGGCTCACCCGGCCGCTGTGTATGGTATCGTTGACATTATCCAGGTGGTGCAGATAATGCGCCAGCCTGGGCGTGAGATCATCCATTGTTCTCATCATACAGCACTTCCAGCAAATGATTGGCCAGCTTGCCCAGGCGCCGTTCTAAGCGGGCATCAATAATTCCAGTATCCGATTCGATCAAGCAGCCCCCCTGGGTAATGGATGGATCCTGTTCAAACACCAATTTCGCCCTGCTGCTCAGCCGGAGGTCTTCTTCATGGTTGCGCAGTAAGGCGTAATCTAAGGGGTTCAAAAACACCACTAGCTGATCCAGCGTCCCTAAAGACTCCAGTGCCTCCTTAAGGATAGGCTGGAGCCAGGAAACGTCAGTCTCAACATGGTTTCTGACAATCTTATCGGCAAGAAACACGCTGAGCTTTAGAAAGTCGTCTTCCAGGGCCTGCAGATTGGCCGTTCTCAGACGCACCGCTTCGTGCACCGTGTTCTCCAAGAGGGAAAGCAGCTCCGCCGCCCTTTCCAGCGCTTTTCTTCTGCCCTCTTCCAGGCCTTCTGCATAGCCGTCAGAAAAACCAGCCTCTTTGGCTTTCAGCCGGATGGCTTCCACTTCGCTTTGGGCTTGTTCCAGGAGATGGGTCGCTTTTTGCTCTGCCTGCTCAAGGATTTCGTCAGCCTTAGCCTGGGCGTCTTCCAGGAGATTGGCTGCATCCAAAATAGTCCCGCCTTTGACAAAGGACTCGGTGTCAACTTGATCCGTTGGGATCGCAGGAATGATCGTCTGATCGTCGGTGGTCACTAGAACTTTCAGTTCCGCAGCCTTAATGATTCTAGACAATCACCTCGTCCTCCCCTCCGCGGGCGATAATGATCTCACCCACATCTTCCAGGCGGCGAACGGTGGCCACAATCTTCTGCTGGGTTTCTTCAATATCCCGCAGCCGCACAGGACCCATGTACTCGATGTCCTCTTTAAGCATCTCTGCGGCGCGCTTAGACATGTTCTTAAAGATCCTGCTCGCCACTTCTTCGCTGGCGGTTTTTAGTGCCAGTGCCAGGTCTTTAGAGTCCACTTCTCGGAGCAGCTTCTGAATGGAGCGGTCATCAAGGAGAATGATGTCCTCAAAGACAAACATCTTCTTGCGGATCTCTTCTGCCAGCTCCGGCTCTTCTTCTTCAAGAGAATCCAAAATGGTTTTCTCAGTCGCCCGGTCTACCATGTTCAGCACGTCGACAATGGAGTCAATGCCCCCTGCCACAGTATAATCATCCATCACAAAGGCAGAAAGCCTCTGTTCTAGAGTGCTTTCAATTTCCTGCAAAACTTCAGGTGTGGTTCGATCCAGTTTGGCTAAGCGGCGGGCTACATCAACCTGCAGCTCAGGGTTTAAAGAGGACAGAATCAGTCCAGCCTGTTCAGGGTGGAGATAAGCTAAAATTAGGGCTATGGTCTGGGGATGCTCGTTTTGGATGAAGTTCAGCAGCTGCCCTGGATCTGTTTTGCGAGCAAAGTCAAACGGGCGGACCGTCAGCGATGCAGTCAGCCTTTTGATAATATCGTCAGCCCGGTCCTTGCCCAGGGCCTTTTCCAAGAGTTCCCTGGCGTACTCAATGCCCCCCTGCTCCAAGTATTCCCTGGCCACAAGAAGGTCGCGGAACTCCTCCATAACCTCGTCCCTGACCTCGGGCTGAATGCGCTTCAAACCTGCGATGGCCAGGGTCAGTTCTTCGATTTCATCTTCCTTTAAGTGCTTGAAAATCGAGGCGGAAAGCTCTGGGCCTAAGGACACCAAAAGCACCGCCGCTTTCTCTTTACCACTCATTCTGCGAGCCCTCATCACTGACCCTCCCAGTCATCCGCGAGCCAGGTTTTCATAATCAAAGCCACTTCCTCAGGCTTCTCCCGCGCTAAGGACTGAATCTGCTTGCGTACGTTCATCATCTCTTGTTCCTCAGGGGTGAGCTCTCTAGTGGGAATCTCTTCATCACCCACCACCACATCAAGTGCGGCTGCTGCTGGCACCTCTTCTGGAACCCTCCGCTGCAAAATCCTAGAGAGCACGATAGCAGCCACAAGGAGGAGCAGGCCAAGCCCTGCCACCCAGTAATAGACTGGTATGCCGCTTGGCATTTCTGGCAGTGGAAAATCTCCACCAAAGGGCATCACTTCAAAGGGAACGCTGGCCACATAGATGCTGTCGCCCCGGTTGAGATCAAGACCGGTGGCGCGAATCACTGATTCCTCCACAGCAGCTAGTTGATTGGGCTCTAAATCCCCGTTAATCCATACAGAAACGGCTAAGTTCACTAACTTGCCAGGCAGGCTTGTCGACCAAGTTTCGGTGCGGTTCAGCTCATAATTGGTAACTGTCTCATTCCGTTCCCATTCAGTTGTACCTTCCCCTTGATCCACAAAAACGTAGCCTGGTACGTTGGAGTCCACACCTGGTACACCTGCTGCACCTGTAGTAGTTCCGCGGTAAGTCTCTTCCATGCTCTGGGTGCTGCGCGCCAACCCTTCTCCCCGCTGTACAGGGGCATAGGTTTCACTGTACTGCTCCACAGTGGAAAAGTCCAGCACAGCATTGACGCGGCTCACCACATTACCAAAGCCATAGATGCGCTCCAGCATGGCAACAATGCTGCTTTCCAATTGCTGTTCATAGCGCCATTGCAGGTCAAAGCGGTCTGCAACCTGGCCCACATCGCCGAAGTTGGGGGAGTTAAGAACCGTACCCTTGGAATCAACAATAGTCACATTATCAGGGCTCAACCCTTCCACACTGGAAGCAACCAAATTGGCAATGGCCCGTACCTGATTGCGGGTGAGCTGAGCTCCTGGATTCAACTGCAGCAGCACAGAGGCTGAGGCAGGCTGGCTTTCAGTCACAAACAGAGACCGCCTGGGCAGCACAATATGTATGCGGGCATCGGCCACTTCGTTAATCTGGCGGATGGTGCGGGTGAGCTCGCCTTGGAGTGCCCACTGGTAACGCAGCTGACGATCTGCTTCCGTCTCACCCAGCCGAGTGGTATTGAAGATCTCAAAACCCACCACGCCCCCTGTGGGCATACCGGAAGTCGCCAGCGCTATGCGCGTTTCAAATACATCCTCTTCTGGAACCAAGATGGTTCCGCCCCCATCAGCCAGCTGGTAGGATACGCCCCGTTCCTGGAGAGCTGCCACCACCGCTCCTGCATCGTCGGAACTCAAACCGGAAAAGAGCACTTGGTACTGGGTGCGGGATAGCACAGCTATAAGGACCAGTGATAGAAAAACACCTAGGACAAACACGCCGACTCCAATCTGCATTGGACGCGACAGCCTGCCCCAGGTCTGTTTAATTGACTCAAGTACATTGTTCATATTACACCCACCTAGCTAGACTTGCATGCGCATGATCTCTTGGTATGCCTCTAAAAGCTTGGTCCGGATAGCCATGGTTAACTGAAGGGCTAAGTTTGCTTTTTCTGCCACGATCATCGCGTCATGGAATTCGATCTCGCCTGTGAGAAGCTGAGTGAAGGCTACATCACTCTCCTGCTGCAGCCTGTTCACCTCCTGCAGGGCGTCCTTTAGGTACTCCTGAAAGCCCTTTTCGGGTTCAAGGCGCGGCTGCAGTTTGGTCTGCTGCAAGTTGTGGGGCAGGTTTCCCAATTGAACCTTCATCTAGCACACCCTTCCTTAACGGCCAATTTCCAAGGCACGCTGCGCCATGGACTTGGCAGAGTTCAACGCCACAATATTGGCTTCGTAGGCTCGTGTTGCCGTGATCAAATCCACCATCTCCGTAACCACATGGACGTTGGGCATCTCCACGTATCCATCGGCATTGGCATCGGGATGCTGGGGATCGTATACCAGGCGCGGCGGCGAAGGATCGCTCATAACCCCTACGACCTGAACACCTGCTCCCGTGGAACCATGCCCTAACCGCCCACCGCGGCTCACAGCCCTATCCAGGATCGGGGCAAAAACCGGCACCTGCCTGCGATAAGGTCCCCCTTCTTCTGTACGGGTGGTATTGGCATTAGCTAGGTTATTAGCAATAGTGTCCATACGCAGGCGTTCAGCAGTCAAACCAGAGGCGGCAATGCGAAAAACCCGAAACATGCTCATAACTTACCTCCTCCCCTCGCCAATCACATTTCTCAGCTGTCCAAGTTTACGGCTCACTGCATCGATCAGAGATTCATAGTGGAGCTGGTTTTCCAAGAGCAGAACCCGCTCCCGTTCCACATCAACATTGTTTCCGTCCGTGCGCATGGTTGTGCTGTTGTCCTGAACAACGGAAAACCCGGCCCTCGCCGTGCCAGATAGGCCAGGCAGATGCCTGGCATTGGTTCTTGTCAGCGGCGATTGCTGGGCTTTTGTCAGTTCTCTCGAGAATCCCGGGCTGTCCACAACATCGGAACGCTTGAATCCTGGTGTGTTAGCGTTGGCCAGATTATTGCTCAGTACAGTATGGCGCAGGCTGGACCTGCTCAGACCAGAACTCAGTTTGTCCACAATCTTAAACATGGAAAGCTCCCTCCTGCCAGTGCCGTACTGATAATGGGCTATTTCCGTGAGTACTTCTATACAATAAAAGGAAGTCCTGCACATAGAAATTCCTGAAGTCAAAAAAGGGGAGCATTCATAAACCTCCCCCGTCCCACTATTTGGTTCGACATTTTCCCAAGGAATCCTACCCAGACTGGAAAATCTTGTGCAGGAAACTTCTAAAGGATATAGCGTGTTAAGTCCCGATCCTGAACCAGACCAGCCAGCTTGCTCTGGACATACTCCGCATCAATAACTACTTTTTCACCCTGCGGCGGTGCAAAACTAACCTCCTCCAACAAACGCTCCAAAATGGTGTGCAGCCGCCTGGCCCCAATATTCTCAGTAGTGCGGTTCACCTCTTCAGCAATCTTGGCAATGGCCATCACACCTTCTGGAATGAATTCCAGCGTTACCCCTTCTGTACCCAGTAAGGCCATATACTGCTTGGTCAGGGAGTTCGCCGGCTCCGTTAAGATCCGGGCAAAATCTTCGGCCTTGAGGCTGTTCAGATTGACCCGGATGGGGAAACGCCCCTGCAGTTCAGGAATCAAGTCCGCGGGCTGGGAAATGTGAAAGGCTCCTGCAGCAATGAACAGAATGTAATCTGTGCGCACAGGCCCGGCCTTGGTGATCACGGTAGAGCCTTCGATAATGGGCAGAATATCCCTCTGCACCCCTTCCCTAGACACATCAGGACCGCTGGTGCGGCTTGAGCGACCAGCGATTTTGTCAATCTCATCGATAAAGACAATGCCCGATTCCTCTGCCAAGGCCACAGCCTCAGCCATCAACGCATCCATATCCAGGAGCTTAGTTGCCTCCTCCTGCAGCAGCACTCCCCTGGCTTCCCGCACAGTCATGGTGCGTTTCTGCATCTTCTTGGGAAGAAGATCCCCCAGCATCTCCTTGAAGTTGGCCCCCAGATCATCCAAGCCTGAGCCAGGCATCTCCCAAAAGGCGTTTGGTGACTTCTCCACCACCACTTCCACCATGTGGTCTTCCAGTTCGCCCATCCTCAGCAACTGCCGCATGCGCTTGCGTTCTTTGGCGATCTTCTCAGCATCTTCTGAGCTCTGCTGGGGAGCTTGCGTTTGACGGGTTAAGCCCCAGAACAGATCCATGGGGTTCATTTTGGCGGTCGCAGCAGGGCTGGGGACTAACAGCTCCACCAGGCGGTCCTCCACCAGGGCCTCGGCTCGGTCCTGAACCTCAGCCATCTTTTCCACCTTCACCATGCGGAGGGCCACATCCACTAGTTCCCGGATGATGGACTCCACGTCCCTACCCACATAGCCCACCTCGGTGAACTTGGTGGCCTCAATCTTCACAAACGGGGCACCTGCCAGGCGTGCTAAACGCCGGGCTATCTCTGTTTTCCCCACTCCTGTGGGCCCGATCATCAAAATGTTCTTCGGCAGGATATCTTCCCGCACCTCAGGTGCAAGCCTCTTCCTTCTATACCGATTGCGCAGCGCGATGGCTACAGCGCGCTTCGCCTCATCCTGACCAATGATGTAGCGATCCAATTCAGCAACAACTTGTGCTGGCGTGAGATCCACGCTCCCACCCCTTTCCCTCAGGGTATCTAAAGTTCCACAACTGAAATATTGGAGTTGGTAAAGACACAGATGCCTGCAGTGATGCGCAGGGCTTCCTCGGCAATCTCCCGGGCGGAGAGATCTGTGTTCCTCAGCAAAGCCAGCCCAGCGGCCATGGCGTAGGGTCCCCCCGATCCAATGGCAATCACACCGTCATCTGGCTCGATAATATCTCCTGTACCCGAAATGAGCAGCGTGGTCTTCCGATCCGCCACCAGGAGCAGTGCCTCGAGGCGCCGCAGATAGCGATCAGAGCGCCATTCTTTGCCCATTTCCACCGCGGCACGGACCAGCTGATTGGAATGGTCCTTGAGTTTCTGTTCCAGTTTTTCATAGAGCGTGAGGGCGTCAGCAGTGGATCCGGCAAAACCAGCCAAAATCTCTCCGCCGCACAAAGTGCGCACCTTGGTGGTCCCGTGTTTCAGCACTGTCCTTTCGCCCAAAGTCACCTGCCCATCGCCGGCCAAAACCACCTGGCCATCTTTCCGCACCGCGATAATGGTTGTAGAGAGAATCTTCATCCTTTGCAGCCTCCCAGGATCCCCTTTAAGCCCGGGGATGAGCTCTGTTATAAACCGATTTGAGGTGACCCCTGGTCACCTTGGTATACACCTGCGTAGTAGACAGGCTGGAATGCCCCAACAGTTCCTGGATGGAACGAAGATCAGCACCATTGTCCAGAAGATGGGTAGCAAAGGTGTGACGAAAAGTATGGGGCGAAATCTTCTTATGCACCTTGAGGAGTTCACAGCACTGCTCCAAAACATACTGCACTCCCCTGGGTGTGAGCCGCTCTCCGGAAGAATTCAGGAACAGGGCTTCACTTTTCTTTCCCTGGAGCAGTTCTCCGCGGTGCTTCTGGCAATAGGTATGCACACTGGCCAATGCGTATTCGCCCAGGGGCACAATCCGCTCCTTGCGCCCTTTCCCCAGCACCCTGAGGTAGCGGTGAACGGTATCCACATCCGCCAGGTCAAGACCAACCAATTCGGAAAGCCTGATCCCCGTGGAGTATAACACCTCGAAGATCGCCCTATTGCGTGCCTGCAGCGCTTCGGTGCGGCCTGGCATACTGCCTTCTAAGAAAGCCTTGATCTCGTCCATGGTCATTGTCTCAGGGACAGTCTTGGGCTGCTTGGGGGTGCCCACCTGGGCGGCAAAATCACGTTCCAAGCGCCCGGAGGAAAACAAAAAGCGGCTGAACCCGCGAATGCTGGCTAATCTCCTAGCTAGGCTGGAACGAGCGTAACCCTCCCTGGTTAAGAATGCTAAGTACTCCCGCACCAGGTACTTGTCTACTTCCTGCAGTGTCTGCTCCCTGCCCAAGAGGTCCAGCTGCTCCATGACGAAGTTTAAGAAGTGAGTCAAGTCCCGTTCGTAGGCGTCAAGGGTAGCAGGAGACAAATTGCGCTGCACCCTCAAATAGTCAAGATACTCCTTCAGTTCCTGCACAGCAACTCCTCCCTAGAGTGCACTCCAGAACTCCCTCAGGGCCTCCAGCCCCCGGGCAGTATACGCCAACTTGCGCTCCTTCTTCCCCCGTACTGGAGGATCCAATGGCGGTAGGATACCGAAGTTAGCATTCATGGGCTGGAAATGCTCGGGATCTGCTGTGGAAATGTAGTGGGCTAGGCTGCCCAGCATAGTCTCTCTGGGCAGTATAAGAGGCTCAGCACCTTGAGCCAAGCGAGCAGCATTTATGCCCGCCAGGAGCCCTGAAGCAGTGCTTTCCACATAGCCTTCTACACCTGTAATTTGTCCAGCTAGGAAGAGCCGGGGCTCCTCTTTAAACTGGAAACTGGCCTTGAGCACTGTCGGAGAATTGATAAATGTGTTGCGGTGCATCACCCCGTAGCGCACAAACTCTGCTTCCTGCAGAGCGGGGATCATCTGGAACACCCTCTTCTGCTCTCCCCACTTGAGCCGGGTCTGGCAGCCCACCAGATTGAACAGGGTCGCTTCGGTATTCTCCCTTCTCAGCTGCAGCACTGCATAGGGCCTGCGCCCTTCTGGATCAGTAAGGCCAACGGGCCGGAAGGGGCCGTAGCGAAGGGCATCTTCACCCCGTTGAGCCATAACTTCCACTGGCAGACACCCCTCAAAAACCGCTAAGCCATCGTCGTCTGCCTCATGCTCATGCAGGGGAGCCACTTCTGCTGTAGTGAGCGCCTGCCAGAAGGCCAAGTATTCCTCTCTGGTGAGTGGACAGTTGAAATAATCTGGGCTTCCCCGTCCGTAGCGGGCTCCCCAGAACCCAAGATCATAGCGCACTGTTTCGCCGAGCACAATGGGTGCCGCAGCATCGAAAAAATGAAGGTTCTCACTCTTAGTGAGGGGCCGCAGCGCTTCGATCAAAGCAGGGCTGGTCAGGGGGCCTGAGGCAATCACCACGATTCCCCCAGGGATAGCACAGCATTCCTCCCGCACTATCTCAATCAGGGCATGATTCTTGAGGCGTCTGGTTACTTCTTGGGAGAACAAATGCCTGTCCACTGCCAAGGCGCTGCCTGCTGGCACTCTCGTTGCTGCGGCAGCATTGATAATCAATGAGTCCATCAACGCCAGTTCTCTCTTGAGCAGGCCCCCAGCAGTGCTTTCCAGATCAGAACCAAGAGAATTGGAGCACACCAACTCTGCCAGTTCTTCCGTCTCGTGGGCGGGAGTCATCACCTGGGGGCGCATTTCGTAGAGCCGTACCTTGATACCTCGCTGGGCGATCTGCCAGGCAGCCTCACTTCCAGCCAAACCGCCGCCGATTACCGTTACCACTGCCACTAGCCTTCACCTCCAGGGCACTCCTTGTTCACGCAAACTGGCGGACTGCCCTCTTTACGAACGGCCAGATGATTTCCGCAGTGGGGGCAGACTTCTTCCACTGGCCGCTGCCAGGATGTGAAGGTGCACTCTGGGTAGTTGCTGCAGCCATAGAAGAAGCGTCCACGCCGGCTCCGCCTGCGCACCAGCTTTCCGTCGGCACGCCCTTCCCGTTTGCAGATCGCGCAGTCCACCCCAATCTCATCCAGAATGGGCTTGGTGTTCTTGCATTCTGGGTAGCCAGGGCAAGCCAGGAACCTCCCAAACCTACCGTTTTTGTAAACCATGTTGCGTCCGCATTTACCGCAGATCACATCGCTCACTTCGTCTTCTACCGCGATGCGTTCTAGCTCTTCGTGGGCTTTTTCTAGTTCTTCAGCAAAGGGGCCGTAGAAATCGTGGATCACCGTTTGCCAGCTTAGTTCCCCTTCTTCAATCTGGTCCAGCTGGCCCTCCAAGGTGGCGGTGAAACCCACATCCAGGAGCTTAGGGAAGCTTTCTGCCAGCAAATCTACGACAATTGCTCCCAGTTCAGTGGGGCGAAAACGCTTTTCTTCCAGATAAACATAGCCCCGGCCTAAGATAGTATCGATGATAGGAGCATAAGTGCTGGGCCGGCCGATGCCCTCTTCCTCCAGGGTCTTAACTAGGGATGCCTCGCTAAAGCGCGGTGGCGGCTGCGTGAAGTGCTGCTGCAGATCCAGCTTCCTGAGATCCACCGCTTCTTGGGCTTCCAAGGCGGGCAGCAGGCGATCTTCCAGTTCGTTCTGGAGCGAGCTCTCATCTGTGCCCTCTTGATAAAGCTTAAGAAAGCCGGGGAACTTCAACCGCGATCCTGTGGCCCTAAAGATGTAATCGTTCGCCTGCACATCCACACTTGTGGCGTCGAACAAGGCGGAACTCATCTGGCTGGCAACAAAACGGTCCCAGATGAGCTTATAGAGCCGGAATTGATCCCTGGACAGAAACTGCTTGATCTCTGCTGGAGTCCTCTGCACAGAGGTGGGCCTTATCGCCTCATGGGCTTGCTGAGAACCCTTTTTGGACGCGTACTGCCTGGGTTTTTTGGGCAGATAGGCTGCTCCATGGGTCTCATTAATGTAATCACGGGCTTCAGCAACTGCCTCTGGAGAAACCCTGGTGGCATCTGTACGCATATAGGTAATCAAGCCGTGGGTGCCTTCTTTGCCTAGGGACAGCCCTTCATAAAGCTGCTGAGCAATTCGCATGGTCTTCTTGGCAGAAAAGCCCAGTTTTCGCGCGGCTTCCTGCTGCATAGTGCTGGTGGTGAAGGGAGCTGCAGGGTTGCGGGTGCGTTTAGAGGTCTTCACTCTGGCAATGACCCACTCAGCGTCCTTTACATCCTCTTCCACCTGCCTGGCCGCTGCCTCATTGGCCAGTTCAATTTTCTTGCCTGCCTTGCTCACCAGCTTCGCTTCAAACTCTTCCTGCTCAGCCGTGTGCAAAAGGGCGGTGATGCTCCAGTATTCCTCTGGTACAAAGGCCTCAATGGCCCTTTCCCGGTCTACAATCAGCTTCACTGCCACCGACTGGACGCGGCCGGCACTGAGGCCGGGTTTCACCTTAGCCCACAAGAGGGGCGACAACTGGTAACCTACAAGGCGGTCCAACACTCTGCGGGCCTGTTGGGCATCGACTAGAGATTGGGCTATGGGACGCGGTTCCTTCACCGACTGCTGCACCTGGCTCTTGGTAATCTCATGAAAATCAATGCGGCAGTTTTCTTCGCGGATGCCTAAGGCTGCAGCCAAGTGCCAGGCAATGGCCTCGCCCTCCCGATCAGGGTCTGTGGCCAGCAGTATGCGATCCGCTTTCTTTGCTGCAGTACGCAGTTCCTGCAGCACAGGGCCTTTGCCGCGGATTGTGATATAGCGCGGCTCGAAGTTGTTTTCCAGATCAATGCCAAGCTTGCTGCGGGGCAAGTCCCTCACATGACCTAGAGAAGCCTTCACTGTATAACTCCTGCCCAAAAAGCCTTTAATAGTCTGCGCTTTGGCAGGGGATTCCACAATAATCAACGTAGCCAATCAGCCACCTCCGTGCTCTTCACCACATCTATTGAATGTATTCTCCTTCATACAGCGTCAGTAAAGCATGACGCTCTGGATCTTCCACAATACTGTCCAGTAGGTCTTGGACGTCCTCTAAATCGGCAAAGCCCTGCTCCTGTGCGAAGAGGGCGGCCAAGGTCTGTTCCAGCTCCTCCGCGGTGATCACATCCCTATGCAGAGCTGCCATAAGGAAGTCCCGAGCTTCCTGGGACAAAAAGGTCTGCTCCCAGAGGCCGAAAACACGCCCCTTGTTCTCTCTCATGCCCGCCAGAGTAATCATAGACAACTCCAGCTCCTCTGCCAGCCTGTGGAACAGTTCGACAAATTCGCTGTTCAGGCCTAGGCCCTCAGCGGAAATAACGTTCAGCATCCTAAAGGGACGCCTTGTTGGCTTATCGCTCAATGCCATCTCTCATTTCCTGTTCAGAATTACCCTCATTATAGTAGCACTAGAAGTATTATGCAAGCAAGCCTTCCCGTCACTTCCAGGCACGTCCACCACCGACCTCAAGCCTGGATATCTGGACCAACACTTCCTGGATGGGCTTACCTAAGCGAGCTGAAATCTCGTTGGGCGTGCACCCCGCGGAGAACAGTTCGCCTATGCTGGTTGGAACCCCCTCCCTTTCTGGTGGCTCTCCGGCGAAAAGCTCGGCCGGACTGGTTACCAAGGCAGCCCCCTGCTTAATCAGCTTGTGGTTGCCTTCCCTGAGGGGATCACTGATCTCTCCTGGAATAGACCATACCTCCAGCCCCATCTCCAAGGCCCAATCAGCAGTGCGCAGGGCACCTGAATTGGCCCCAGCCTGGACAACCAGCACACCTCTGGAAAACCCGGCGATAATCCTGTTCCGCCTGGGAAAATTCCCGGGCACTGTAGGGCATCTGCTGGAGAACTCGCTCACCACTGCTCCCTGTTCCTTGATCCTCTGCACCAGCCCGCGGTGCTCCGCAGGGTAGATCTGCCCGAGGTTGGAACCCAGAACCGCCACTGTCTGCCCTCCCAGCTCCAATGCCTGTTCATGGGCACAGCGATCTATCCCTCTGGCCAGCCCAGAGATAACCGCCTCTCCCCTCCTGACTAACTCGGCAGTAAAGTGCCGTGCCTGGGCCACTCCCACCCGAGAGGGCTTGCGGGTACCCACCACGGCAATCCCCGGCTCTTCTGGCAGCTTGCCCATGATGTACAATACCGGAGGCGGAACGGCCAGCCGCTTGAGATACTCCGGATATTCTCCATCGTACAGCGTAACCACTCTCGCCCCCAAGCGAGCAGCCCACTTTTCTTCCTCAAGCGGGCAGATCTCCAGGCGTTCCTCGCAGAAGCGCTGAGCAGTGTTGGGGCCCATCCCCTTCACCTCCGCCAGGGCGCTGAAAGGGGCATGCCAGGCAGCGGCTAGGGAGCCAAAATGCTCCTGCAGGGCAATCAGCCTCCTGCCCCCAATCCCAGAAACCATGTTCAAGGCGATGAGGTAATGTCTAGGGCTCCAATGCATTCAATCCCTCCCTGTCACTCATCCTCCCCCAGGGGATGCTCCACTAGGCTGTTCAAAATGTTCTGCAGCTCCTCTTCCCATTTCAGTTGATAGATTCTCAAATCCAGCCCGCTCACTAACGCCCCACCAGAGCAGTTGGTGCAGATGATTCCATACATATCACCCTTCCTCGCCTTCACCGTGTGGGGTGTGTCCACCTCGCATGTTGGGCAGTGGAAAATGCGGGTCACACCAAGATCAAACTGCAAGTTAGCCCTCCTCACTTTGTGCTCTCTAGTAGCATTCCGTGCCAGGGCAACTTCTATGTTTGAGAAGGGATTCTACCAACTACATCAAATATATCAATATTCAGACTATATTGTCAAGGGAGGAGTTACATGATTTTAGTGCACAGCGGAGTAGTAGCCGGTATAGAGGGCTTCCTGATCGAGGTGGAAGTAGATGTCCGTCCTGGGCTGCCTGGCTTTGAAATCGTGGGCCTGCCCAGCAAGACAGTGAGGGAAAGCCGTGAGCGGGTGCGCTCGGCTCTGCGCAATTCTGGGTTTAAGTTCCCCGCCCAAAAAGTGATTGTGAACCTGGCGCCAGCCCATTACCCTAAGGACGGAGCATTCTTCGATCTGCCCATCGCCCTAGGGATCCTTGCTTCCCAGGGTCATCTAGACCCAGCCATGCTCCGGCAGCGGATCTTCGCTGGTGAGCTGTCCCTGAACGGCTCCCTAAAGCGGATCAACGGTACCCTGAGCCTGACGGAACTGGCCCAGGAACATGGCTGCCAATTGGTAATCCCTGAGGCCAACAGCCAAGAAGCAAGCTTAATGGGCAGCGGAAATCTAGTGCTCACCCCTTCCCTTTCCCACCTAGTACACTTCCTCAAGGGGAAGACGGCAGCACCCCCCATACCGAAAGCAGCGCCTCCACAGCCGCCTGTGCTGACCGGTAAGCTAATCAAGGGACAGGCCCATGCCAAAAGAGCTCTGGAAATCGCCGCCGCGGGCCGGCACCATATTATGCTGCTAGGGCCTCCAGGCGTGGGCAAGACACTCTTAGCAACCCAGGCCCGTGGACTGCTTCCGCCCTTGAGCAGAGCAGAAATGCTCACCCTTACCAAAATCTACGAAGCAGCGGGACTGATTACTGGTCATTCACCGCCTATCACTGAGCGGCCCCTGCGATCCCCCCACCATTCAGTGTCCCAGGCGGGTTTGATCGGATCTAGAAACGGCCGGCCAGGCGAGATCACCCTGGCCCACCTGGGTATTCTGCTCCTAGATGAGTTCCCAGAGTTCTCCCACAATGCCCTCCAGGGGTTGCGGGAACCCCTGGACCAGAAAGAGGTCCATATTTCCCGAGCGGAACACAGCCTGACCTATCCAGCTGACTTTTGGCTGATAGCTACGGCTAATCCCTGCCCCTGCGGATACTTGGGCAGCTCTGTGCGATTCTGCCACTGCACAAGCCAGGATCTCAACAGATATCAGAGGAAGCTCCGCGGCCCCCTGCTGGACCGCATTGAGCTGTTCTGCTACTTAACGCCCCTGTCCGAAAAAGAACTGCAGGAAAAAACAATCCCTTGGCCTCAAAGCTCCAAGGGAATAGAAAACCGCACGAACTCAAACACTCCTGAAATCAGCGCCGCGGCGCGACAATTCCTCTATAAGGCCCAAGAAAGCCTGGGGCTGTCTGTGAGGGGCCTAGAAAACATGCTGCGCATCGCGACAACCATTGCCAAGCTGGATGGCGCTCCGTCCGTGGACGAACCCCAAGTGGCCGAAGCGCTGCAGTACCGGTTGGACACCCAACTCTATTCCCATCTCTTGGCTTAGGTTACACATCCCAGGCGAGATCCTCTTTAGCCACCTTCAACACAATGGAAGTACCGGTGTTGTTGATCCCGGGGATCTCGCTCAGCTTATCGACTAAGAAGGTCAAGAGCTCGTCGTTATTGGATACCACTACTTCAATAACCAAGTCATAGTTTCCAGTAGAGAGAGCCACATAGCGGACCTCCGTGAGGGCGCTGACCTCCCTGGCAATGGACTCGATGCGTCCCCGCTCCACTTTTAAACCGACAATCGCTACTGTTTGCAGACCCACTTTGAAGGGGTCTGCTATGCCCACAATTTTCAGCAAGCCTTCGCTGCGCAGCTTCGCCACCCTGCGGCGCACTGTACCTTCAGCCAGGCCCAGTTGATTGGCTATGGTCAGGAAGGGCATCCTGCCGTCCTGCTGAAGCAAGCGGATGATCTCTCGATCAAACTCGTCGATCACAAACCCTGTCATCCGTGTGACACCTCCGTTTCCCTATAGCTTTTGAATGGTGCCCACTCATGGATTTGCTTGTGGATCTGCAAGACTATGGAGGTTTCAGTACTGATAATTCCTTCAATCTGTGACAGCTTGTCGTTGAGCAAGGTAACAAGCTGAGTGCGGTTGGGCAGCACCACCATGGCAACTAGGTCATATCCACCGGTAGTGACTACTAAATAGCGGACAGCTGCCAGCTCTTTTAGGGCGACAATAACCTTTTCGAGATGATGGCGTTCCACCTTAAACCAGATAAAAGCAACTGTGTCTAAGCCCATTTTTAGAGGGTCAGTCACACCCATGGTCTTCAACACACCGCTTTCTTCCAACCGCTTCACTCGCTTGCGGATGGTGCCCTCGGAAACTCCCAATTGAGCAGCTAGAGTGACAAAAGTCATTCTGCCGTCCTCTTGAAGATAGGCCAAGATTTTCTTGTCTAAGTCGTCTAAAGCAAGCGGCTGTATGGTTCTCACCCTTTCTGTCCTTACTTATTTCATCATTTCAGATGTTAATTTCTACGAAAAAACGATTTTTCCTTGTGAAGAAGAAATTATTCTCACAAGAAAAGAGACCCCAACCATGGAGAGTCTCTGTCCTGCTGTGGAGGAGCCCAGCTTCTCCTATCTTCTGCGGATCAGATCACGCAGAAACCTGGTGATGTTATCCCAGAGGATTTTCAGCCAGCTTCCCCGCTCCACCTCTTCCATAGCGAGCAAAGGAACCTGCTTGACCAGTTCGTCCTCAACATAGATGCTCAGTACTCCCACTTTATCCCCCTTGGCTACAGGGGCTTCAACTTCCTTGGTTTGAATGCCCACACTCACACTCTTACCCACTCCCTTGGGCACGGCAATCAGAGGTTCTGCCACTGCCAAGCCCACCTGCGACTTTCTACCCTTATACACTCGGGTGGTCTTGTCACTCAAGAGCGGGGCAACAGTAACCAGATCAAAGTTGCGGTATCCGTGGGTAAGCAGGGCCGCTGCTTCCTGTTCCCTCTTCGCTTCACTGGAAGCACCCAGCACCACTGCAATGAGCCGTCTGTTGTTCTGCACCGCCGTAGCCACTAAGTTGTAGCCGGCAGCTTCCAGATGCCCGGTTTTCAGCCCATCTGCTCCTTCATAGGTGCGGAGCAGGCCATTGCGGTTGGTCTGCACAATGGGTGTCCTGGAGGATCTGGGCTGGTAGGAAAAGGAAGACTCCTGATGGAAACGCACTGCGTCAGGATGGTCCCGGAGATAAGAACGTACCAGCTCAGCGATGCCCAGCGCGGTGATTTCGTTATCTGCGGACAGCCCGTGGACATCTACAAAATGCATGGGCAGGTTTAATGCCTTGGCCTTGTCATTCATATACTGCACATAGGCAGCTTCGCTCCCAGCCAAGCCTTCAGCCAGCGCCACACAGGCGTCGTTCCCCGAGACCACAGCTATTCCATAGAGCAGCTGTTCAACGGTGACGACTTCATCAGGTTCCAGAAACATGCGGGATCCGATCATGCGCCAAGCCCGTTCGCTCACGGTAACCGTATCCTGCAGACTTACTTTGCCCGCTTTAATTTGATCCAGGGCCACATACATGGTCATGATCTTCACTAAGCTGGCAGGTACATGGGGCGTGTCTCCATTCTGGGAGTACAAGACCTGTCCAGATTGGTAATCCATGAGCAGCGCTGCGGCTGCATCAATTTCCAGAATAGGTGCCTGCTGAGCAAAGGTGGTAATTGGCAAGATATTAAGAAAAATAAGATAGAAAATAAGTGCTTTAGAAAGTGCTTTAGACCAGGATTTCATTGGAAAGCTCCCTTCACCCAATTAAATCGATAACCAGTCGGATGGGGACTGATCCCCACCACATCAAAGCGCACAGCCTGCACTTCTCTGGGGTAGGACTGCAGATAGGCTTGCGCCGTCATTTTGATTTTCCGCACCTTGTTTGGCGTCACCTGCTCCAGGTTGGTGCCGAAACGATCAGTACTTCGGTATTTCACTTCCACAAACACAAGGGTGTCCCCATGGAGCATGATCAAATCGATCTCTCCAAAGCGCCGAGCGAAATTGGCTTCCACAAAACGCAACCCCTGGCTCTCTAGGTACTCCTGGGCCAGCTTCTCCCATCTGCGCCCTCTGCTCATAGGCCTGCACACCTAAAGGACTCGCGGTGGAGGGGGCAGCGCCCCGCCTTTTCTATGGCTTCACGGTGCTCCTTAGTAGCATATCCCTTGTTCTTCCCGAAGTTGTACTCGGGATAGAGCCCGTGGTAGTGATCCATAATCCGGTCTCGCTCCACCTTAGCAACGATACTGGCAGCTGCGATGGATAGACAGAGCTGGTCACCTTTTACTATGCTTTTTTGAGGCCAGGGCAGGTCCGGGATGGCTAGAGGCCCGTCTACCAAACAGATCTCAGGCTCCACAGGCAGGGACTGCAGAGCACGCTTCATGGCTAGAAAAGTCGCCTGGAGGATATTGAGCTCATCGATCTCCTCCACGCTGGCTTGGCCTACGCCTACTAAACATGTGCTTAATATTTCTTCGTAAGCCTGCTCGCGTTTTCTTGGGGACAGGCGCTTAGAATCGCGCACTTCAACCTTAAATCTAGCTGGGAGAACTTGGACAGCGGCTGCCACCACGGGCCCGGCCAAGGGGCCCCGGCCTGCTTCATCTACTCCCACGATGGCGCGAAAACCTCGCTGTTTCAGGTGTTGTTCAAAGCTCTCCATCCCTACACCTCGCTTGGGCTGTGATCAAGGGTAATGGCTCCCAGCTTACCAGTGCGGAAATCCTTGAGCACCAGAGCAGCCGCTTGGTTGAAATCCACATCGCCCCCCTGCAGCAGGCAGCCTCTCTGCCGGCCCACCTCTTCCAGGGGATTGTGGGGATCCAACACCCCATAGCGCTCCAACACTCCCGCGGGATAGTACTGCGCCAGCCACTCCAAGAGCCAGGCGGCCAGGTTAACTTGATCCAGCACTTCATCACGAATGGAAGCGATCACCGCCAAACGCTTGGCCACCTCTTGATCCTCAAACTTAGGCCACAGAATTCCCGGGCTGTCCAAAAGCAGCATGCCGGGTCCAGAAAGCCACTGTTTGCCGCGGGTAACACCTGGGCGCGCTCCTACTTGGGCTCGTCTGCGCTTGGTAAGGGCATTGATCAATGAGGACTTACCTACATTGGGAATACCCACCACAAGCAGCCTGGGCAGCCGCTTGGAATTGGAAAACGTACGGCTCACCAGGTTTCGCAGCCTGCCCATTCCCTGCCCCTGGAGTAGATTGACCCCAACCACCTGCTCGCCCTGTGACTGCCAGTGGTCCAGCCATTCCTTGGTCTTTACGGGATCAGCTAAATCGATTTTGCTGAGTACCACAAGGCGGGGCTTGTTGGTCAAGCCCTGGAGATCTGGATTGCGGCTGCTCAAAGGAACCCTGGCGTCTACCACCTCCAAGAGGCCGTCCACCAGCTTCAGTTCCTCCTCGATCATACGCTTGGCTTTGGTCATATGCCCGGGGTACCACTGAATAGTCATTAGCGAGCATCAACCCTTTCCAGCACGGTGGGAATGCTGATCCATCTGATTTGATTCAGGGGCCAGTAGACAAACAAGCCACGCCCCACCAAATTCTTCTTGGGCACGAAACCCACATCGGGATAGCGGCTGTCATCGCTGTTGCGGCGGTTGTCACCCAGCACGAAATAATGGCCTTCGGGAACCAGCACGGGGCCAAAGGTTGGTGCGCTGTAGGTGCCATAGGTGGGTCCGTTGATATACTCTTCGTCCATACGCTGACCGTTAATATGCAGGTAACCGTTCTTAATGGTGATCTCATCACCAGGTAGGCCGATTACCCGTTTGATAAACTTGCGGCGGGTATCACCAGGATAGCGGAAGACCACCACATCTCCCCGCTTGGGTTCAGTGAAGCGATAGGTTACTTTCTCCACCATGAGGCGTTGACCATCATGGAAGGAGGGTTCCATGGAACTCCCTTCTACCAAGAAGGACTGGGCAATAAAAACGATGATCACGCCGGCCAGCACAACTGAAACCAGCAGAGCTTCAACATACTCCCGTATTTGCGACTTTGCCATAGACGTGCCTCCCACCTTCAATGTCGGCAGATGTGAAAAAGAGGAGTGTCATCCCCACTCCCCTTGGGAAAGGTTCCCAAACAGCTAGCGGCGGAGCTCCTTAATGCGGGCCGCCCTGCCGGAGCGCTCTCTGAGATAGTACAAACGGGCCCGGCGAACTTGGCCGTAGCGAACCACTTCAATTTTCTCGATCCGAGGCGAATGGACCGGGAATGTCCTTTCCACGCCTACGCCTTGAGAGACCTTTCTAACAGTGAAATTCTCATTGATTCCACCGCCGGTTCTCTTAATGACAACACCCTCAAAAACCTGAATCCTTTCGTTGGTACCCTCTACTACCTTAGCGTGTACCCGCACAGTATCACCAGGGCCGAACTCAGGACGATCAGTACGCAGTTGTTCTTGTTCAATGGTCCTAATTTGGTTCATTGGTATTTACCCTCCCTTCACAGGAATGCTCCTGCACCAGTTCCTCAAGGAGCTGGCGTTCTTCTTTTGACAATGTTCTGCGCTCCAGCAGATCGGGCCTCCGCAGCAGTGTGCGCCGCAGAGCTTCCTTCAGCCGAAAGCGCCTGATTTTTTCATGGTGCCCGCTGAGCAGGACTTCAGGTACTTCCATATTCCGAAAGCTGGCAGGCCTGGTGTACTGGGGATAGTCCAGCAGGCCGTCTTGGAAAGAGTCTGTCTGGGACGAGCTCTCATCACCCAAGACTCCAGGCAAAAGCCTTGCTACTGCATCCACCACAACCATGGCTGGAAGTTCTCCTCCGGTGAGGACATAGTCCCCTATGGACAGCTCCCAATCTACCCATTTCTCCCGCACGCGTTCGTCGATCTCCTCGTAATGCCCGCTCAGAAGAATCAAGCGCGGCATAGTGGCTAACTCTGCAGCCAGTTCTTGGTTAAACACTCTGCCCTGGGGGGATAGGTAGATTACAGGAGTCCTGCTATCACCGCGCACGGCTTCAATGGCCCTGACCAGGACATCTGGTCTTAGGACCATCCCTGCCCCTCCCCCATAGGGAGTGTCATCGACAGTCTTGTGCTTATTCTGGGCATAGTCGCGGATATTCCAGATATCCACAGAAAGCAGCCCACGCTCCCTAGCCTTCCCAATAATGCTGACACTCAGGGGTCCAGTAAACATCTCTGGGAACAAGGTGAGGATGTCAAAATGCATATGCCCACCCCCCAATTTCAGTCGAGTAAGCCATCCATAAGTTCCACAATAACCAGGCCGTCCTCGGGACAAATATCCTTCACTACTTGGGGAATGACTGGAATCAGAATCTCCTCCTGCCTGCCCAAGCCAGGATCAGGCCTCACTACGTAGACGTCATTAGCGCCTGTCTGCAGGACATCGGTAATCACGCCCAGTTTCAGCCCTGAAGTAGTCTGGCACTCTAGGCCGATCAGCTGAAAAATGTAATAGCGGCCAGGCGGCAGAGGCATGAGTTCATCCTCATTGACCTTGATCAGCAGGCGCCGAATCTTTTCCGCTTGATCAATGCTGTCCACACCCTTCAGTTTGAGAAGTATGCCGTCTTTATGCTCCCGGCATCCCTCCAGGGGAAAGACACCTACGGGTTCAGTGCCACCCTCCGTAAACAAGCGCACCGCCTCCATCTGGGCAAAGCGCTCGGGGAACTCTGTGTGGGGGATAATCTTCACTTCACCCCGGTTTCCCCAGGTGGTCACGATCTCACCCACGACAACCCATTTAGGCTTGTCTTTCATCGATTTCCACATGGACCTGGACTCCAGACTTGATGGCAGAAGCTTTTACCACGGTGCGAATCGCCTTGGCGATACGCCCTCCTTTGCCGATCAAGCGTCCCATGTCATCGGGTGCCACATAAAGGGTGTACACTGTCTCGCGCCCTTTGTCATTTACATCGACCACAACTTCGTCAGGATGGCTGGCTAGAGATCTTCCGATAAATTCAACTAAGTTCTTCACACTGACCCCCTACCCTTCCTTACGGGACGCGGCAAACTTATCCATAACTCCCGTACGCTTCAACAGCGACTTGGCTGTGTCAGATGGCCGGGCTCCTTTTCTCAGCCAATCCAAGGCCTTCTCTTCATCGATCTCCAGCTCCACTGGATCAGCGATTGGATTGTAGTAGCCTAGAGTTTCAATGAAAGCCCCATCGCGAGCGGCCCGTGAATCGGCCACGACCAAACGATAAAACGGCTTCTTTTTTGCGCCCATCCTCTTCAGACGGATCTTCACTGCCATGTATCTCACCTCCCATTATAGGCTGCATCTATTGGAATAGGGAAAACATTCCCTTTCTCCTACGCCCCTTAGAGGCGCCGGAAAACTGTTTTAACATCTGCCTGGTCTGGCTGAACTGCTTAAGCAGGCGATTCACATCCTGCACCTTTGTGCCAGAACCTTGGGCGATTCTTTTGCGCCGGGACCCGCCGATAATCTCTGGCTTGCGGCGTTCCTCAGGTGTCATGGAGTTGATAATTGCCTCAATCTTCTTCAGATGGGAATCATCGACTTCCAGGCCCTTGAGGTGTTTAGCGCTGCTCAAACCGGGGATCATGCCAATGAGCTGGTCTATGGGCCCCATCTCTTTCATCTGGCCGATCTGATCCAGGAAGTCCTCCAGGGTGAACTCGGCCTCTTTCAGCTTGGCAGCCATTTTCTCGGCCTTTTCCTGGTCAACAGCTGAAGCTGCCTTTTCAATCAGGGTGAGAATATCCCCCATGCCCAGGATTCTCGACGCCATGCGATCGGGATAAAAGGGCTCTAAGCCATCCATCTTTTCGCTGACCCCGATATACTTAATGGGTTTCCCTGTAACAGCTTTTACCGATAGGGCTGCTCCACCCCTAGCATCGCCATCGAGCTTGGTGAGGATAATACCGCCCAGTTCCAGCCGGGTATTGAAGGACTCAGCCACATTGACGGCATCTTGGCCAGTCATGGCATCCACTACCAACAGGATCTCCGATGGATTCACTGCTGCCTTGATCTGTACCAGCTCTTCCATGAGCTCCTCATCGACGTGCAGGCGTCCTGCTGTGTCAATGAGCACAACGTCATTGTTGAACTTCTGGGCATGGCTCAAGGCCGCCTTGGCTATATCCACAGGGTTCTGCTCACCCATGCTGAACACAGGTATCTCCAGCTGTTCTCCGAGGACCTGAAGCTGCTTGATGGCAGCAGGGCGATAGATATCGCAGGCCACCAGCAGTGGGCGATGGCCCTGGCCTTTCAGCATGCGGGCCAGTTTGCCTGCGGTGGTGGTCTTCCCCGCACCCTGCAGCCCCACCATCATCAGCACGCTGGGGGGCCTCGATGAGAGAGTAAGCTTGGCCTGGGTGCCACCCATGAGCTTGGTCAGCTCATCATTGACGATGCGGATAACCTGCTGGCCTGGGGTTAAGCTGCTCAGCACTTCATGGCCTGTAGCCCTTTCCTTTACCTGGCCAATGAAATCCCGCACCACTTTGTAGTTGACATCTGCCTCGAGCAGAGCCAGCCTGATTTCGCGCAGGGCCTGGTCCACATCCTTCTCGCTGAGGCGGCCCTTGCCCCTGAGCTTACGCATGGTTTCCTGCAGGCGGGATGATAGGTTTTGAAAAGCCATGTCAGTCTCTCCTAACTCGCTCCTCGCGCTTTTTGGATCTGCTCCTCGATGGCTGTTAAGGGAGGAGAATCTCCGCACTGGCTGCGCACGAGCTGAACTAAGCTCAAGATTTCCTCATAGATGAGCTGCCGCTCCTGGTGCTTCTGGAGCAGGCCAAGCTTTTGCTCGAAATCCTCCAAAACAAGGCCCACCCGCCGCAGAGTGTCGTAGACAGCCTGGCGGGACACCAGCAGCTCCTCGGCTATCTCACCTAAGGACAGATCGTCGTTAAAGTACAGATCAAAGACATTTTGCTGACGCTCTGTTAAAAGGGGGCCATAAAAATCAAAGAGCAGACTCATGCGGAGTGTTTTTTCCATGGCCATCTCCTGTTAAGCATAATCACTTTACACTACTTCAGTATAGACAGCGATAAAAGCCTTGTCAAGTGCTTTCTCTTGACAGCTGCAATTTTACTCTTGTGTTTCTCCAAACAAGGCAGCTGCGAAGCTCCGGGCATCGAAATCCTGCAGATCCTCGTACTGCTCACCTACACCCACCAGCTTGACCGCCAGATCCAGTTCGTTAGCCAGGGCCAGCACAATACCTCCCTTGGCTGTGCCGTCCAGTTTGGTGAGGGCGATACCCGTGAGGGGAACCGCTTCCGCGAAGATCTTCCCTTGGGATAGGGCGTTTTGGCCGGTGGTGGCATCCACGACTAAGAGCACCTCATCCAAGTCCCTGCCCAGCTCTCTCTGGACCACACGGTGAACCTTGGCCAGCTCGGACATGAGGTTCACCTTAGTCTGCAGTCGTCCTGCTGTATCTAGAATCAGCACATCACTGCCTCTCGCTTTAGCAGCGTTGACCGCATCAAAGGCTACAGCTGCAGGATCCGCTCCCTCTTGGTGAGCGATAAGATCTACGTTGAGCCTCTGGGCCCAGACGCCCAACTGTTCAATGGCCCCAGCCCGGAAAGTATCGCCCGCGGCCAGCAGCACCTTGGCATTTTCCTGCTTGAAGCGATAGGCCAGCTTGGCGATTGTGGTGGTCTTTCCAGCTCCGTTAACACCCACCACCATAATCACATAGGGACTCTCCTCAGGTGTCTTCAAAGGGGCAGCATTCTTCTCCAGCAGGGCCACCATTTCTTCCATAAGCACCTTGCGCAGTTCTTCCGCTGCGGTGATTTTCTCCTCCCGGGCCCGATCCCGGAGCTGATCCACGAGGAACATGGCGGTGGTTACGCCGCAGTCTGCTTGAATAAGCACTTCCTCCAGTTCTTCAAAGAGAGACTCATCAACCTTGCGTCCTGTGGTGATCTGTTCCACTTTGGAAACAAACTGCTGTTTGGTCTTCTCCAGGCCGCTGACCAGCCTCTTAAAAAACCCACTGGATTTCTGCTGCTCCTCCTCTACTGACTGTTCGTGCTGCTCTTCTTGCTGCTGTTCTTGAAGCTGCTCCGGCTCCTGCTCAGGAGCGGTCTGCTCTGCAGCTGGTTTTTTTCCAAACATGCGCTTCCAAAACACTAGCTATTCCTCCTGTTCAATGCCACTGATATGATCTGAGACACTCCCTGGTCCCCCATGGTCACCCCGTAGAGAGTGTCAGCGTTTTCCATAGTCCGGGTTCGGTGGGTGATTACTAAAAACTGAGTGTCCTGGGAGAACTCCTGCATCAATGCGCTAAACCGCTCCAGATTGCTCTCATCTAAGGTCGCGTCAATCTCATCGAGCACCCAAAAGGGTACCGGTTTAACGCGCCGAATGGCAAAAAGAAGAGCGATGGCGGTCAGAGCCCGTTCCCCACCAGAAAGCAGCAGCAGGTTCTGGAGCTTCTTCCCTGGTGGCCTAGCCAAGACATCGATTCCTGTGGTTAAGATGGACTCAGGATCGGTGAGCACCAGATCTGCACTGCCCCCTTGGAAAAGCCAGGTAAACAAGGTTTGGAACTCCTGACGCACCTGGTCAAAGACTTCCCGAAGCCTGGTACGACAGAGTTTATCCATCTCGTTAATCACGTCCATCAGGCTGGCCCTAGCCTCGTTCAGGTCAGCCAGCTGATCCTGGAGAAAGGAACAGCGTTCCACCACGCGTTCATATTCTTCGGCGGCTGTGGGGTTCACCAAACCCAAATCCCTGATCTGGCTGCGCAGATCCTCAATGGACCGCTTCAGAGCAGCTTCCTTTTTCTGAACCTCCCGATTGACAATGGAGGCCAGCGAAAGACCCCTCTCTGTTAGAGCTTCCCGGATCTGTTCCTGCCCGCTTTGAAGTTGGCTCAATTCCGTTTCCAGGCGGTAAAGCGCCCGCTCCCGGCGGAGCTGATCCTTCTGCACTTGGATCAACTCCTGACCTAATTGAGCCCTTTCTTGCTGAACCCTGTGCCGTTCCTGTTTTCTAAAGTCCAGTGCAGCCTGGAGCTCCTTCTGCTGCTGCCGGCGCTTGGCGTTAGCTTCCCCGGCGTCTTTAATATACTGCTCATTTTGGAGCCGGTCGGCGGCAATCTGATCCAAATCCCCTTGGGCTTGGCCCGCTGTGCCTTGGGCTTCACTAATCCTCTGCTCAAGGTTGGCGGCATGCATCCGTCTGTTCTCGAGAACGCCTTTAAGCTCCGCTAAGCGCACCTGTTCCTGGGTGTGCTGATGAGCCAGGCTCTCTACGGAACCAGCCAAATGGACCAAGGCCGCCTCTTGCGCTTGAATCTGCTCGCGGCGCCTCTGTTCCTCTGCCTCCAGCTCTCCAACCTGAGCCGCAGCCAGTTCACACTCGGATCCCAAATTGACCTGAAGTACCTGAAGTTCCTCAATCCTAACCGACAGATCCTGACAGCCGGCCTCCAGCCTTTCCCGCTCCCTGAGGACTTGGGCCCGATCTTGGGCAGCACCCTGGAGGGCTAGTTTGGTCTGCACCTGCTCCTGCTGGAGCTTGACGGCGCGCTGTTCCCCTTGGCTGATCTGAGCCAGTATACTGCTCCGCTCCGCGGCTGCTCCCTCCAGCTCTCCAGCCAGATCATCAGCTTCCTTCTCCAGCCTAGCGAGCTCTCCCTTGCGAGTAAGCAGCCCCGAAGTGCGGGTGTTGATACTGCCCCCTGTGATGGCGCCAGTGGGAAAGACCACTGAACCGTCCCTGGTTACTATGCGAGAAAACTGCCGCACACGCTTCTTCAACTGGAGTGCGGTCTCAAGATCTTCTGTGATCACTACCCTGCCCAGCAGCGAGGCCAAGGCCGGCCGGTACTCTTCTGAAAAGGACAGCAGATCAAGGGCGGAGCCCAACACTCCAGGCGCCTGGAAGAAGGACTTGACCTGAGGCGAAAACTCAGCGCCCCGCACGGAATCCAAGGGAAGGATGGTTACCCGTCCCCCCTGAACCTTCTGCAGCCAGGCAATTAGCGCTTTTGCTTCCTCTTCCCCAACAGTGATCAGGTTCTGCAGTCCCGCACCCAGAGCCACTTCAAAGGCGGTTTCTAAACCCTGGGGTACCTGAATCACATCTGCCACCGTGCCTAGAACCAGTTTGGACATGCGTCCATCCTGGAGGATGCGCCTTACACCTTGGCCATATCCCTCATAGCCTTCTTCCAGTTCCTTCAGGGTTTTCAGACGGGAGATAACTCCTGCCTGCGCCGATTCCAGCCGGCGCCGACGCTGTTCAAGTTCTGCTAAGGCTGCCCTGGCCCCGGAAAGCTCACCCTGCAGCGAGCGTTCCTGCTCTTCCTGGGAGGCAGAGAGCTCCTGAAGCTCCATGGATCGCTTCTCCACATCCTGGAGCTGGGTATCGATCTCAATGAGACGTTCTTGGAGAAAGGCCAGCTCCTGTGCTGACCTGGACAGCTGTTCTTCTAGACTGCTCCGTCTTTCGCTGAAACTGCGCTGAAAGTTGCGCTGATCCGCCAGCTCCCGCATGAACTCAAAGAACTCATCCTTCAGCTTCTCAAGATCGGCCTGAGCCCGCCTATGCTGTCCCTGGACTCCTTCTAAGGCCTGGTAAGCCTGGCGTACCGCCTGCTCTTGAGCGTGAAGTTCCTGCTTGATGGCATCGAGCTCCTGCTGGAGCTTGTCCCTTTCCCCGGTAAGCAGGCGCAGTTCCTCCTGCTTAGCGCCAATCAGGGCCTCCAGCTGCCCAGCCCTGGCGTCTTGGTTCTTGATGCGCTCTTGATGCAGCTCTATGCTGTGCACCGTCTTGTTATAGGCTTCCACAAGGTCAGTAAGTTCCTGCTGCCTTGCTTCGATCTCCGCCTGCAGGGCCTGCTCCTCAGTCTCCAGCTTGGCAGCCCTGATCTCCAGCTCTTCTAGATACTCCGTACCTTGTTCATACTCCACCTGCAGATGTTGATAGTCTTCTTCCACCTTCGTCAGTTTCGAAGAGAGATTCTGCCAGCTCAAATGGAAATGATCCAGCTCCGCTTCCCGCAGCTCCTCAGCTAATGACAAATACAGGCGCGCCTGTTTAGCTTGTTCCTCCAAGGGCCCAAGCTGGCTTTCTAATTCATGGAGCACGTCTGTCACCCTCAGCAGGTCAACACTTGTTTCCTCTAACTTGCGCAGGGCTTGCTCTTTACGCTGCCGGTACTTGATAATTCCTGCAGTCTCCTCCAGCAGCACGCGCCGGTCTTCCGAGCGTACACTGAGCACCTGATCGATCTGGCCTTGTCCAACCACTGCATAGCTTTCACGGCCTAAACCAGTGTCTGTGAACAGATCCTGAATATCTTTCAACCGGCAGTTCTGCTTATTAATAAAAAACTCGCTATCTCCTGAACGGTAGACACGCCGAGCCACAGTTACTTCTGCATAGTCAACGGGTAGGAAACCCTCGGAGTTATCCAGTGTCAGCTGCACTTCTGCCATACCCAGGGGCCTTTTGCCGTCTGAACCGGCGAAGATAATGTCTTCCAGCTTACTACCCCTCAGGCTCTTTATGTTATGCTCCCCCAACACCCAGCGCAGTGCGTCGGAGATATTGCTTTTGCCGCTGCCGTTGGGGCCTACGATGGCTGTCACGCCTGGGCCAAATTCCAGACAGACGGGCTGTGCAAATGACTTGAATCCCTGTATTTCCAGGCGCTTCAAACGCATATTATTCCTCCAAGACCAGTACTAACCCTCGCCCATTGTACCATACCTTGGAAGAAAAAAGAACAGTCAGCTCTACCTGCTTAGCGGAAGATTCAGGTAGAGATCCTCACGCCTGCGCACATTGGTTGGTACCTCGGGGCTGAGCAAGGAGCCGTGTTCATCCAAGAGCTTTTTCAGTTTGGCCCTCACCCTGGTTCTGGCATTATCAATTACTTTTAAACCCACACCAATTTCTTCTTCGATTTCCCGAGCTGAATACCCTCTCAGAAGCCTGATAATTACCGCATACTCCAGCAGTGAGAGGTGGTTGCGCAGTACCTCCCGAATCACTTCTGTAATGTACTTGTCCTCCAGTACTTTCTCAGGGTCGAATTGGTTGATCTGTGCTGCCACAAAGTCCATGATGATGCGGTTATCATCACAGCCGACGGGGGTCTGCAGTGAGGCAGCTTCGTTAAGCAGGCGATGCTTATTGCCAGTGGACTGCTTGATCACGTTGTAAACACGCCTGATAATGCAGAGGTAAGCAAAGGAGCTGAACTTGACATCGTATTCGTCTGGCTTGTATTCATCGATGGCACTCAGCAGGCCGATCAGGCCTTCCTGCACCAGATCCTCAAAATCTAGGAAAGATGCGTAGTAATTGCGGATGATGTACTTGACCATGGGTATGTATTTCCTCACCAACGCGTCGCGAGCGCCTTCTTCCCCAGCCCGAACCCTTTGAATCAGTTCCAAATCTATGGCCTGATTTTTAGATTCCATACGATCGACCTCCCCTTCGCAGTCCAGGCTACCTAGTCCATGTATATGCATGGCTCAGCCTAACATTCCTAAGGGAGGCGGGAACCCGATCATCGTTTCCATACTTTATGGACATTTACCCCACCAAGTCCAAGTTCTACTCGTTTTCCACCATAGCTTATGTAAAGGTTTTTGGATTTTGCTCACTGAATGTGTTGGTGAGGAAATATCTTACGGGAGTGGGATTGAATTGCAGTATTCGAATTACTTAGCACACATGGCAGCCCTAATCAAGCAAAATCCCAGTATTACCGTGCGACAAATCGCAGCTGAACTGCAGTTCGCGGACAGCAAATCGGTCTACTATTGGCTGGAAAAGGGGAACATCAAAGGTATCAATGAGTTCAAGCGGCTGGTTTTAGGCGAGGAATGCCCCCAACCCGGCCTGTTTTCCATTGAGATCGAAGGTACACCCCATTACCTGGTCTCCATACCCCTTTTTGATTGGAACCCCAAACGAAAAAAGCCTGTGGAGGAATGGTTTCATCTGCATAACCATCCGCAGCCACAAGGCTTATTTGCAATCCGTGTCGGGACAAATGACTATAGTCCCTGGTTTATGGAAAATGATGTGTTGATCATAGACGGAGATCGTAACTCAGATTCTCTCTGGAGGCTCTACCGCACGGAGCAGCGCTTTCTCATCGGCCGATCCATTAACGGCCATGTACTTGAGCCCAACACCCTGCACCACTACCCTGACAGCCTGACGGCTGTAGGCGCGATTTTGACCCAGCATCGTCATTTTTCTTGAATGCCCAGTTTAGCCAGGGCTTTTCGAGCCGCTTCTTGTTCGGCCTCTTTTTTCGTTGTGCCGCTGCCTTCGCCGAGAAACTCACCATCAAAGCGCACTTCTACCACAAAGCGCTTATCGTGGTCAGGCCCCGTTTCTTCCACTAGGCTGTAAACCGGGGTCTTTTTCGCGATCTGCTGGAAGTACTCCTGCAGAGTAGACTTGGCATCCAGCACTGCGATATCGCCTGCATCCCATTCAGGGAGGTTCTCCAGAATTAACTGCTCGGCTTGGTGAAAGCCGCCGTCCAGATAGACCGCGCCATAAACGGACTCCAAGACATCGCAGAGCAGGGAATCCCTTTGGGCCGCTCCCGTCCGTTTCTCTCCTTCCCCCACCTGCAAATAGCGATCCAGCTCCAGCTCTCTGGCAACGTCAGCCAGAGTGGACTCTCGCACCAAGAGGGAGCGGGCTTTCGCCAGTTCACCTTCGAGCATATTTGGGTACTTCTGGTAAAGATAGGTGCTCACAACGAGCTGCAATACTGCATCACCTAAGAATTCTAAACGCTCGTAATTGCCCTGGGGTTCCCGGGAAACCGAGCGGTGAGTCAGGGCCAGTTCCAACAGTCTGTGATTGGTAAATGTGTACCCCAACTTCCTTTCCACTGCTTGAACAGCCTGCTTATCCATCAGCCAGCCCACCTCCTAAACGCCAAAGTTGCCTCGTACCCTCAAAAACCGAACGAACTGGACAGGGATGTTACAGCCCCTACGACGCCCATCCCTGTGACCACCATTCGGTACATAATTTCCTCTCCTTGTAATGGAACGGTCCCAAAGCGGACTTTGGGACCCTAACACTACAACTGCTCTGTAATATATATCACCGCATCGCGTACGGTTGCGATTTTCTCTGCCTCTTCATCGGTGATCTTCAGGTCAAACTCTTCTTCGAGAGCCATAATCAACTCCACCAGATCCAGAGAGTCGGCGCCCAGATCCTCCACAAAGGAGGCGTCTGCGGTAACCTCTGCCTCGTTGATACCCAACTGCTCCACGATAATCGTTCTGACCTTTTCAAAAATCCTGTCGTCAAAATCTCCCATGTTAGGTCACCTCCTTCTCAAGGTTATCCTCTTTATATTACCAAACCGCCATCGATGTGAATGGTCTGCCCAGTAATATACGTATTATGCTCTGATACTAAAAAGTGCACAAGGGCAGCAGCCACTTCTCGCTGCGGCCGGTTCGGCCTAAGGGAACATCAGCCAAATCTGCGGCTTCTGCTCACTGGTTAGGGCAACCTTTCCAAGCATATTCATGCTACTACATACCTCCATCGCTGGCAAGTGTAAACTTGAAATTCTTCTCACATCTAGGACCGAGACTTCCTCGTCACGCGTTCCATCACCTAGACTGCCATTCTTTCTGCGATGATCTGGACGTAGTTGTTCTTAACCCCGTCTCGCGCCACCCGTACTGCATTGTAGATCGCTTTGGCATTTGATCCACCGTGGGCGATGATCACTACACCATTAACGCCTAGAAGGGGTGCTCCGCCATATTCATTGGGATCCATGCGCTTCTTGATCCGCCTAAACCCAGGCTTCATCAGCGCGGCCCCGGCCAAAGAAACAGCACTGCGCTGCGCCTCTTCCTTGATCATGCCTAAAAGGGTTGATCCCAGCCCTTCTGCGAACTTCAAGACAATATTACCAACAAAGCCATCGCACACTACCACGTCAACGCCGCCGCCAGGGATTTCCCGGCCTTCCACATTACCCACGAAGTTCAGCGAGGCGTCTTGGAGCAGATTGTAGACTTCTTTCACCAGCTGGTTTCCTTTGCCAGGCTCATGCCCCACATTGAGCAGCCCTACCCTAGGATTGGGCACTTTCAGCACCTCCGCTGCGTAGATGGAACCCATCTGGGCAAACTGAACCAACTGGTTGGGGCGGCAGTCAGCGTTGGCTCCCACATCCAAAATCAGGGAGAAGCCGGTGGCTGTGGGCATTAAAGTGGAGATGGCGGGCCTTTCTACACCCTTGATCCTCTTGATATGGAAGAGTGATGCCGCCAGGGACGCGCCAGTGTTTCCGGCACTGACCAAGGCCTGTGCCTCTCCCGCCTGCACCAGCTTGGCACCTCTTACCAGGGACGAATCATCCTTGGACCGCACCGCGGCCACAGGTTCATCGTCCATGTGCACCACCTGGGGCGCATGTACGATTTCAATCCGATTACTTCCAGCCTTCCCGTCCACCAGCGCTTTTAACCGATTCTCATCACCTGTAAGAATCACGGAGATGCCTTCCTGGTCAGCGGCGAGCAGAGCACCTTCCACGATCTGCTCAGGGGCATAGTCTCCTCCAAAGGCATCGACTGCAATTTTAGTCACGATCCGACCCTCCCTTTCTCGCTACATCAACTACCACGAACTCACCAGAAAACACGACCTCATCATGTACAGAGCTGGTCACACTTACGCTGTAGCGGTGATCCTCCACAGCAGTGACCACTGCTTGAGCCATCACCCTGTCTCCCAGCCTGACTGGACTGCGATAGCGCACTTGGGCGGTCTTGGTGAGAACCAAATCCGAATCCACCAGAGCCACCGCCAAGGAGTTGCCCTGGGCAAAAAGATAGTGTCCCCGCAGAATCTGATTGCGGGCAAAGACCATATGATCGGTAACCTCCAACACAGAAGCCCCATCCCTGCCAAGGTTTAGTTCCACCAAATCGCCGATCACTTCTTCGCCATGCAGTGCCTTAATCTCTGAGTATGTACCAGCTGCGATAATCCTAGCCCTTTCCCTCAGTTCAGGAATGTCCAAGGCCATGCGATCCAGGCGGATGGTGGCAATACTGACCCCCAACTCATCAGCTAACTGCCAATCCGTCATAAACGGGTCTTTACTTAACAGATCCTGGAGCGCCTTTCTCCTTTCCTTCCTGCCCCGCTTCTTCACTGGGAGCCCTCCTTAACGCCAAGTGTTAGTACCAGGTTATAAACTACTTTTGAGTATAGTACACTGCCTTGGCAATGTAAAGCCAAAATTGGCGATAAAAAAAGATGTCCCTGGCGAGACACCTTTCTTATGCTATTTTGCTTCTTCTACCTCAATCACTTGACGGCCTTTGTACATGCCGCAGTTCAGGCATACTCGATGCGGCAACTTTGGCTCGCGGCAATTGGGGCAAATGCTGGCTTCGTTTGCCTGGATGCGCAGCCAGTTCGCTCTACGAGAGTTTACCCTTGCTTTGGAGTGTTTTCTCTTTGGTACTGCCATGGTCTTTCCTCCTCTCCGGTCTCGCCTCTTGCGACGATGCTTCCAATAACTTCATCAAAGGAGCTAAGCGAATGTCAACATCGGCCGTGGAACACCCACAGTCGCCATCCGCCAATACTGCCCCGCACTTGGTGCACAAGCCTGGACAATCCGGGCTGCACACAACCTTCATGGGCAGGCTGATCAGCAGTGAATCCTCGATCAGGCTGGTTGTGTCCAGCTCGCTGCCTTCAACTACGAGCTGTTCTTCCAGGAAGTCCTCTTCATCGCCCAGCTCAGGTTCTTTCAAGAATTCCTCCTCACAGGAGGCCTCCAGCGTAATCCGGAGCGGTTTGAGGCATCTGCTGCAGCGGAGCTCTAAGTCGACAGAAAAGTCTCCAGTGACCAAGTATGCATCTCCAGTATTGGTTACGGTGAGCTCCGCCGAAATGGGCCCCAAAACCTTGCTTACCTCGGGCACTGTCTGTAAGAAATCGCCGGGCAGGTCCCTTTTCACTTGAAAGAAGGCCCCTTTGCGACCCTGGATACCACTAATATTGAGACGCATCCTAATCACCTCATAAATTATACAAAGATTCCCTCAGGCTGTCAATATCCTGCTCAGCACCTGCTAAACCCAACCCGCCAATCTGCTCTTGATCTCAGGCAGCGCCTTCCACGCGGCCTCCCGTCCCTTTTCGATGATTTCCTCTGCTCGGTTCAGCTGGGTGAGGGTCACATTGCCTAAATCGGGTTCGATTAATACATCACAGTCAATGCGCTGCCAGTAGGCCGCTTGCCTGCTGAGAATATCAATGGTCTGGATAATCACATCTGGGAGATGGCGGATCCTGCTGCGCAGAGGTGCCCAACCCACATCAACGGCTATAACTAGATCTGCACCCATTTTGCGACACAGATCGCCGGGGACCCTATTCACCAAAGCTCCATCCACCAAGAGCATCCCCTCCTTCTCCTGGGGGATAAACACCCCTGGGATGGAAAGGCTGGCCGTTATCGCTTCCGCAACAGGGCCGGAATCCAAAACAACCTCCTCGCCAGTGAGCAGGTTTGCAGCCACCACAGCGCAGGGTATGGGGAGCTCTTCGAAATGCTGATCCCTGGTGAGAATGCGCAGCATGTTGTGGATCTTATCAGGCGCAACCAAACCCCGGGTTTTCAGCGTGACGCTGGTAAGATCATTCCAATCGAGTTCGCTGGCCATGCGGCCCAATAACTGCATATCGGATCCGCTGGCAAATAGGCCCGCCACCACCGCGCCCGCGCTGGTGCCGCACACTATGTCCACTGGAATGTTTTCCTCCTGCAGCACCTGCAGCACTCCTAGATTGGCCAGCCCCCTGGCAGCTCCTGAACCCAAAGCTGCGCCTACCTTAGGCCTAGGCATAATTCTCACCTCAAATTCGTATGAATTAGCAGATCTGAGTAGAAAGGGTGGGACCCATGAACCGCAGTCGTGCCCTGGCTCTGCTTGTTTTCATCCTCACCGTGCTGATCATCGTCTATCCAGAAATCTCGTTCCGCGCCTCCCTGGACGGGCTCAAGCTGTGGTTTGAGGTGGTGCTGCCCGCCCTGCTGCCCTTCTTCATAATGGCGGATCTGCTCATGGCCTTTGGCGTGGTCCACTTTCTAGGTGCTCTCCTGGAACCGATTATGCGCCCTCTTTTTCGGGTACCAGGGGTTGGCGGCTTTGCTGTGGCCATGGGGCTCGCTGCAGGTTTCCCTGTCGGTGCCAAGATCACCGGCGATCTAGCCAGGTCTAAGCTCATCACTACAACGGAAGGCGAACGTTTGATTGGATTTGCCAACACCGCAAACTCTCTTTTTCTCATGGGAGCGGTGGCAGTGGGTATGTTCGGCCGTCCTGAGCTGGGCATCACCCTACTCCTCGCCCATTACCTAGGTGCGGTAGTGGTGGGAGTCTCCATGCGGCTCCATAAAGGCCCTGAAAGCCGCCCTGTAAAAAGTGAAGAAGCTTACCTACAAAGGGCGCTCAGCGCCCTCGACCAGGCGCGCAACAGCGATGGACGCCCATTAGGAAAGCTCTTTGCAGACACAGCTAGAAACAGCTTCCTAGCCATGCTCTTTATCGGTGCATGTATTATGTTCTTCTCCGTAATCATGCAGGTGATTAATGCTACAGGACTTTTAAACCCAGTCCGGACGGGTTTGGGATACCTGCTGAAGTTTGTGGGCCTAGACGCCAATCTGAGCGGAGCAGTGCTCCATGGCTTCTTCGAAACCACCATGGGCGCTCAAGCAGCCAGCCAAAGCGCGGCTTCCCTCGGGGGCCGCCTCACCGCCACCAGCCTGATCTTGGGCTGGAGCGGCCTCTCCGTGCACGGCCAAGTGGCAGCCATGATCTCAGGTACTAAGATCCGGATGGCGCCCTACTTCCAGGCCCGCCTCCTGCACGCTGTTTCCGCCGCCATAATCACTGCCCTGCTCCTGGGCCCAGCCAGCTTCATTCCAGCCTCGCTCTTCAAGGTTCTGCCGGCCCTAGGGAGCGGCCAGTACCTTAACGGCAGCTTCGGAGCCCGGCTCTTGGCATCAGCCCGGCTGGCCACCAGTTTCCTGCTGATTTTGGTCATTCTCCTCAGCATCATCTGGCTGTTTAGGCGCATTATTTACATTTCGCTCCGCTCCCGGGATTGATCATCCCTTCTTAGAGCGTCTTGTCCCCTTTCGATTTCCGCCAATGCTCTGCTTAACACTGTATGCAGTTCAGAGAGTTTCTGGTGAGCGTATTCCTCAGCGCCCGCCTGCATCTCCTGGGCGCGCCTTCTGCTTTCTTCAATAAGGAGCTTGCTTTCTTCCTCCGCCTGGCGGTAGATCTCGCTGTTACTCACCAGTTTGGCAGCATATTCTTCTGCCTTGGCGATCATGCGCTCCACCTGTTCCTGCCCCTCAGAGATCATCCGCTCCCGTTCCGAAGACACCGCTTCAGCCCGCTTCACCTCTTCAGGTATGGCAGTGCGGATAATATCGAGTAAGTCAAAGAGTTCATCGGCATCCACAAGAACTTTGCCCACCAATGGAACCTCAGGCGCCTTCTCCACTAGTGCTTCCAATTGGTCAATGAGGACCAGAAGATTCACTCGGTTCACCATTACCTCTCCCTATCTTTGAATTTCTTCCCTAATGCCTCGGCTACCCGGGGACTCACCCATTTGGACACATCGCCACCCAGCTCAGCCACCTCTTTCACAGCTGAGGAGCTGATAAAGGAATACTCACTGCTGGTCATCATAAACACGGTGTCCACATCAGGCTCCAAGTAGCGGTTCATAGCCGCCAGCTTGAACTCGAAGTCAAAATCTGAGACGGCCCTGAGGCCCCGCACCATCGCGTTGGCCTTTTTGCTCTTGGCGTATTCAACGGCCAGACCCGAGTAGGTGTCCACGGTTACATTATCTAATTGGCTGGCCTCTTCCCTCAACAGTTCTATGCGTTCCTCCACCGAAAAAAGGGGAACTTTTTCTGGATTATGGAGAACGCAGATATACAAGTGGTCGAAAAGATGGCTCGCCCTGGTGATTATGTCTAGGTGTCCGTGCGTTACTGGATCAAAAGTCCCTGTATAAACCCCGATTCTCACTCAGAACACTCCCATTCATAGAAGAGCAGTACGGTCTCTCCATAAGTGCGGATCTTTTCTAGGCAGAGTTTCGACACGCCTAGGGGTGCTTCCTCTTTTTTGCTTGCTTCAGCGATGATAATTCCGTCCTCCTTGAGCAGGCTCAACTCAGCCAGGCAGGCCAGGGTCTTTTCCACCAAGCCTTGATCATAGGGTGGGTCAAGGAAAATGAAATCGAACTGCTCACCCCGTTTGTCCAGCCTCTTTAGGGCTGAGAAGACATCACTGGTGTAGATTACTCCCCCTGTTAGATTAGTTCGAGCAAGGTTCTTCTTGATCTGATCGCCGCAGGCTCGGTTGGCGTCCACCCACACTACAGATTCTGCTCCTCTGCTCAGCGCCTCCAGGCCTATAGCACCGCTCCCAGCATATAAATCCAGGAAGGAAGAGCCGGCCAGGCCTGGCGCGATCATGCTGAACAGGGCCTCTTTCACCCTATCGCCTGTGGGTCTGGTGGACAGGCCTTTCACACTGGCTAGTCTTGTACCCTTGGCCTTTCCTGAGATTACCCGCATCTCTTTGCACTCCCCGTCTGACCCCACACTAGATGGGGTATTGATCTAGCTCCTGCACCAACTCTGGATACCCTTGGAGGGAAGCATCGCCGCTGAGGAGCTCCCGTGCCGCCTCTGCAGCCAACCTTAACAGCTCCCTGTCTTCCTGCAGATCGGCGAGGCGGAAAAAAGGCTGCCCCCACTGCCGCACCCCCAAAAGGTCCCCTGGCCCACGGAGGCGCAGGTCTTCCTCTGCAATGAAAAACCCATCGTTGGATTTGCGCACCACTTCCAAGCGCTCCCTGCTGTGGGGGGAGCTACTGTAAGCCAAGAGAAAGCAGATCCCCGGTTTCTCTCCTCGGCCCACCCTGCCGCGCAGCTGGTGCAGCTGGGCCAGGCCGAAGCGTTCCGCATTCTCAATCACCATCACAGTGGCATTGGGGACATTCATGCCTACTTCTACCACTGTGGTGGCAATCAGCACATCCAGCTCACCGCGGGCAAAGGCCTGGAACACCTCATCCTTTTCCCTGCCCATTTGGCCGTGGATTAAGCCCACCCTGGCCTCTGCTAGCAAGCCTTTCTGCAGCTCTTCCATCTCCTGAACCGCTGCCTTTAGATCCATATGCTCCGATTCTTCCACTAAGGGGAAGACCACATAGGCCTGTTCACCCTGCTTGACGCGGCTGAGAACAAACCGGTAAACATCATCCCGCCGCTCTGGGTTGATCAGGCGCGTGTCCACAGGCTGCCTGTTGGCAGGCAGCTGCCTGATCTCTGTGGTATCCAGATCGCCGTACACAGTGAGAGCCAGAGAACGGGGAATGGGGGTGGCGCTCATCACCAGTAGATCTGGATTGCCCTTCCCCAAAAGCGCGGCCCTCTGCCTAACACCGAAGCGGTGTTGTTCATCCACGATGGCTAAAGTGAGGTTGCGATACTCCACTTTATCGGTAATCAGTGCGTGGGTGCCCACCACTACATCGATTTCCCCTTCTGCCAGAGTTTCCCTCACTGCCTGCTGCTCCTTCGCCTTCATATTTCCGATCAGGAGGGCTACGCGAATTCCTAAGGACCCCAGGGATTTTTCCAGGCGCTGAGCCATTTGACGGGCCAGAACTTCAGTCGGTACCATCATTGCCACCTGTCCGCCGCTGGCCACCGCCTTAACCGCACCATACTCTGCCACCACCGTTTTACCAGAGCCCACCTCACCTTGGATCAGGCGGCGCATGGGCTGCCCCGCCTCCATATCCTCCGCCACCTGCCTCAAGGCTTCCTTTTGATCCTCGGTAAGCTCAAAGGGCAGCTGCCTCAGATAACGTGCGGCCAGCTCTCCATCGGGCTGGTGGGCAAAGCCTTCCTGTTGTCTCTGGCCGCGCTGCAGCCCCAAATGGAAGAGGAATAACTCCTCGCAAGCTAAACGCTCCCTGGCCTTGGCATAATGCTCCCAATCCTTGGGAAAGTGAATCTGGCGCAGGGCTTCCTGCCTGCCCAGATACGAATCTAAGAGATTCTGGGGCAGGCATTCTTGGATTTCATCTAAGTACTTCAGGGATTCTCTCACCCATTTTACGCGCTGATCGTTGGAGATACCAGTCACCAAGGGATAAACGGGCATCAGTCCCTGGTGCACCGGCTGGCGGGTGAACACTTCAGGGGAAGCCATCTCAGGAAAGAGTGCCCCTTCCTTGACTATTCCATAAACCCACACTTCCCGAACTTTCTGCAGTTTGCGGTAGAGAAAACTGGGACCTGGAGCGCGATGGTAAACAAACCAGGTGACCCCCAGCTGCCCGCCTAAAGTGGCCTGAATTAGGCGGCGCCCTTGGGATATGGGGCGTTCGCGCAGGTGCAGCAGGGGCCCATGTACAAGCTGAACAGACCCTGGTTCCACCTGATCAGGGCTTAGTACCTTTTGAAAGTCTTTGTAGGTTCGGGGAAAGCTAAACAGCACATCCCGTACCGTTTCCAAACCCAAGCCCTTCATGGACTGGGCCTTGCGAGTACCAACTCCAGGCAGGACAGTTACTGGGCGGCTCAACATCCCTTGTTTTTGCACTTCATCACCCCAATAAAACAACCCTCATCCTAAGAGCAAGCTTAGGACAAGGGTTGCGCAGGATCTTCAGATAAGCCCTCATCCCAAGGGCTGTCTCTACACGCCGTAAAGGAACAAGGCTATAGTGCCAGGGCCGGTGTGTACCCCGATGGTGGGGCCGATCTCACCTAAGATCACGTCGCTATCCACACCAGCCATCTCCGGCAGCAGTTCCGCCAAAGCAGACGCTTCAGCATAGCTGTCTGCGTGGCTGATGGCAGCCTTCAGCTGGCGTTCTGGATAGCGTTCGCGAAACTCTGCGCTGAGTTCCCGCAGACGCTTCATCGCCTTGGCCTTACCCCGAATCTTCTCAAAGGGAGCCACTTGCCCATCCACCAGAGTAAGCACGGGTTTTATATTGAGGAGGGTGCCCACTAGGGCCGAAGCCAGCCCTATTCTCCCGTTCTTCTGCAAATACTCCAGGGTATCCACGACGAAATAGACTTGGAGGCAGTCAATGGTGCTCTGGACCACATCAAGTACGTCATCAACGCTGCCGCCTGCCTGAACCACCTGGGCTGCCCTAACGGCTTGCACTCCTATTCCCAGGGAGGCGGCCCTGCTGTCCACTGCTTTCACTGTGATCTTTGGATCGATCATCGTGCTGGCCAGCACCGCTGATTGGTAGGTGCCGCTCATTTTGCTGCTTAAATGGATGGAAACAATAGTATCTCCAGGTTCGGCAATGCGCTCATAAACCTCCACAAAATCCGCTGGTGAAGGCTGGCAGGTGCTGGGCATACTGGAGCCGCCGCGCAGACGGGTGTAGAACTCAGGGGTGCTGATCTCTACTCCGTCTTTGAAGATCTCATCGCCAAACTGTACAGTTAAAGGCACCACATGGATCCCCAAGCTTTGCCGGAGCTCCGCAGGAAGGTCACTTCCACTGTCTGTTACCACATGGATACGTCCCACCATATCCCCTCCTTCATCTGTATTACTTATTCAACCGAGACAATATAGTAGTAGAGCGGTTGTCCACCGGAGTGCACTTCCACTTCACAATCGGGATACTCGGCACTGATCAGCTCATCTAGTTCATCAGCTGCTTCAGGCTCTAAATCCGCGCCATAGTAGATGCTGATCACCGAAGAATCCTCATCCACCATTTTCCTGATCAGATCCTGGGCCACACCTGTTGGGGTGGCTCCTACCACTGCAATTTTGCCTTCCGCCAGCCCGATAATGTCTCTCTCCTCGATGTGGAGATCACCAGCAACTGTGGAACGCACTGCGTAGGTGACCTCGCCCGTCTTCACTTCCCGCATGCCTTCTTCCATGGCAGCCAGATTGTCCTCAAGAGAGTCCTCAGCCACGAAGTACATCAAGGCACTGATGCCCTGGGGAACAGAACGGGTAGGCACAACCCCCACCTGCTTCTCCGTTAACTCCTTGGCCTGCTGAGCAGAGAAAATAACATTCTTATTGTTGGGAAGAATAATTACCGATTCTGCGTTAACGCTGTTCACAGCCTTGACTAAGTCCTCGGTGCTGGGATTCATAGTCTGGCCTCCAGCCACAACATAGTCCACTCCCAGGCTCCTGAAAATCTCCGCCAGACCGTCACCAGAAACCACAGACACCACCCCAATGGGTTTGGGGTTGCCCCTCACTTGATCTGTTGGGAAATCCACCACGTTAGTGCCTGTACTGAAATCTAGGTGGTGGTTCTCTTCGTGGGAGGCAAACTCTTGATTCTGCAGCTTCATGTTATCAATGGCAATTTCAGTCAAATCGCCGAACTGACCGCAAAACTCCAGCACCTGGCCTGGATGAGCGGTGTGAATATGCACTTTGACCACATCAAGATCGCCCACCACAATCAAAGACTCACCCTGGGGTTCCAGCTCCCTGCGGACATGCTGTGTATCGATACCAGTGCCCAAAATGATGAACTCTGTGCAGTACTTGTTTACCGACACCACTTCATCTAACTGAGGAGCTGCCTGTGCAGTCTGCACCGCAACCTGCTGCGCCAAGAGCTGTTCTAGCTCCTCTGGCGTGGCGGTGAGCCCAGCTAGAAAACCTTCAAAAATAACTAAAAGGCCCTGCCCACCTGCGTCCACCACCCCAGCCTGCTTCAGAACAGGCAGAATATTGGGGGTGTCTGCCAGAGCAGTGCGTGCGCCCTCCAAAGCGGCCTTTAGCACTCCTTCCGCATTTGCCTCTGCTTCACTGGCCGCCGCTGCATATTCCGCGGCCACCCGGCCCACCGTGAGCATGGTCCCTTCCACCGGCTTCATAACCGCCCGGTAGGTAGTCTGGGATGCAGTGACAAAGGCGTGGGCCAAGTCTTCTCCTGTGATCCCGTCTTGGACATGGGCTAACCCGTCTGAGAAACCACGAAAGAACTGGGAGAGGATAACTCCGCTGTTACCCCTGGCCCCCATGAGCGAGCCCCTGGCTAAAAGCGAAGCCAAGCGGTTGACCTCAACACTCCCTGTCATCTCCAATTCCTTAATTGCGGCATTCAGGGTGAGGGACATGTTTGTTCCCGTATCACCGTCGGGCACAGGAAAAACGTTCAGTGCATTCACTGTATCCTTCTGCTGGTCCAAGTGGCGGGCTGCCGCCAGCAGCATGTTTTTAAACGTTAAACCAGTAATCACGTCCAAACTAGTTCCTCCGATCACTTTCTCTTTGGGCGGGTTACCCGCACACTCTGGACCTTGACATTTACCCGGTCCACTTTCAGCCCAACCATGGTCTCCACGGCATACTTAACCCGCTCCTGCACATTCCTGGCTACTTCCGAAATCTTGACACCGTACTCTACAACGATGTAGAGTTGAATGCTGATGCTGTCTTCTCCGAATTGTATGTCTACGCCTCGCTCGAAGTTCTCCCGGCGAAGCAAGTCTGATAGCCCTTCCTGGATATTTCGCGGGGCCATGCCTACAAGGCCATAGCATTCCATCGCGGCCACACCCGAGATAGTGGCGATTACTCCTTCATGAATAGAAACCCTGCCATACTGGGCTTGAATCTCTTGGGCCACAATTGTCCCCCTCTCTCAAAAACATTACCAAATTGGTCCATTGACTATCATACCTATTCTACCCATTTGCCCCATGGTTGTAAAGGATTTTATCTTGGCGCCGATTTCCCCATTTCACCTTGCATTTAAAAAACGCCTGTGCTACAATTAATAGCGTTATCGAAATCTTGCGTATTGAATTCGTTCAAAGGGGGTAAGAAACATGGCCAGAAGGTGCATTGTCTGCGACAAAGGTACGGTAACCGGCAACTTGAGAAGCCACGCTGAAAACAAGAATCGGCGCACTTGGAAGCCTAATTTGCAGAAAGCTCGCATTATGATCCAAGGCAGCCCAAAAAGGGCTTATGTATGCACTAGGTGTCTGAAGAGCGGAAGAGTAGAAAGAGCTCTATAAGGTCTTGCCCCTAAGCATATGAGTTTTACCCCTAGGATATCCTAGGGGTGTTTTTTTTACCTCTCACACACCATTAAAAGCACCCCGGCCGTGCTGGACACTGAAATCTCTGGCTGCAGCGCTTCATTACTGATGCTGAAGGTGCTCCCTTTGTGCAGATCCTGGCCCTGCAGAGCATAGGCCAAGCCTCGGGTCTCCACTCCCTGTACAACAGGGGTGAGGGGAACTAAAGAGACATAACTGCCTGGCTGCACGGCTTTGGTGCAGCTGCCGGTAAATGCGGTGAGAACCTGCTTGCTGGTGATCAGCTCATTGGGTACGCCTAGGAGTGCCAGGCGATAGAGGAGCTCCACATTGCCCAGAGCATGGTCGATGCGGCTTCCCCACGCCCCCACCAGGGAGATGGACTCAGCCCCGGCCTCTAGAGCATAGTCCACCGCCAGCTCCACATCGGTCTGATCCTTTCGTACCGGCATCACCTGAAACAGCACTCCCTGCTCTTCCCAAAACTCCCGATCCTCCCTGGCCAAAGAATCTAGATCTCCCATGATCAGAGCCGGCCTCCAGCCCCAGCGCCTGGCCAGACTGCCGCCTCCATCAGCACAGATTATCAAAGCGTTTTCGAATTCCAGGGCAGGAGGAGGACTGGGCACATCCTCCCCGGCACCGAGAATAAACGCTCTTACCCTACCGCGGTTCAAAGACTTCCCCCGGCCTGCCAAGCATCAGGATGACTATGCCGGTGATTATGGCGCTGGGTACCAAGTACCACGCATTATAACTGAAAGAATAAGCCCATACAGAGCTCCCTTCTGGAGCATATGCCCCAAAAAAGGCCACACCTGAGACAGTGTGAATAAGCAGCCTGAAGAAGCTTCCTACTGCTACCCCTAACCATTTATTCCTCTTCAGCATGCCAAAGCCAGCACAACCGAGAACCATAAATGCGGCAGGGTAATCAAGGAAGACCTGGATGGGATGGACGAAATAGCCACCTAGCACCAGTTGGAGCAGGCCCAGTAACGCTCCGCCCAGTACCCCCGCTGCTCCCCCACGGCGGAAGGCCAGTACAAAGATGGGCAGCATCTCCAAGGAAACGCTGCCTCCCTGGGGCGCCCTGAACAACCGCAGTTCAGACAAAAGGAGCGCAGCTCCAACCAAGACGGCGGTCTCCACCATAATTTGAATGTTCTTGTTTCGCATCAACTCTACCTCCTGAACTTCCGATCTCCTTCCGCATCTGGCACTAACCAAAAAAGACATGGATCAAGAAGCGGTCCATGTCCTGAACTGCCGCTTCCCTACGCTGGAATTACCCAACAGGTTCTAAGGGTTCGGATGTAACATCCTGTCTCAGCTGCACAGCACCCCTAGCGGAAATGTATCGTTTTATGTCATAGTATTTCTGGTTCCAAGGAGAAATACCTGCTGGAAAAGGCAAATAGTCAAGGGGAAAGCATCCCGTGCGTACCAGGATGCTTTCTTGCCCTTAACTGAGCGGAACAGGTTGATTGTCGTGCCCTTTTTTTACATCGCCGGCGAACGCGATGTGTTCCGTGCCCAGGGAGGTGATTTTGTGATGATCGTCGCCGCTATGGATTAGCGCCACTACCCTCCTTTCTTTTTGCTGTCGAAGTCCGCTCAGTGTACAAACATATTACCGTGAATTATCTGACTTGTCAAGCCCTAATTTGGAATGTTAGATTACTTACTGGCAAAAAAAGGTAAGCAAGCTTACCTTTATGCCCGGCGCATCTTTTCAATGTACTCTGCAGGGTTGTCCGCTGTAAAGATGGCGGACCCAGCCACGAAGTTAGTGGCCCCAGCCTGAGCCAGAATCCCCACGTTTTCTGCAGTAACCCCTCCGTCTACCTGAATCTCAATGGAGGCACTGCCAATCAGTTCCCGGCAGTGCCTGATCTTATCAAGCATAGCGGGGATAAAGGCCTGTCCGCCAAATCCGGGGTTGACCGTCATAATCAAGATCAGATCCAAATCGTCCAGTACATACCTAAGCCCATCCAAGGGGGTATGGGGATTCAAGGATACCCCTGCCTTGCAGCCCAACTCCCTGATACGCCCTAGGGTGCGCTGGAGATGCACCACTGCTTCATAGTGTACAGTGATAAACTCCGGTTTTACTGCCGCAAAGGCCTCCAAGTAGCGGTCTGGTTTCTCAATCATCAAATGCACATCCAGGGGCAGATCACTGCAGCGGCTCACTGCTTCAATCACGGGAAGCCCGAAGCTGATGTTGGGCACAAAATTCCCGTCCATCACATCGAAGTGGAGCAGGTCGGCGCTGCTCACCTTGGCCAACTCATCACGAAGGGTGCAGAAATCGGCAGCTAGCATGGATGCACTAATACGTCTATTCACTGTGTAGGCCCCTTTCTAGTAACATGGTAATACTTCTTGAAACAAGGTCAAATAATGCTCGTAGCGGCTGGGCGCTATCTTGCCCATCTCCAGGGCCTTTAGTACGGCGCAGCCAGGTTCCTGGCGGTGCAGGCACCCTCGGAACTGGCAGGCATCGCGATAGCGAGCGAATTCTGGGAAGGCAAACTGTAGTGTGTCCTCCTGGCCTGGTTCCAGATAGAGCTGGGAAAACCCTGGAGTGTCCGCCACATAACCCTGACCAAAGGGCAGCAGCTCCACACTCCGCGTAGTGTGCCTTCCCCTCTGGATCTTCTCACTCACCTGCCCCGTCTGCAGCTTCAGCTCTGGACTCAAGGCATTGAGGAGCGAAGATTTCCCCACACCCGAAGGGCCTGCCAGCACACTCACTTTGCCCTGCAGCACCTCCCGCAGCTCCTCCAAGCCTTGGGGCTGGACAGTGCTTGCGGTAATGGTGGGATAGGGAATGGACGCGTAGAGGGCCTTGAGTTCTTGGGCACCCTGTGGATTCAAATCTGCCTTGTTCAGCACTACCACGCTGGCCAGATCCATGAGCTCCGCCTGAACCAAAATGCGATCCAAAAGCAGCAGGTTAGGTTTGGGGTTCCGAACAGCGAAAACCACCAGCACTTGATCGATGTTGGCAATGGCTGGGCGGATCAGCTCATTTCTGCGGGGGAGGACATCTTCTACAACACCTGTTCCTTCCCCACCCAGGGAGACCTTCACCCCATCGCCCACCAGCACCCGATCCATGGTAAGGCGCAATCGGCCCCGGAGGGTGCACCGCAGGCGCCCCTGCGGTGTCTCTACTTCATACATTCCGCCGATACCTTTGACGATAATCCCTTCCAGCATAACCTACTCCTGAAAAGCTCTATCGAGGAATTGACGTCCGCCTAAATACACTTGGAAACGGGCATCTTGACCCCGGCCCTGGATGGTGCGCACCACTCTGCTGCCTCCAGAATGGGTCTCCCGGTAAACCTCACGGGCTCCAAAGTCGTCGATCACCAGAATGACAATCTCCTGGCTGGGACCTGGAGGCACATCAATGGTCACCTCTTTGGTGCTCCACAAATTCTCATGCACCCATTGCGGCTCTTCGGGCTCGTCTGTCTCCACTGGTGTTGGCTCCTGAACCCTCGGCGTTGGGGCTCCCTGGGAGTAGACAAAGTCGATGGGCCAGCCCTCTTCCACCATGGTGCCAGGTGCAGGGTTCTGCTCGATTACCCTGCCAGCAGAGTAAATGGTGCTGTACTCCGGCCAGGAGTTGCCCAGGGGAAGTCCTAAGCTGCTCAGCTGCTGCTTCGCCCACTCAAAATCCTGCCCCCGGAAATCGGGCAGTGCGAAGGGCTGGGCCGCCTTGCTCAACGTCAAGCTCACAGCACTACCCTTTACCACGATCTCACCAGGTTCCGGCCACTGTTCCAGTACTATACCGGGCTTGGTTTCAGGATCATACACTTCCTGATCTTCCCCTTCCACAAAACCAGCCTGGGTTAAAGCCACCTTAGCCTCGCGGAATGTGAGGCCCACAAAGGAGGGCATTTCCACTTCTTCAGGCCCCTTGCTCACCCGGACAGCTATCTCCCGCTGCTGCTTCACAGTGCGGCCTGCCAGGGGATCCTGACTGACAACATGATCTTCCGGAATCTCATTGTCGAAAATGTACTGATCAACTCGGTAGTTCAGATCTGCCTCCCTGAGCACCCGCATCGCTTCCATTTGATGGAGGCCCACAATGTCCGGCACTCGAACATCATCAGGGAACAGGATCTCCGGGATGATTCTCACCGCTGCCAAGGCCAGGCCCCCAAGTACCAAAAGAATAACTAGGAAGATTAGTCCTTTAGACCTTTTGCGTGGTGCCTTGTCCTTTGCTTTATCCTTGGCCTTTTCCCTCTGCTTCTTTGTCGGCTTTTTCTTAGAGCGAGCCAAGCCCCGACCCCCTTTTCCAAACAAATCTGCCGCGGGCAGCGGCATGGTTTCATCCACATCCTCCTGCGCTCCGGCTGTGGCTGCCAACCGGCGTTCTATTCTCTGAAAGACCCGCACTACTTCTTCGGCACTGGCTGGACGCTCCTTGGGATCCTTGCTCAAGAGCTTCAGCACCAAATCCTCCAGCTCGCCATCTAAATCGGGCCGGGCATTGCGCAGAGGCTCAGGGGTGTCCTGAATCTGCTGCAGAGCAATGGAAATCGCCGAGTCCCCCTGGAAAGGAGGATGACCGGTTATCATCTCATAGAGCACAATGCCCAGAGAGTACAGATCGCTGGCTGCCTGCACACTCACCCCTCGAGCTTGCTCTGGGGAAAAGTAGCGCACTGAGCCTAAAACCATCCCCGTCTGGGTCAGATTGGTGGCAGACATGGCCTGGGCGATCCCGAAGTCGGTAACCTTCACCCGCCCTTCCTCGGTAATGAGGATATTGTGTGGTTTAATGTCCCTATGGACGATCCCGTGGAAGTGCGCGTGATCCAAGGCCATAGCAATTTGCTTGCCCACACTGACGATAAACTCCTGAGGGAACTGGCCGTGTTCACGGATTAGATCGTGGAGGTTTCTGCCATGTACATATTCCATCACGATAAAATGGACATTGGCCGTCTCGCCAACGTCATAGATATTGACGATATTGGGGTGAGACAAACTCGCCGCAGAGCGGGCTTCGCGGCGGAAACGCTCGACAAATTGCTCATCGTCGGCAAACTGCGCGCGCAGGAGCTTCACTGCCACAATTCGGCTGAGCAGATGGTCCTTGGCACTGTAGACCAAGGCCATTCCCCCATCGCCCACTTTTTCTATAATTTCGTAGCGATTGGCTAGCGTTTCTCCAATCATTCTCTCACCCTCTATGCCTTACTCACTCATCTGCAAAGCCTTGAGCATTATCTCTGCTCCCACAGGGGCAGCTGCCGCAGCCCCCGCCCCGCCATGCTCGATCACAACGGCCACCGCCACCTGAGGTGCATCCACGGGGGCAAAACCGATAAACCAGGCGTGATCCGCAGCCGAGCGGCCCGTCTGAGCGGTACCCGTTTTTCCAGCATAATCCAGACTTCCGCTGAGGTGCGTCTGGGCTGTCCCCTCTCGAGCTGCCAGGGCCATGGCCTTCCTGACCGTGTTAGCAGCAGACTTAGGGAGCAGCTCCTGCACCACCTGGGGCCTGGTGATCTGCCTCAGGCGCAGCCCGCCACGGAGCTCCTTGACCAGGTAGGGCCGCATGAGGATCCCCCCATTGGCCAGTGCCGCGGCCGCTTGGGCCATCTGCAGTGGGGTGACCAAGAGTTCTCCTTGGCCGATCCCCAGCTGAGCAGCGTGATAAGGGGAAGCTATGCCGGCGGGCACAAACCCCTCCAGGTTGCCAAGCTCAAAGTCTATCTGCTGCCCAAGTCCAAAGAGCCTGAAACACTTCAGCAGCTGTTCCTCCAAGTCCACGGCAAGCTCCGCAAAGACCACATTGGAGGAATAGGCCAGGGCTTCAGCTATGCTGATCTGCCCATGGGCTCTGCCGCCCGCGTTGCTGATCATTCCGCCAGGCAGGTTCAGTACTCCCGGATCGGACCAGCTGGTTTCGTCATCCACCCTACCTAGAGCTGCCGCCGCCCAGTACACTATGGGCTTAACGGTGGAGCCGGGAGGATACAGGCCCTGAGTGGCCCGATTCAGGAAAGGACTTCGCACGTCGGCCAGATAATCTGGCCAGTTCTCATCCAAGGCGCTGCCATCCACCCAAGGAGATGAGACTAGAGCCAGTACCTCTCCAGTAGCTGGGCGCAGCGCCACAACCGCCCCATTCACGCCCTGCAGCAGTTCTTCCGCCCTTTTCTGCAGCTCCAAATCTAAGGTTGTAAACAGGCTTCTCCCCTGGCTCAGCTCTTCTTGATACAGCCGCTCCAGGCCAGTTATCCCGTAGCGTTCATGGAAATAGCCTACTACATGTGATAGCGATGGCGCCGCATAGCACCTCACGTAAACCCCGTCTTCCGCTGCGGAAAACGCTAGAGTCCGACCGCAGCCATCAAAGATGGGACCCCTCTCCTGCCTAAACATCAAGTAGTAACGTGGATTAGCGGGACTCTCATCCAAATCACTGTACAGCTGCCAATAGGCAGCACCAGCTAACATCATACCATAAATCAGGGCCAGGACTAGGAAGGATTTCCGCATTACTCTTCCCCTCCCCTGCATCCCAACCTGGCAATGATACCCAGCATCCACAGTTGGGCCACTAGAGAAGTGGAACCGAAACTGACTAAGGGCAGGGTCAGGCCGGTGAAAGGAAACAGCCGCAATATACCCCCTACTACCAGGAACACTTGAACATGCAAGAGCAGGGTTAAGCCTAAACCGATGAGCCGCTCCCTGCCCTCCAACCTATCCACAATCCGCACTGCCCAAAAGGCCAGGCCCAAGTAGCAGAGGAGGAGGGCGCTGATGCCCAAGAAACCAAATTCTTCACCTATGATAGCAAATAGATAGTCAGTATGTCCCTGGGGTATCACATGGACCAAACCCTCACCTAAACCCTGGCCAACCACTCCACCAGCTCTGAGGGCAAAGAGGCCCTGCAAGACTTGGTAACCCTTGCTGTCCAAATAATGCCAGGGCTTCAGCCAGGCCAAAACCCGGCTTTCCACATGGGGAAACAGGCGAAAAGCGGAGTAAAAGCCCACAAGTACAGCAGCAGTTAGGCCAAGCAGTTTGCCCCAGGAAAAGGAGAGCTGCAGCCACATCCAGCAGAAAACCAGGAAAACCAGTACAGCAGGCCCTAGATCCCTCTGCCAAGCCAGGATTAGGCAGAAACTGGTCAGATAGAGTAAGGGTTCCCACTTATTTCCACCTCTGTGGATCTCATCGCCCAAGTAAAACACCAGAAATATGCGGGCCAGCTCCACAGGCTGGAAGCGCAGGCCCCACAGATTCAGCCAAGCCTTCGCACCACCGGCGCTTTCCCCCAAGACTGCCGTGGTGGCCAAAAGGGCCAGGGCGGCCCAGGCCCAGAGACGGCCTAGGGAAAGCCTGGTCCAAGGGACCAGCAAGCCGAAGCAAAAGGCGGCTCCTCCCAAGAGTATTCCATAGGAATGCCCCTCTGCCAGGGCGGGATCGAGCCTAGTGAGGAACACCCATCCGCAGAACACCAAAACCGCAGCTAAAGGCAGGGCTCCCGGATCTCCGCCCAACCTTGTGGTGAGGAACCACAGCACCACAAACACAGCCCAAAGGGCTGCTGGCTGCCACCAGATTACCTGGCCCTGCAGGATAAACAACCACAGCACCAGTGCAGCGGCCCATCCGGTAAACTCAAACCACGTGCGGTAGAGGAGTCCCACGCCTATACCTCCCTAGCGCTAGACCTTAGCCACTATGACCGTAATATTATCAGGCCCTCCCATGCCGTTAGCTAAGTCCACCAGCTCCTGAGCCAAGTTTGCGGACTGGAAACCACGCTGCAGAGTGTTGGCTAATAGGGCATCATCAACCACATCCGTTAAGCCATCAGTGCAGAGCAGGATTACAGATCCTGGCTGCAGCAATCTGGTTACCAGCTGGGGTTCGATCTCAGGCGAGCCTAACACTTGAGTGAGAATATGACGTTTGGGGTGAGTGCGAGCCTCAAGGGAAGTGATGGTACCAGAACGGAGCATTTCCCCCACAACAGAATGATCATCGGTAAGCTGCTGCAGCTCCCCATCTGCATAGAGGTAGCAGCGGCTGTCCCCCACATGACCAACAATGAGTTCTCTCTGGCCGTCTTGGCGCGGCGGAGATACCCAGGCCAGGGTGATGGTGCTGCCCATGCCCTGGTACTCCTCGTTCTGGCTCGCCTCTTCTAGAATCCGAGCCTGAGCTTGGGCAATGGCTTCCGCAATCTCTTGCTGGGGTTCACCTTCGCCAAACGGGAAGGATCTGATCACGCCTACGGCTAGCTCAGCGGCTACTTCTCCAGCCACATGCCCTCCCATGCCATCACAGACAACCAGGCACTGCGGACCCACCCAGAGAGCGTCCTCATTGTTCTCCCTCACTTGCCCCACATCCGTTGCCGTCTTCACATCCATGGCCAACACTCCTATTTAAGCTCTTCCAGCATCGCTGCAATGAACCTCAAGACTATCCTGAACAGCCAGACCACCAGGACGGCTCTGATCACCCAGTGGATGATGACCATCTTTATCTCTCCTCATAGATCAATACGGTCTGCCCGATCTGAATGGTGTCACCATTAGTCAGAAGTGCCCGTTCAACACGCCTGCCGTTCAGAAAAGTCCCATTTCTGCTGGCATTGTCTTGAACAGCCCAACCTGTGCCTACCTGAGCAAAACTGGCATGCACTCTGCTGGCTTGGGGATCAGCTAACCTCAGCTGGCAGCTGGCTCCCCTCCCCACCAACAATCCTGGCTGAAGAGGTACAGCCTGGTTTCCCAGGCGCAGCCAGGCGCGGGACTGCTGCGGAACACCCTTGGATGAGATTGCTGCGTAGCGCTTGGTTGGTGCTAAGTCCTCCTCCAAAAACGGCTTCTGCGTTTCCTGTGTATCTTCTGCCAGCGGCTGGGATTTTCCTGTTAATACTTGGATAATTCTTGACAGCCAAGCCCTAAGACCCGCCATCAGCTCCACCCCTCCAAGCTGCGCTGCCGCAGCTGGCCGCAGGCGGCTTCAATATCTGTACCGCGCTCTTTGCGGATGGAAACGGGAATGCGCATCCTCTCCAACACCTGAGCGAAGGCGGCAATGCGCTGGGCGGTAGGCCGCTCTTCTTTTCCCACTGGGTTGATGGGAATCAGATTGACATGGCAGAGCCTGCCCTGGAGCAGCTTCCCCAGCTCCTCCGCGTGCTGGGGATGGTCATTAAACCCGCTGATCAGGGCATACTCATAAGAAATGCGGCGGTTGGTCCTTTGGGTGTAATAGTCGCAGGCGGCCAAGAGCTCCCCCAGGGGATAGCGCTTGTTGATGGGCATAATCTCAGAGCGGTAACCATCCTCCACCGCGTGGAGGGAAACCGCCAAGTTGATCTGAAGATCTTCCTCCGCCAAATCTCTGATCTGCGGGGCCAGCCCACAGGTGGAAATCGTGAGCCTCCTTGCACCTAAGTTGAGCCCCAGGGGATGATTGAGCAGCCTGGCACTTTTGAGTACAGCCTCATAGTTGGCCAACGGCTCGCCCATGCCCATGTAAACAATATTAGAAAGGGTCTTTCCCTCTGCTCTCAACCTGTGCTGCACATAGAGCACCTGGGCCACGATTTCGCCGGCAGTGAGATTGCGTTCATAGCCGCTCCTGCCTGTAGCGCAAAAGGAACAGTTCATGGCGCATCCCACTTGGGTGGAAATGCACAGGGTCTGCCGATCTTCCTCAGGAAGAAGGACCGTTTCCACCGCCCCACCATCGCTAAGGGCAAAGAGGTATTTCTCTGTGCCATCTGTTGAGACGCGAGTTGTGACCAGCTCCAAGGGCCACACCTGCTGGTAAACCTCCTCTAGGAGCTTGATCAGATCCTGGGGCAGGTTGTGCATGTGCCGAAAGCTGCCAACAGCGTGTTTATGCAGCCAGGTAAAGATCTGGCGGGCCCTGAAGGCCGGTACGCCATCCAGCTGGCTCTCTATTTCTTCTGGGAAAAGGCCGGCAAGATGCCGCTTTCCTTGCTCCACATTCAAACCTCCACTTCAAAGGGTGAGATCATGAGCAAACGACCAGCTGTTCACTTCCTCACAGCATATGTAGAATACCTTTTGGATCAGGGTATCCGTTCTGAGGAATACTATTTAGGCGATGCCTCTCGTTTCCTGCGCTTTCTGCTGGCCAGTACCACTCCTGATCAAGTAGAAACCTATATCCATTCCCATGCCTCCCCTGCCTATCGGGCCCGTTTGGAGAAGACCCTCCGGAAGTTCTTCGCCTTCGCCCAGGAGAAGCTGGCCATTGAAACAGCCCAAATTGTGTATAGACAAAAAAAACCAGATCAAGACCTGGTTCAATAATCGGCTGGTCGGGGCGACACGATTTGAACGTGCGACCTTCGCGTCCCGAACGCGACGCTCTACCAAACTGAGCCACGCCCCGCCACCACTAGTATAAACCCTGCTGGGCGTCTTTGTCAACGAAAACGAAGACGCACCTTGGCAGCGGCAAAAGGCTAGAAAGCATCCCCCCAGCCGGGAAGATGCTTCAAGACCATCCACCAGGTTCACACGCCGAGGCTGCCTTCTACGATCCTGGCTATGATCAGGGAGTTTGTAGGCATGCGCTCCTCGCAGTAAGGCTCACACAGGCGCTTGATGAACTCCGTGTTCCCATTCTCCCAGGCAGCGGCCAAGGCGTTGCGGATCCCCGCTTCCACCCCGCTCATGGTGGTGCGGTATTTCTCCGCCAGCGCAGGATACATCTCTTTGCTCAGCCCTCCTGCGTAATAGCCTTCTTTCATGTACATAAGTACAGCATCCTTCAGATAGGCGAAGCCTTTAAAATGAGGTGGCACACCCATCTTGTGCAGAATCTCAATCACTCTCTGCTCCGCTGTAAGGGGCGTCTCTTGCGATAGAGCTTCTTCATCCACGATCACACTGGTATCGTTGCTGGAAAACTGCTTCAGCCTTTCCACTAGAACCTCCAGCCGAAAGGGTTTGACTAGAAAATAGTCTGCACCCAAGGCCAACAGCCGGCTGAGCAGCCCATCGCTGCCGAAAGCCGTAATCACAAACACTTTTGGTTTCGTGTGGAGCTTCAGTGTCTTTAGGGACTCCAGCACACCTAAGCCGTCTAGATATGGCATGGTAATATCCAGCAGGATGACATCTGGCTCCAAATCTTGAATCTTCTCTAGGGCTTGTTCTCCGTCGTGGGCTATACCCACTACATCGAATTCTTCGTGTGTAGACAGAAACTGCTGCAGGACCCGACAGAGCTCCACATTGTTGTCCGCAATCAGAATCCGCATACGAACCCTCCAAGAACCAAATTCCCCCCCTGGCACATATTGGACAGGAGTTGCCAAAATCCTCCACCTTCTCAAGTTATTACTAAACTCAATTTTTTCGGAAAACGGACATGAAGAATCCGTCCACGGAGTGCTGGTGGGGGAACAAAGTGCGCATCCAGGGCTCTGCAGCCTGGCCAGGGAATCCTGGGGGAAACTGATGGCCTGAGAATTGGGGATGCTCGGTTAAAAACCACTGGGCCACCTCTTCGTTTTCCCATTTAGTGAGGGTACAGGTGGTGTACAGCAGCAGGCCTCCAGGAGCCACATATTGAGCGGCTCTGCTTAAAATGTGTTTTTGAATGGCCACAAGCTCCTTGATCTCCTGCCCACTTTTGCGCCAGCGGATATCTGGGCGGTGGCGCATAGTGCCCAGCCCTGAACAGGGAGCATCCACCAGCACACGCTCTGCAGGGGGAAGCCCCAGATCCTCAGCTGCGTCGCCAACCTGTGTTTTGATTATGGATGCGCCAAGGCGCCTGGCGTTTTGGTCCACCAGGGCTAAACGCTGCGGACTAACATCAAAGGCCAGAATCTGGCCTTGGTTTTCCATCAACTGCGCTGCATGGGTGGCCTTACCCCCAGGCGCACTGCATAAGTCATAGACAGTGTGTCCAGGTCCAACCTGGAGGGCATGGGCAGCCAAGGCGCTGCTTTCATCCTGGATATAGTACTGGCCCTCCTGCAGCCAGGGATCTTCCACCACCAGGGAAGCGGGATGCACCTTAAGTATCTCTGGGAGATACCGCCCTGGCCGGACAGTGATCCCCTTCGACTCCAGATGTGTCCACACTTCCTCCACAGCCGCCTTTAGAGTGTTGATGCGGATATGGAGCTCAGGAGGCTCGTTCATGGATCGGCACAGCCCCAGGGTTTCCTCTACTCCCCACCACTTGATCCACTGCTCCACGATCCAGGAGGGAAAGGAGTACTTAAGACCGATATGCTCCACTGGCTCCTCCTCAAGGGAGGGATAGACGACAGCATCCCTCCCTCGCAGCACCTGCCTAAGAACTCCGTTGGCAAACTTGGCGGTGCCTTCATGACCGAAGGCCCGCGCCAGTTTTACCGCTTCGTTCACTGCTGCCGAAGGAGGGATTTTGTCCAAGTAGAAGAGCTGGTAAACCCCGATGCGAAGGATGTTAAGCAGGGCAGGCTCGATTTTGGCCAGGGGTCTGGAGCTGAACTGCGAGAGCACATGGTCTAAGTTTCGCCGCATGCGCACTGTACCATAGACCAATTCAGTGTACAGGCCCTGATCAACTCTCTTTAAGGAGCCCTTCTGAAGCTCGCTGTCCGCGATCTCCTTCAAGAAGGCCTCCGATTCCTCCAATTTGTTTAGGGTGACAACTGCCAGGTATCGGGGATTTGCAGACCGATCCATTAGCGCCTCCGCTGATTCCTGAGGAAGAGCAGGCGGATCAGCTGCGAAGCAGACACCGCTACCGCCGCCACATAGGTAAGGGCCGCGGCACTGAGTACAGCCTTAGCCTTGGGCACTTCTGCCTGACTGAGAAAACCGCCAGATTGCAGAGCAGCCAATGCCCTTCTAGAGGCGTTAAACTCCACAGGCAGGGTGATCAGCTGAAAACCCAGTGCTGCTATGAAGAACCAGATGCCCACCAGCATCAACATGTCAAAGCTGAATAGGAAACCCAGCATAAACAAGGGAAACGCCATCTGCGATCCGATACTAGCCACAGGAAAAAGGCTGGTGCGCAGGCTCAACGGCGTATACCCCCGGGCATGCTGCACCGCATGGCCCACTTCATGGGCAGCAACGCCCACAGCGGCCACACTGTTTCCGTCGTACACAGTGCGCGACAGGCGCACTGTCTCGGAACGGGGGTCATAGTGATCCGTCAGTTCACCATTTACCCTCTCTACACTCACATTGTGCAGCCCGTTGGCATTAAGGATCTGCCTGGCCACTTCGGCCCCTGTGAGCCCAGCGTACGATCTTTCCTGTAAGTAACGGGCGAAGGTGCTTTTCACCTTGAACTGAGCATACATGGCAAAGAACAAAGCAGGAAGGACAAGAATAAATGTGGGATCATAAAACATACTATCGCCTCCTATCCACTCAGTATGTCCCCGACAACTAAACGCAAACCATTGGCAAAATCCAGCCCTGACACTGCCCTGCCATTGGGTCTCTGAACCCTTTGCAGCAGCAGAGAACCGCTTCCACAAGCCACCAAAAGCCCGTCCTCATCCATGGCTAGAACTTCACCGGGCCGGCCAGTTTCCTCCCGGGGCAGAGCCTCCCAGAGGCGGATGACCTCGCCCCTAATCTCGGTCCAAGCCACAGGCCAGGGATTCATGGCCCGCACCAAGCGATCAAGCTCCTCTGCCGCACAGGTAAAATCTGCCCTGGCATCCTCTTTTTGCAGTTTAAAGGCGTATGTAGCCTTATCGTGATCTTGGGGAATCCGCGGCGCTGTGCCAGCTGCGATCTGCCGCACCGTTTCCACCAGGAGCTCAGCTCCTTTTACCATTAGGCGATCATGCAGTGCCCCTGCGGTGTCTCGGGGCGCAATGGGCTCTTCTGCCTGAAGGATAATGTCTCCATCATCCCAGCCCGAACCCAGGTACATGGTGGTAATACCGGTGATCTGATCACCATGGAGAACAGCGGCATTGATAGGTGCCGCTCCCCTGTATTTAGGCAGGAGCGAGCTGTGCACGTTAATACACCCGTAGCGGGGTGCAGCCAGCAGGCGATCAGGGATTTTCTGCCCGAAGGCCACTACCACATAGAGATCTGCACCCAAAGCTTCCAGCTGCTCCATAACCTCAGGCTGATTAACTTTCTCAGGCTGCAGCACAGGAAGATCATATTCCAACGCCGCCTGTTTGATGGGGGAAAAGACCACGCGCTGCCCCCTGCCGGCTCTGCGATCGGGCTGGGTGACCACGCCCACTACTTCATGTTCGCCAACCAGGGCTTTTAAACTAGGTACTGCAAACTCGGGAGTCCCCATAAACAGGATTCGCACTTATTCACCCTCTTCTTCGTTTTCCACCTGCTCAACCTCTGCTTCAGCCAGCATGCGGTCGAGCATCAAAACGCCATCCAAGTGATCAATTTCATGCTGCAGAGCCCGGGCGAAATACCCATCTGCCGTAATCCGAACCGGCCTGCCCTTTTCGTTCAGCCCGGTAACCTCGACTTCTGAGGCCCTCTTCACATAGACCCAGCGTTCCGGGATGCTTAAGCACCCTTCCACATCTATCTCTTCCCCAGCTGCCCTCTGCAGCACGGGGTTGATGAGCACAACGGGCCCTTCGCCCATGTCCACCACGATAATGCGCTGGCTTACTCCCACTTGGGGAGCCGCCAAACCCACACCATTGGCTTCGTTCATGGTCTCAATCATGTCATCGATGAGTTTTGCGATCTTCTTGGTGATCTTCGTTACTTCCACTGCTCTGGTTTCCAAAACAGGAGCTCCAACTTTAACAATGGGAAGCACAGCCATTGGCGCCACCTCACTTCCTCTAGGTCTATTATAGCATAACTACAGCATGTGTAGGGGATCAAGATCAACGGTAACCTGCACGGCATCGGCCACGACTGGAAGAGTGCTCAGTCCCTGGAGGGGGCCATCGCTTTTCACCAGCACCTGCCAGCGATACCTGCCCTGAATCTTCCCCAAGGGGGCGGGAACAGGACCCATCAGGTCCTTGGGCAAAACACCCTTCCCCAAAAGGTAAGCGGCGATAGCCCGACAGGCCTCTTCCGTCTCCTGTTCAGGGCCGCTGCACAGGATGCGGGTGAGCTCGCGAAAAGGAGGATAGCCCAGCCCTCGGCGGAAGCTGATCTCCTGTCGGAAAAAGCCATGGTAATCGTGGGTGCGGGCAGCCTGAATGGCAAAATGATTCGGTTCATAGGTCTGCACAATCACCGTACCTGGCAGCTCCCCCCGTCCACTGCGCCCAGCCACTTGGGTTAGGAGCTGGAAGGTGCGCTCCGATGAGCGGATATCGGGGAAATGCAGGGACAGATCGGCACTGAGCACCCCTACGAGGGTTACCTTGGGAAAGTCCAAACCCTTGGCCACCATCTGGGTACCGATCAGCACCTGGGCCTGCCCTCGGGCGAACTGGCGCAGGATGGCACTGTGGGACCCTTTGCGCCTCGTAGTGTCCGCATCCAGGCGCAGGGTGTTCAGCCCAGGAAACTCCTTGTTCAGCACTTCCTCCAGCTGCTCTGTACCCACCCCAAACTGGCGCAGGTAACGGGAGGCACAGCGAGGGCACTTGGTGGGCAGAACCTCCTGATGCAGGCAGTAATGACATTTCAAGCGGTTGCTGCTCTTGTGGTAGGTCAAGGACACCTGGCAATGGGGACAGCCCACTACTTCCCCGCACTCCCGGCAGAGTACAAAGCTGGCAAATCCCCTTCTATTCAACAGGATAATGGCCTGGTGGTCAGTACCCACGAGGTCGGAGAGTTCTTCCCGGAGGCGGGTACTGAACATGGTGCGGTTACCCTGGCTGAACTCCTCCCGCATGTCCACTATGTCAATCTCTGGAAGGGGCCTGCTTTCTACCCGTTCCGGCAGTTCCACAAGCCCATACTCACCCTGGAGGGCCCTGTGATAGCTCTCCACTGCTGGAGTGGCACTGCCCAGCACAACCTGGCCGCCCACTAGAGCGCAGCGCTTCAAGGCCACCTCCCTGGTTTGATAGCGGATGGAGCCTTCTTCCTGTTTGTAAGTCCGTTCATGTTCCTCGTCTAGGACAATAAGCCCCAGCCTGGGCAGGGGAGCAAAAACCGCGGAGCGGGCTCCCACCACCACATCCGCGCCACCTTCTCGGATCTTGCACCACTGATCAAAGCGTTCCCCCAGGGAGAGCGCGCTGTGCAGCACGGTCACTCGATCCTGAAAGCGGGCGGCAAATCTGTTCAGAATCTGGGGCGTAAGGGCGATTTCTGGAACCAGCACAATAGCCTGTTTCCCCCGCCTGAGTACCTCGGCAATCACCTGCAGGTACACTTCGGTCTTGCCGCTGCCTGTCACTCCATGGAGCAGGACTGGTTTCCTCCCCCCATCCAGTTCCGCGAGGATGCTCTCCACAGCCACCTGCTGTGCCGGAGTCAAGGTATGGGTGGGATCGGGAACCTGATCCACCTCCACTTTCCGCTCTACCCGCACTGCCTCCAGGGAGATAACCCCCTGCCTGGCTAGGGCCTGCAGGGTGGAATTGGTGGTTTCAGTGAGGGCCAGCAGTTCAGCCGCGAGCATCTGCCCCCGGGCCTGGAGAGCTTCCACAACCCGCTTTTGGGCCCAGGCGTTTTTGCGCAGCTGGGGTTCGGGCTGAAGAAGGGTGACCATCTGTGCGGTCTTCACTCCCACCCGTTCCCTGCCGTAGCGGTGGGCAGGGGGCAGCATGTACTGCAGGGCTTCGGAAAACAGCCCTGCATAGGTATCCGCCATCCAGCGTGCTAGTTCCACCAAGGAAGGCAGAATAGCTGGTTTGGCATCTAAAGGCTTGATTATGCTCCTCAGCCGCTCCGCTTCCACCTCCAATTGATCACTTAACTCCACCACATAGCCTTCCAGCCGTCGACTGCCAAAGGGAACCAGCACCCGATGGCCGATCTCCAGGCTGCGCTGGTATTTCTCTGGGATGGCGTACTGAAAAATGCGGTTCACTGCCTCCGCCCGCACATCGACAATTACACCGGCGTATTTCCTTTCCATGTCCCCTCACCTCGAAAAAAAGCCCGTGGCATCTACCACAGGCTTGCACTACTGCACTGATTTGTACTCCCATGAAATCTTTCCTGCTTCCAGTTCCTCGATGGCGACGGTGACAGGCTTGCAGGCTTTCGTTTCTAATACGGGGGCTGCCCCGTCAATCAGCTGCCTAGCTCTCTGGGAGACGACCATTATAGCCGTGTAGCGATCAGCTTTCTGTGGCTTCAAGATCCGACCCCCCTTTCCAAAGACGTTTCAAATAGTCTAGATCAATGCGGCTTACCTTAGACCATTCACTAAGAATAATTTGTCTGAGCTGCTCCGCTGCCTTCCCTAGATCATCATTGACGATAAAATAATCATAGTCCACTATGTGCTTAACTTCTTCCCGAGATTTGGCCAAACGCCTTCTAATAACCTCTTCCGAATCAGAACCGCGCAGCCTCAGGCGCTTGCTCAATTCCTCGGGGGTAGGCGGCAGCAGAAACACAAGGACCGCTTCAGGCATCTTCTCGCGAATCTGCGCGGCACCTTGAATATCAATATCCATAATCACTGCGTTTCCTGCTTCAATCTGCTCACGGACAAATTTCTTAGGTGTTCCATAGCGGTAGCCCACAAAGGTCGCTGACTCTAATAATAGATCATCTTGGAGCATTTGGTCAAATTCTTCTTCACTGCAGAAAAAGTAATTGACCGCGTGAATTTCCCCGGCCCTAGGCGGCCGAGTTGTCACACTGATGGAGTACTTTAAGTTGGGAATGGTGGGAAAAACGGCATTCATCACAGAGTTCTTCCCGGCACCGCTGGGACCGGACAACACTATAAGGAAGCCTTTCGTTTTTAACCCACCATCCCGTACATTCTTCTGTGTTACCTTCAATTCAGCAGCAACTCCCTATTTTTCATTAGGTTCAAGGTTGTCTTTACTTGCTAGACGATGTGCCACAGTCTCGGGTTGCACTGCTGACAAAATTATGTGATCACTATCAGCGATAATAACTGCTCTGGTGCGTCTGCCATAGGTGGCATCAATGAGCATGCCGCGTTCCCTGGCTTCCTGCACCATGCGCTTAATGGGAGCTGACTCGGGACTGACAATTGCCACGATCCTGTTCGCCGCCACGATATTTCCGAAGCCAATGTTGATCAATTGAATGCCCATGTCTCAAGCTCCTCACTCTTTAACCTAACCTCTGAAGCAGCTGTTCCTTTTGCCGTTTGCCCAAACCCTGAACGCGGCGGTTCTCGTTAATACCTATTTCCCGCATCACCTTCTCAGATGTAACCTTGCCCACCTGAGGCAGAGACTGCAGTAAGTAGGTAACCCGCATTCTCGAAACCACCTCATCATCGGTCCTCTCTAATACGTCCCGGAGGGTCAAAGAACCTTTCTTCAGCTTGAGCCTCAGTTCAGCTCTCTTACTGCGCATCTCCTGCGCTTTTCTCAGCGCATTGAGCTTCTCTTCCGGGGTCAAAACCGGCAGCGACATTAATGTTCACCTCCTTTGCTAGACAGACTCAGCATTAAAGAACCTGGCAAGTTGGATCCGCGTCACTCGATGTTCTGAATCTGTTCGCGGATCTTTTCCAACTCACTTTTCAACTCCACCACCAAGCCGGCAATATGGACATTATTGCCCTTGGAGCCTATGGTGTTGACCTCACGGTTCATTTCCTGTATCAAAAAGTCCAGCTTGCGCCCTACCGGTTGGGTAGAGTGCAGCAGTTCCTTAAACTGCTGGATGTGACTTTCTAAACGCACCAGTTCTTCATCTATGCTGCATCGGTCAGCAAAGAGGGCCACTTCCCCAAGGAAGCGCTCCTCCGTCAGGGTTGTCCCCTGCAACAGCTCGCCTAAGCGTTCAGCTAAGCGCTGACGGTAATCCTCCACAACTTGCGGTGCTATCTGTGCCACCTGGGCACGAAGCTCCGCTAGGCGTGCAACCTTGTCCTTTAGATCTGCGGAGAGGCGCTCCCCTTCTGCGGCTCGCATCCGCTCCAGATCATCCAGGGCTGAAGCCGCTGCTTCCAGGACAACCTCCTGCAGATCGTCCCAGTCCAAATCAGGTTCGTCCACCTCTAAAACACCAGGCAGGGCCATAACTTGGCTTAAGGTTACTGCCTCCTCACTGCCCAGTGCTGTTTTGATGCCCTCCAGGGCACGCAGATAGCCCTGCAAAAGCGGGGCATTCAAGCGTACATTTCTCTCTTTCTGGCCAAATTCCTCCACAGAAAGCACTGCTTCTATTCTGCCTCGGGAAATCCTCTCCCCAATAGCCCGGCGCAGAGTATCCTCCATAGGGCCGTATTGCCTGGGTACGCGCAAAGAGAGATCCAGATAACGATGGTTGACGGATTTCAGTTCTAGGCGCACCGCATACGCTGCACTGCTCGCCTCGCCCTGCCCAAATCCGGTCATGCTCTTAATCACAGACGTTCCCCCAAGTAATGCACCGTATTAGGTACGTTATTCTGGGTCTGGTAAAATAATCCTGCCTGGTAGCTAAACTTTTAGGAAGGAAAAGTGCCTCTGCACTGCCCGTTTGCCGATCATCACCACCGTTTCCGCGAACAGAGGGAAAAAGGCAAAGATAACCACAAGCAGCCAATCATCCAGCTTAAGGGGCACCGTCTGGAAGATGCTGGCCATAAAGGGGGTGTGAAGCAGGAAGACCTGAGCACCTCCCGAGAGCAGGACAGCCGCGATTAGGTAGATGTTCCCCCAAATACCCATATCGAAAATGGAGTGGCGCTCCCAGCGGCACTGGAAGGCAAAGATTAGTTGAGCCAAGACCAGGGTAGTAAAGGCCATGGTGCGGCTGCGCTCCAGTTCTCCTGGGTAGTACCACAAGCTGAACACAAAGATGGCCAGAGCAGCCATGCTGATGGTTATTCCAGAGAAGAGAATGCGCTTCCAGAGTCCCCTGGCAAACACCCCTTCCCTAGGATTGCGCGGTTTCTGCAGCATTATGTCGCGTTCCACAGGATCCAGCCCTAAGGCTATGGCAGGCAGGCCATCTGTGACCAGGTTCATCCAAAGAATCTGCATGGGAATCAAAGGAAGAGGCAGGCCCAGCAGGGTAGCTGCCAACATGGTCAGGACCTCGCCGACATTGCAGCCCAGGAGATAGCGGATGAATTTGCGGATATTGTCGTAGATCCCCCGCCCCTCCCGGACAGCCTTAATGATGGTTCCGAAGTTGTCATCCAGCAGCACCATATGGGAGGCTTCCCTGGTCACATCGGTCCCCTGCATACCCATGGCGATGCCAATATGGGCTTCCTTCACCGCCGGGGCATCGTTCACCCCATCTCCCGTCATGGCCACGATTTCGCCGTTGGCCTGAAGAGCCTTGACAATGGAGAGCTTATGGGTTGGCGCCACCCGAGCGAACACCGCGGTGCGCTTAATCTCCTCCCGCTGCTGCAGCGGAGTGAGGGCTTCCCATTCTGATCCAGTGAGCACTTGGTGCGTTTCAGAGGTCAAAAGTCCGATTCTCTCCGCAATGGCCGCGGCAGTCTTTTGGTGATCGCCTGTAACCATGATGGTGCGCACACCACCTAGGCGTGCCGCCTGCACCGCTGGGGGAACCTCAGGCCTAGGAGGATCGATCATGCCTACCAGTCCAGTAAAGACTAGACCCTGCTCCCACTGTTCCCTGGGTCCGGCAGTTTGCCCCAAGGGCTTGTAGGCTGCAGCCAGCACCCGCAGGGCTTGATCGGTCATGGCGTCCAGCACGGCTGATGCTTCCCTGCGCTTCTCCTGGGTAAGTTTCACAACCTGCGTGCCTATTAACATGTGTGTACACCTAGGCAGAATCACATCAGGTGCGCCCTTCACCAAGGCCAGATAGTCCCGGCCTGTGCTCACCACAACGGACATGCGCTTCCGCTCTGAGCTGAACGGCACTCCGTCCACTTCTTGATAGCTGCGCCGGAGACTGCTCTGGCGTAAACCGCAGCGCTCCGCCAGACGCACCAGGGCCACTTCCGTGGGATCACCAAAGGCACTCCCATCCTCATACATCTCAGCCTTGGTGCAGAGCGCACCCACCGCTACACTGTACCAGAGGTCATCCTGCACCCTGGGATCAAGGGGGAGCTTTTCCCAGTCGGACAGATTGTACTGCCGCCGGGCAGTCCACAGCTCCTGCACCTGCATTTGGTTCAAGGTGAGAGTGCCAGTTTTATCGGAGCAGATCACGGTGGCACAGCCCAGGGTTTCCACTGCGGGGAGCTGGCGGATCACCGCGTTTTGCCTGCTCATCCTCTGCACTCCCACGGAGAGCGCGATGGTCACCACTGCTGGCAGACCTTCGGGAATAGCGGCCACAGCCAGGGTAACCGCCACCATAAACATCTTGTAGACAGACAGTCCCTGCTGTACCCCTGCGGCAAAAACCACTGCCACCAAAGCGGTACAGCCAAGGACCAATGATTTGCCCAGCTGCTGGAGACGCCTCTGCAGAGGTGTCTCCACTTCCTCCTTTTCTTGGAGCAGATGGGCGATCTTCCCGATCTCCGTATCCATGCCGGTGGCCACTACAACCGCCCTGCCAAACCCCCTGGTAACTAGGGTACTCTTATAGACAGCGTTTTTGCGGTCGCCTAAGGGTGTTGCCTCATCTCCCAGGAACTTCTCATCTTTGGAGACGGGGACGGATTCGCCTGTGAGATTGGACTCATCCACACTGAGCAGCTGGCATTCCAAAAGCCTAGCATCAGCTGGAACCCGGTCTCCAGTTTCTAGAAGGATAATGTCCCCTGGCACTAAGTCCGCAGCAGCAATCAGGGTTTTGTGGCCATCCCTCACCACCCGGCAGTGCTCCGCGGCCAGCCTACCCAACATCTCAATGGATCTTTCCGCCCGGTATTCCTGGACAAAGCCTAAGACGGCATTGAGAAAGAGGATGGCAAAGATGGCCGCGGCATCCAGGTACTCCCCTAAAAGGACGGAGATAACCACCGTGCCCAGGAGCACCAGCACCATGAAATCCTGAAATTGACTAAGAAAAATCCGCCAAGGGGAAATTGGCGGTGCGGTAACCAGCACATTGGGGCCCATCCGCTCCAGGCGCGACTTGGCCTCCTGATTGGAAAGCCCCAGGCTGGGGTTGACTCTCAGTTCTTTTAAGAGCTTAGCTGTGGATGCGGTGTACCAGTTTCCCGCCACAAACCTCACTTCTTTCCCAGAATAGTAGAGCAGGCGCTCTTCGCCATGTTCCTGATGGCATCTTATTCTGGGGCGCGAGAAAATAGTACGGTGCTGAGCTGAGGGAATCAGTGCTTAGTTGGTATTGCCCAGCTCCTCTATGCGGCTGTAAGCGTGCTCAGCCTGCTCTGTACGGCCGGCCGCTTCATAGCTCATACCCAGGTATTGCAGCACGCTGACGGAGCGCGGTGCATAGAGCTGCGCTAACTCCAGCTCCTCGATGGCTTCTTCATATTCTCCGAGATGGTAATGGGCCTGGCCCAGTCCCAAGCGGGCGTCAAAGAAGTCGCCAGCATCCTCCAAAGCCTTAGCAAACGCTTCTTTCGCTTCCTCATATCTGCCCCGCTCCAGAGCAATATTACCTAAGCCATAATAGGCGCGGGCAAAGGACTCCTCCTCTGAGCCAGAGGCTGCGGCTCGCTCGTAGCTCTGCTGGGCCTCAGCTAGACGCCCCATTTCCGCGTAGAGATCCCCAATTATCGCCTGCACCCAAGCCTCTTCGGGATGGGCCTGGGCAAACTCCAAAAAGTAGCCCAGGGCCGTGCCGGGACGCTCTAAGTGGTAGTAGATAAAGCCCATCATCAAGTTGGCCTCGTCTGCCTGGTCTTTATAGCGGGCGGCCTTCACAAACTCTTCTATGGCTATGCCCAAGGGATTAACCTGGGGAAAGGTTTCGTCCAGTCTCACTGCGTAATAGTAAAGGGCTTGAAAGCCGTTGGCTAGAGAATCGGAGGTAGCATTGGCCTGGACCCATACTGCGCTGGAAACCATTACAATAAGTACTAAAACGAGCATCGTGCGCTTTTTCATGGTCAACATCTCCTTACCGGCACTTTACTTCTCCACTGAGGGCCAATCACCTGCTTAGTTGTGGGCTCCGCTGCCAGATGATATAATAAGGTGCGAGGTGGTAGTATGCCCTTAGATGGCCTAACAATCAATGTTTTAGCGAACGAACTCAATCCCCTGCTTACCAACGGCAGAGTGCTGAAGATATATCAACCAGAAGAGACAACTATTACCATGCAGCTGAGGCTGCCTGGAAAGACCCACACTTTACTGATCTCCGCGGACCCAGTCCATCCCTCCCTGCACACCGTAGAAGACCAGCCCACAAATCCCGCCCAGCCGCCTGCCTTCTGTATGCTGCTCCGCAAATACCTGGAGCCCAGCCGCCTGCTCAAGGTGGAACAGCAGGGTTTCGACCGCATCGTCCACCTCCATTTTGAAGCACTGGATGAATCGGGCCAGCTCACAGAACTAATCTTGATCTTCGAGGTGATGGGCAGGCAGAGCAACCTTTACTTGGTGAACTCCTCGGGAGTGATCATCGATGCACTGAAACGCTTCCCTGAGCGGGGTGTATTCCCAGGAGAACGCTATAGGGCGCCTTCGGATCAAGGAAAGCGCGATCCCTCTGCCATACCAGAGGGTGATTTCCTAGACGATCTGCGCCTGCTCCCCCTCCAAACCCCAATCTGGAAGTGGATCTCCGACTCGTTTCAGGGTTTCAGCAAGACAGGCGCCCAAGAAGTGGTGCGCCGGGCCTCCTTCTCTCCTGCTGTAACCAAGGGCGAGCTCAGCGAGGCAGATTGGACTCAAGTCCACAAAGCTTTTAGGCACCTGCTGGCTGAGATTGCCGCAGGGGGTACACCCTGCTTCTATCCCGATTTAGAAGACTTTGCGGCCTATGCACTCGCGGGGCAGCGCCGAGAATCCTACACCTCAGTTAACAAGCTGATCGGTACAGTGCTCTATGCTAGACAGAAAGAGCGGCAGCTAAATGAGGTCAAAAGCTCGCTGCGCAGGCGGATCGCTACCCATGTGAAGCGTCTCGACAAGAAAGAGGCTATCCACCGCTTGGCCTTTCAGGAGGCGGAAGGGGCCGACCTACTGCGCCAACAGGGCGAGCTGCTCACCGCCAGCTTCCACCTTATTCCCTCAGGGGCTGACCAGGTAGAGGTGCCAGATTATACCCAAGACGGGAAATTGGTGACCATTGCCCTTGATCCCCGCCTCACTCCCAGCGCTAATGTCCAGCGCATCTTTAAGCGCTACCATAAGGCCAAAGCCAGCCTGCGGCATATTGAAGAGCAGCTGGCCCAGACCTTGGAGGAAAGGGATTATCTGGAAAGCATTCTGCTCCAGATTGAACTGGCAGATTCTGCAGCCATACTCAAAGAAATCGAACTGGAACTGCAAAAAACGGGCTATCTCAAAGCACAGCGCACCGGGAAAAAGGAGCGCAGCAGCCAGCCCTCTGGTCCAGAACGCTATCTGTCTCCCGATGGGATCACGATCTTAGTGGGCCGCAATAACAGGCAGAACGATGAGCTCACCTTCCACCTGGCCAGCCCAGGCCACCTGTGGTTCCACGCCCGAAACATTCCAGGCAGCCATGTGGCAGTGCTAGCGGAAGGCGAAATTCCCCAGGAGACACTGCTGCTAGCAGCGCAGCTGGCCGCCTATTTCTCAGCTCAGAGGACTTCTCCTAAGGTGGAAGTAGATTATACCCTGCGCAGGTATGTGCGTAAGCCCAAGGGGGCCAAACCTGGCTTTGTGCATTATGAAAGGGCGAAAACCATCCTGGTCAATCCCACAGAGTTTACCCTGCCGCCTAGGCAGTGATAGCAAGAAGCAGGCGAGTTCACTTTTCAGTCCTCTGCGCCTGCCCCTTGTCATCCATAAAGATGCGGTCCTGGTTTCCAGGACCCTTTTCTTTTATTCGCTGTTATTCTATGTACTATTATGAATTCCTCCTTTTCCCAGCCCTTTTAGCGCGCTTTTTTCCTTTTCTTTATACATTCCTTTCACATACAACGCTGAAGTATAAGAGCCGCGGCCCTGGTCATAATAATAGATAGACTAAAGTGTAAAGGAGGACCAGTCATGACAGCTGAGAGCAAGACTGCCGCTGCCGCCAGGGGAGCTGTGCGGATCTGGACCGAGGAAGAAAAGGATCTAGTCTGGGAAGAAACCCTGAAAGCCAAGGAGGAAAACCTGCCCCTGACCGAAGCCTTTCGGCGCTGTGCCAAGCTGCTCCCTCACCGCTCTGAAGCGGCTGTGGGCATGCTCTATTACAATGTCCTGCGTAAGGAACGCCAAGAGCCACCACCCAAACCAAAGCCGCCTACGGCCAAACCTACAGCAGAGTTTACAGTGGATCCCAGGTTATTAGAAGCATTTCAAGGACTGCCAGAGTATATGCAGGATTTGAACGACAAGGTTAGGTCCTTAGAAGAGCGTCTAGCCAGCCCCGACCCTCTGGCCATCCTCAAAGCCCTAGGCAGCCTTGCCGGAAGCCTAAACAACCAGGATGAGATGGATGGACGGCTCAAGCAGCTGGAAGAAGAAAACGCCCAGCTCAGGGAAACGGTAGCCGAGCTCCAAAAAAGTTTGGCTGATCTTAAGGCGGCCTATGATGATGCTTTGGGCATCTATGATATGTTCACCAACATGGCCTCGATCTCCCAAATCATGAGTTTAGGGGATTTCAAACAGCAGATGAAGACCACTTTAGATAAATGGGGAAACGTTCTAAACGTCACCTTCGCCCGCAGTGTTTAGAGGTTTTGCCCAGGCCATGGCCAATTACTTACCAAAAACGGAGTTGAGTCATGGCTGGAAGAGTAAGAGTTGCCGAGGGAGTAGTTGATGCCACAAGCGCAGGAAAAGAGCTGGGAGCCTATGCCAGAGAAGTTTTGGGCGTGTCCAGCCGTCAGCTGCAGAAAGCGGTCCGCACCAAGGGGTTGGTGCTGAATGGGCGCGCCCTGCACAGCAAAACTAAGCTGCGCCAGGGAGATGTGGTGCAGGTACTGCTCCCTGCCCAGGAGCAGGTTAAGATTCCCTGGGCCGAACCGCAAAACCTGCGTGTTTTGTACGAAGACCCCTGGCTGTTAGCCGTGGATAAGCCAGCTGGCCTGCCGAGCTACTCCCTTGAGGACAGCCGGGGCCTGGGCAATCAGGTGGCTGGTTACTTTCTAGCGAAGGGGCAGAGAATCGCCCCCAGGCCGGTGCACCGCCTGGATACCCCTACCTCGGGGGTGTTGGTCTTTGCCAAGGATGCCCAAACCCAAACTGCCCTCAGCGCGCTTTGGAAAGCGGATCAGGTGCGGCGCTTCTATTACGCGATCTGCCTAGGGCAGCTGCAGGATGCCCGGGAAATCGACCTGCCCCTAGACGGGAAGAAAGCGCTCACCAGTATCAAGCCCCTCCAGCTGCACAGCAACTGCACAGAACTGGAAGTGGAGCTGTTAACCGGGCGCACCCACCAAATCAGAAGGCATCTGGCCGCTATTGGCCATCCCCTCGTGGGAGACCGCCGCTACAGCCCAGATGGCGGCAGATACCCGCGCCTTGGCCTCCATGCCACGGTGGTTAGTTTTCCCCATCCCCACAAAAAAGGAGAGCCGACTACGATCAGCTCTCCCATACCCCACGACGAGTTCTGTCTGTTTTTTGCTTAACCCACTCCAGCTCCCTGACTGAAGTCTTCTTTGTACTGCAGCAGGAACAAATTGTAGTACAGTCCCTTCTGCGCCAGGAGTTCCTGGTGATTGCCCATTTCCCGTACCTTCCCTTTGTGCAGAACAATAATCACATCGGCATCCTGAATGGTGGACAGGCGGTGGGCCACCACCAAACTGGTTCTGCCTGTGAGCAGCTTAGGTAGGGCATCTTGGATCAGCAGCTCCGTTTCTGTGTCGATATTGGCTGTGGCCTCATCCAAGATCAGAATAGCTGGATCATACGCCAGGGTGCGGGCAAAGGCGATGAGCTGCCTCTGGCCGGCAGAGAGGGTGGAACCCCTTTCGGTGACTGGCTCATCGTACTTTTTCGGCAGCTTATCGATAAAGTGATGGGCATTCACATGGCGAGCTACCTCTTCAATCTGCTCAGGCGTAATCTCCGGATTGTACAGCCTGATATTCTCCCTGATCGTTCCTGCAAAGAGGAAGACATCCTGCATCACTAGACCCACCTGGCGCCGCAGCTCTTCTTTGCTCAGCTCCCGAATATCCTTGCCATCAATCAGGATCTGGCCCTTCTGGATATCATAGAAGCGGGTCAGCAAGTTCATAATGGTAGTCTTGCCGGCCCCTGTGGCACCTACAAAGGCCACTGTCTGTCCTGGCTCCACTGTAAAGGAGACATCCCTGAGCACCCACTCTTCCCCCACATAGGCAAACCAGACATTCTTGAACTCAATGCGCCCCTGCACTTCACCCAAGGGCTTGGGATTGACGGGATCCTTGATGGCTGGTTCCTCATCCATAATCAAGAAGATGCGCTCCGCCGAGGCCATGGACGCCTGGAGAATGTTGAACTTCTCCGTAAGGTCATTGATGGGCCTGAACATCATCTCAATGTAGCTGACAAAGGCATAAACCACCCCAAACTCCACTGAACGGCTTAAAAGCAGGGATCCCCCCACCCAAAAGATGAGGATCTTGGCCAGGAAATCCACCAGGTTAATGGCGGGCCTAAACACGGCATAAACCATAAGCTCCCGCATGCTGGCCTGGTAGTGATCATGGTTGATCTCGGCAAACTCCTTGTACTTGCGCCGCTCCTGGCGGAAGATGTGCACCAAGCGCATCCCAGAAATGGTTTCCGCAAAGTTGGCGTTGATGCGAGCTAAACGCACTCTAGTCTCCCGGTAAGCCGCCCGGGCCCTAGTGCGGAAGATGGCAGTCATCACCACAATCACCGGCAGCATCGCGAGAGAAGCAAAGGCTAAGCGTGTGTCCAGCCTGAACATGACGATAATAATGCCCACAACCATAAAGACGTCTTTAAAGAGGTTCACCAACACCCCGGTATACATCTCATTGAGGTTCTCGGTATCATTGGTCACCCTGGTCACCAGGCGGCCCACAGGTGTTTTATCGAAAAATGCCAGGGCCAAACGCTGGACATGGCTGAACAAGGCCTGCCGGATATCGAAGATTATCCTCTGACCGGTAAACTGCAGCAAGTACACCTGCCCATAGTTCACCACAAAGCCCACGCTTAGGAGCACAAAGAGGATCACTCCAAGCCTTAAGATGGACCTCAGTTCATAGCTTCTCAGTTCCCTGGCTTCTTCAGGGCTGAGGGTCAGGGTTACCCCGCCATCGGCGCTTTTCAGCAGCTGGGCTCCATCCTCTTTAACCAGCTCCAGCTTTGTCACTGCGAATCCATCTTCGACGCGGTCTTCCCGCAGCAGTGTATAGCCCTGAATATTCACCAATGCCGGATGGTCAACGGCATCATCCACAACCACATAGGCGTTGTTGGCACCCATAATGTGGTCATCAATGGCCACCTTGATAATGTAGGGAGTGGCCAGATCTATAGCCGCCACCACTAAGAGCAGCAGGATACAGGTGATGATCAAAGCCCAATAGGGCTTGGCAAATTTCAGCAGTCTGCGCATAAGCCGGCTGTCATAAGCTTTGCCGAGAGTCTGTTCTTCTTGGAAATGGTCCAACCTTGTCACCTACCTTGCCGAGTTAGCCAACACTTTCGATCTGTTCTTCTAGGAGCTGTTTCTGGTAAAGCTCTTGGTACAATCCTGGTTCTGCCGTAAGCTGATCATGGGTGCCTTCCTGGGTAATGCTCCCCTCTTCCAGCACTAGGATGTGGTTGGCGTTCTTCAGTGTGGAAATACGGTGGGAAACAATGATTACCGTTTTTCCTGGGAACACCCGGCGCAGATTCTGCAAAATAGCCTCCTCAGTCTCCGTATCCACTGCAGAGAAGGAGTCATCGAGAATCAGAATCTGCGGCTCTTTGATCAAAGCTCGGGCTAAAGCAATGCGCTGTTTCTGTCCACCTGAAAGGGTAACCCCCCGCTCACCCACAATGGTGTCAAATTGCTGGGGAAACTCCATGATGTTGTCATAAACCTGGGCGATCTTGGCGTATTCCTGCACCCGTTCTAGGTCGCTGCCAGTAGCGGTAAAGTCGATGTTCTCTTTTACAGTGGTGGAAAACAGAAAGCTCTCTTGGGGAACATAACCAATATCCCGGCGCAGAACTTCTAAGGAGATATCCTGAATATCCACGCCATCCAGTTTGATCATGCCCCGTTTGGCATCATAGAGGCGCAGCAGCAGATTAAGCAGGGTACTCTTGCCTGAGCCTGTCCTACCCAGAATGCCTACCACTTGGCCAGGTGCGATCTCAGCAGTAATGCCCTGCAGCACCGGTTCGGTGGAAGTGGGGTAGGAAAAGGTCAGGTTCTCAAACTCAATCCTGCCCTCCAGGCGATTCAAGGCGCTTTCCTGTGGATTTTCAATCTCGGATTTTTGATAGAAAATGGAGTTGAGCCGGTCCATGGAGGCTTTGCCCCTCTGAATCAGGTTAATCACCCAGCTGATCGCCATTATGGGCCAAATCAGGGTTCCTAGGTAGCTGTAAAAGGCTACAAAATCGCCGATAGTAATCGAACCGTTCAGCACCAGCATACCGCCGTAACCTAAGATCAAGACCACCGCGATGGAAGAGCAAAAACCGATCAGGGGATGGAACAGGGCGTGGATGCGCACCAGCTCCATATTCCTCTGCACATTAAGCTCGTTTACTTCCTCAAAGCGCTCTTCCTCTCTTCTCTCCCGGGCAAAACCCTTGATTACCCTGATGCCTGAGAAGTTTTCCTGCACCCGGTCTGTAAGGAGGGAAAACGCTTCCTGCACCCGGCGGAAACGCCTGTGGATCAACCTTCCAAAGCCCACACCAATACCGACCATAAAGGGCAGAGGAATCAAGGCCACCAAGGTGAGTTGGAGGCTGATGGTCTTCGCCATCATGTAGATGGTGACTGTGGTCAAAAACAGGGCATCCACCGCGCTCACAATTCCTGGGCCAAAGGCCATGCGCACAGCATGAATGTCATTAGTGGCATGGGCCATAAGATCACCTGTTTTGTTGCGGTTAAAGAAGTCGGTGGAAAGGCTCTGCAGGTGCTCAAAGAGCATATTGCGCAGAGTGTATTCCATCTTCCTAGCCGTGCCCATAATGTTGATGCGCCAGGCATAGCGGAACACCGCAATGAGCAGTGCCAAACCCAAGAACAGCAGCACAAAACGAACAAGATCGCCTCGGACGAAATCCCCGGAAGCGATAAGATCAGTGAGATTCCCAATCATTTTGGGCATCACCAGCTGTGCTGTGTTCACCACTATTAAGGAAGAGACGCCTGCAATGTAGTAGCGTTTGTGGGTCAAAAAGAATTCCTTAAGTTTCAAGAAACTTCCTATGATGCTCCCCTCCCTGCTCCAAGCCTCAATACAGTATTCCCTTCTCTATTCTGGAATACTAGGGGAATCCCTCCACAAAACGGATTGTGGCGCGAAAAAAGGGCCTGAACCTGGCCCTTTGATCGTGCCCCATATTACTCCCTGCCCTTGGTCACCTTCTCTTCCAAAAAGGTCACCCCGTAGTAGAGAAAAACCGAGACCACAAGAAGCAGAAGCACGCTGGCCATCACCAAGGACATGTTGAATACCTGGCCGCCATACACAATCAGGTAACCTAAACCAGCTTTGGATGCCAGGAACTCACCTACGATGGTTCCCACCAAGGACAGTCCCACATTAACTTTCAAAGCCGCAATCATGGTGGGGATGCTGGCAGGGATAATCACCTTCCAAAGGACTTGCCCCTTTGTGGCGCCAAAAGTGCGCACCAGCTTCACTTTGTTGGGGTCTACTTCCTTAAACCCTGTATGCATCATCATTATGGTCACAATGATGGAAACGGCGATGGCCATGGCCACTACTGCAGTGATGGTGGTACCCAGCCAGACCACGAAGATCGGGCCCAGGGCCACTTTGGGCACGCTGTTCAGCACCACAATGTACGGATCCATTACCCTGGAGAAGAACTCCGACCACCACAGGAGCACCGCGATCACGATGCCGGCAGCTGTGCCAACCGAAAAGCCCAACACAGTTTCTCCCACCGTCCAACCCAAGTGCTTCCAGAGATCTCCTTCCCTGTACAGACGCACCAGGGCGGCCCAGATTCTGGTGGGCTGGGAGAAGATGAAGGCGTTGATCCAGCCCTGCCGTGCCGCCACTTCCCAGAGGACGAACAGACCGATCAAAAGGAGAATTTGGGTGGAACGGATCAGGGCTGCCCTCAAGCGCAGGCCGCGGAGGTAAGCCTGGTGTTCTGGGGAGACGCTGGTCTCAATCATCGCGGTTCAGCTCCTTCCAGATGGTGGTGAAGTACTCTCTAAACTGCGGCACTTCTCGGGTCTGCAGGGGTGTCAGGCCTTCATCGCACATCTTAATCCGGTGAATGCTGCGGATTCTGCCTGGCCTTGGGGTCATCACCACCACCCGGTTGGCCATACTCACCGCCTCTGGAATGTCATGGGTAACCATGATTACTGTTTTTTTGCGCTCCCGCAGGATCTTCACCACTTCTTCCCCAACAGAAAGGCGGTTTTGGTAATCCAAAGCGGAAAAGGGTTCATCTAAGAGTAGAACATCGGGTTTGGTGGCTAAGGTGCGGATTAAGGCCACCCGCTGGCGCATTCCCCCGCTGAGCTGCGGCGGGTAGTAATGCTCAAACCCCCCCAGCCCATAGGCCTTGAGCATGCCCTTGACTTCCTCCACCGCCTCAGGGGTCTTTTCCTTGCGGATCTCCAGGCCCAAGAGGGCATTATCCAAAATGGTACGCCACTCAAAAAGGTAGTCGTTTTGGAGCATATAACCCACCCTGCTGTTAGGGCCCTGCACCTCTTCCTGATCGATTAAGACAGAACCGCTGGTGGGCTTTAAAAGCCCACTGATGAGGGAAAGCAGCGTGCTCTTACCACAACCGCTTTGTCCCACAACCGCCACAAACTCCTGGTCTTGAATGGAAAGATTCACTCCTTCCAGGGCCTTAACTTCGCCTGCGAGAGTATGGTAATGCAGACTTACGTCTCGGAGCTCCACGCGAGCCACGGTCCTCCCCCCTATCATGCAGCAGGCCTCCTCAGGAAAGCATTACTCCACTTCAGCCATGGCCTGCTGGGCAATGGTTGTGTTCATGAGCTCAGAGAAAGGAACGTACTCCTGGAGCTCTCCGGCCTCAATCATGATCTCCTGCAGGTGGAGGAAGTGTTCCTCGGAGATGACAGGCGAAGGATGCCAGGCGTCAATGGATTGGTAAAGCCCCATGCTGCGCACCAAGATCTCATGATCAATCAGCGGGAAGAACTCGGCAATCACTTCCGCCACTTCCTCCGCGCTGTGCTCGTTTACCCAGAGCTGGCCGCGATAGATGGCCTTGGTAAAACGCAGGAACAGATCGGGATTCTCTTCCAGAATGCTCTTCCGAGCATGGTACACTGTGTAGCTCACAGGACCAGCTTCTGCTCCCAGAGATGCTACGATTTTGCCTCTGCCCCGAACCTCCAGCTCACTCAAGGCAGGTTCAAACTGGGCAATGTAATCTCCCAGGCCAGCCTCAAAGGCGCCCACTGCTGCTTCAAAGGCCAGGCTGGTGATAATCTCCACATCCTCAAAGGGCTTGATTCCGTGCTGTTTCAATACCCACTCCAAGGTCATCTGGGGAACGCCACCAATTCTAGCACCGACAATAGTCTTCCCCCGCA
>DURH01000049.1 GCA_012837385.1 Bacillota bacterium
CACTCCGATGGTAATGTGGAGATGCTGTAGCAAAAGATTTTCCAAAAACTGAGGGGGAAAAAAGAATGATGAGAAAAGTAATGGTACTCACCCTTGTACTGCTTATGGCTCTGGCCGGCAGTGCAATGGCAGAGGTAGTGTGGAGCGGTGAGTTTAAAGCCACCGGTTCCAGCGAGGGCTTTAAGGTATTCAAAGACGACTATCAATTGAATGCAACCGTAACCTTGTCCGTAAAAGGTACCGCCAAGAGCGAGACCGAGATTGAGGGCGAGGAAGACGAAGAGCCTACCACCAACCTGAACTGGGAGTTCACTGGCGGCATCAACCTTGGTGTAGATGACGAACACAAACTCGCAGCTTCTCTCGGCAAGTACCAACTCAGCCTGTACGACCAATACTTCAAGGCATGGGTATGGGGCAACGGGCAAGAACTCAGCGATAAGGCCACATACTTCGGCATGATTTCTGCTGGTAAAGCGGCTGCTAAAGTGCGTGCCCGTATGGAAGTTCCTGTAATGGATCTGGCCACACTTACAGTTGACTTTGACCAAAAGAACTCTGTTAAGGCGTTTGCCGATGGCAACATCGGTGACATCAGCCTTGGCTTGGCTTTTGCCAGAGACTGGAATGCTGATCCCGCCAACAACATCGTTGTTGGTCAAGCTGGTTACGCTCTTCCCACCGGTGACATGACTGTCAACCTCAAGGGTGCTGTTGGTGTAGATATTCAAAAGGATCTCGGTTTGGCTCTTGGTTTCGGTGCTGATGCTCAGGTAACCGAAACAGTCAAGGTAGAAGCCAGCGTAACCAACGCCAACGATCACTGGGGCGGTCAAGGTCCCGTTGCTAAGAACACCGTTGTCAACGGTAAAGTAACTTACGCAGATGCTGCTCTCCAGGCTATTGCAAGTGCTAAGCTGACCGTTGTTAAAGACGGCGACAACGCCAATGAGTTCAGCCTCAGTGCCAACTACCGCATGAGCGATGCTTTGGCATACGATAAGCTGTTTGACGACAAGGCATGGTTTACCAATACTGCACCTGCCTTCGGCGCAACCCTGAAGTTCGCCAACATGAAGTTCGGCAGCGTCAATGTTAAGGCATCTGCCCCTGTAGTACAGGATATGGTATGGCTGAGAGCCAACGCCACGTTCGAAACTAAGGATAAGTTTGGTGCCGGCGTTGATGGTTATGTAAAGGCCACCGACAAACTGGTTCTGAAGCCAGCTGCATCCTACGCTCACGAAGGCAAAATCATCGACCTGAAGCTGGTTAGCGAGTACAAGATCGGCCTCAGCGATACTCTCTTGACCCTGACCGTTCAAAAGGTCATGGCAGACAAGGGTTACAAAGACTCCGAAGGCAACAATCCTGCCAAGGAACTCATCTCTGCCACCGTCAAGGTTCCTTTCTAAGAACCATAGGAAACAACAACCACCCGAGTCTCTCGGGTGGTTTTCCTTTTTCAGCAATAGGTGCCCTTAGTCCAAAAAGAGATGGGAATGTTTCAAAAAGGCGCCCAGTTTGATCAGGTCCAGCTCAACTGGTGATAAGAGGTGAGGTTCGGAGAGTGACCTGAGCAGCTGATCGTGGTCCAGCTCAGCTAAGCTGGAGCGCAGATCTTCCTGGGCCTTCTGCTTCTTACCTGGCTCGCTTAGCCCCTCATAGATTAGGCATAATAGGGAGAGGTGGAAGATGCGCCAAGGTGTGCTCCGGGCCCGGGATAGGGTTCCAAGAATGATCTCTTCTGCACTGTCTGGCCTGCCTCGGTGCAGGTGCACCAGTGCCGTTAGGTACTCCAGAGAAGGGTCTGGTGGAGGGCTGGGTACCGGCGTACTCAGGGAAGCTGCACTTCTGGTTAGACCTCGAAGAAAGTCAGTGAGCTCTGAGCTGGGCAGCAGATCGAGATAGCCGAGGCATTGGTCGGTAAGGAGTATGGAGTGCTTTGCTGCCTCCAGCACCAGGTGCTCTCCTAAGAGATCGCTGGCGGTTGTTCCCAGTACCGAGGACCATTGCCGCAGATTGCTCAGGGACGGGTGGGCGGCCCCGCATTCTACCTTGCTGAGAAAGCTGGCAGATTCCTCGCCGGCTACATCCTTTTGGCGCAGACCCAGCTGACGGCGGCGTTGGCGCAGCCTTGAACCTAACACATTCATCACCCCACCCCCAAAGTATGTAAAGGTCGAGCTGTTTATGTAAGAGTCTACCACAAAACATGGAAAAGGGCAAATGTTGCCATTGTTGACAGTTATTCGCGGCAGGCGGTATAATGGCTTTGAGTTAGCGTCCAAATGAGGTGACTTCCTAGTGGATACCAAACGGGTTAATATCCGCATTCCAACCGCCCTTCTTGCCAAGATCGACAACATCGCCCATGCAGAGAAAATTAACCGCAGTCAGTTTATACAAAATGTTGTGCAGCTGTATATAATGGAGAGAGAAGCAGCGACGCTGCAGGACAAATTGCGCGTCGGCTATCAGATCATGGGCGAACTCAACCTCACCCTTGCTGAAGAAGGTAATGACGAAGACCTTTTGGAAGACTACGAGCGCCAATTGGCGGAGGCTGAATAGAGTGGACAACGTTTTGCGTGGGGACATATATTACGCCAATTTGAACCCCGTGATCGGTTCTGAACAAGGTGGAGTCAGGCCGGTTTTGATTCTGCAAAATGATATCGGTAACAAATACAGCCCCACCACCATCGTGGCGGCCATCACTTCGCGGATCAAAAAGGCGAAGCTTCCCACCCATGTGGAGCTCGATAGCTCCAATTTCGCCCTGGAGAGGGATTCTGTTATTCTGCTGGAGCAGATCCGCACCATTGATAAGCGCCGGTTGAAAGAGAAGATTGCCCACTTGGATGAAGAAACAATGGCCCAGATTGATCAAGCATTGAAGATCAGTTTGGGGTTGGTGAAGATGTAGTTGAACTGATCGGGAACACTCACTGGTTGAGTGTTTTTTTGCGTCCACAAGGAGGTGTCGTTGTGTCCAATACTCAAGCTCTGATCGGATTAGTTGCACAGCACAGCAGTGACCAACCTGACCGCTACTTTCTGAACGCGGCCTATGTCAACGCGATCCATAACGCAGGGGGAATCCCCATCATCATTCCCTACCAGCCCTTGGAGGGAATAAGAACTGTACTCCATCAAGTGCGGGGTGTGGTGTTAACGGGGGGCGTCGATGTGGACCCCCAACGTTATGGGGAAGCTCCGCACAGAGCCTGCGGGGAAATCAATCCTCTCCGGGATGAGCTGGATCTAGCCGTGACTGAACTCGCTTTAGAGCGAAACCTGCCCATTTTGGCCATCTGCAGGGGAGCTCAGGTACTCAATGTGGCTTTGGGAGGAACCCTCGTGCAGGATATCCCAGAGCAGATTCCAGGTGCCATCAAACACAGGCAGGAGGCTCCCAAGTGGTACGGTACCCATTCTGTCTCCATACAGCCTGGCAGTCTGCTCAGCAGCATTGTGGGCAGTGATGCCCAGGTTAACTCCTATCACCATCAAGCTATAGCTAAAGTGGGAACAGGGCTCAGGGTCTCCGCTGAGGCACCTGATGGGGTTGTGGAAGCGGTGGAGAGCACATCGGGAAGTTTTGTGCTGGGGGTGCAGTGGCACCCAGAACTCATGGAGGAACGCTGCCCAGCAGCCAGGGCTCTTTTTCGACATTTTGTCCAAGCTGTCTTGGCTAACTAAATCTCCACGGCAGGAATCCCCGCCTTCACGGTGAACATGAAAACCATGTGCATGAAGGAGGCGAGGATTTGTTAGCGATTAAGAACGCGAAGTTGCATACTATCACCAACGGAGTCCAAGATGGACATGTACTTATTGATGATCAAGGGAGAATAACTGCGGTGGGACAGGTGGAAATTCCTGCCGAGGCTGAGGTAATTGACGCAGCGGGTAGGATCCTAACGCCTGGTTTAATCGATCCCCACGGCCATGCAGGAGTGTATGAGGAAGGTCTGGGCTGGGAAGGTGCTGACGGAAACGAAGCAGTTGATCCTGTCACCCCCCATGTAAGGGCTTTGGATGGTATCAACCCCCACGACGAAGGTATTTTGGAAGCTCTCCAGGGCGGAGTTACCGCCATGTGTGTGCTCCCTGGCAGCGCCAATGTGATTGGCGGCCAGGGCGTGGTGATCCATCTCCATGGCAATACTGTGGAAGAGATGATGATCAAGGAGAATGGCGGGCTGAAAGTGGCCTTCGGGGAGAATCCGAAAAGGGTGTATTCTAATCAAAAGAAATCACCGTCCACCAGAATGGCCACAGCAGCCATCTTAAGGGAGAACCTGGTTAAAGCCCAGAATTACCTGGCCAAATTGGAGAAAGCTAAGACTGATCCCGATAAAGAACCGGAACGGGACTTGAGACTGGAAGTGCTGGCCAAGGCGCTGAAACGGGAGCTGCCTGTACGGGCTCACGCTCACCGCGCCGATGATATAATGACCGCGCTCCGGATCGCTAAGGAGTTTAACCTGGATATCAGCATTGAACACTGCACTGAAGGCCACAAGATAGTAGATGAGCTCAGGGAAGCTGGAGTGTGGGCCATTGTAGGGCCGACTTTAAGCAACCGCTCCAAGGTAGAACTGAAGGAGCTCTCCTTTGACACTCTCAGGGTTCTGTGGGAAGGCGGCATTTCTGTAGCCATCACCATGGATCACCCGGTGATTCCCGTGGGGTACCTGCCCACCGCTGCGGCCTATGCTGTAAAGGCGGGCCTACCCTATGAGGAAGCGTTAAAGGCGATCACTATCAACCCAGCCAAGATTTTGGGAATTGATGATCGCTATGGTTCCATTGAAGTGGGTAAAATGGCCGATTTAGTTCTCTGGAGCGGCGATCCCTTAGCCATTCAGTCTCGAGTGGAGAAGGTGTTGATTCACGGTAGAGTGGTTTTCCAACATTAAGCTTTGGGAGTTCAGGCCCCGATATGGGGCCTGAACACCTGCTCAGCGCGTTCAGGGAGGAAGAGATTTTGCTAGAAGCTGTATCAAACAGCCCGGAGGAGACCATGCTCGCTGCCAAAGCAGTGGGTGAGCTGCTCCTACCTGGAGATCTGCTTAATTTGAACGGGGAATTGGGTGCGGGCAAAACCCTGTTTGTCAAGGGAGTGGCCCAAGCTCTTGGTATCCCCGCAGAAGTGGTAACCAGCCCCACCTTTTCCATCCTCAATGAGTATGAGGGAGAAGGGGGACTTCTTTATCACTTTGACTTTTATCGTCTAGAAGATGAACTGGAGCTGGAGAACACCGGCTACCAGGATTATTTCTATGGTTCCGGCATCACAGTTGTGGAATGGGGAAACCTGTTTGAGGCGCATCTGCCCGGAGAGCGAGTGGACATCACCCTGGAAAAGACGTCCACTCAAGGCCGCAAGCTGATCTTCGCCGGCCGAGGCCAGAGGGGCAGAGAGATCATGGAGAGGTTGAGGGGGCTGAGCGGTGTACGTCTTAGGGATTGATACTTCAACCATGACAGGCGGAGCAGCGCTGCTCAGCGGCGAGGAGCTGGTGGGCGAATCGCTACTCAACATCCGAACTACCCATTCCGAACGGCTGCTGCCTGCCCTAGAAGAGCTTCTGGGCCATGCCAGGGTAAAGCTGGAGGAAGTGGGACTGATCAGCGTTGTTACCGGTCCTGGTTCATTTACAGGGCTGAGAATCGGCCTAGCCACCGCTAAAGGTTTCGGTTACACTCTGGGTATTCCCTTGGTGGGCGTAACCACTCTAGAGGCCTACGGCTGGCAGTTCCAAGTGTTTCCTGGCATTGTAGTAGCCCTGATTGATGCCCGGCGTCAGTCAGCCTTTTGGCAGGCCTTTCAAAACGGCCGGAGTCTCACCGAGCCAGGGCATGGAGCCTTAAGTGACATCCTGGACTGGTGCGCGGCAAACCCCGCGGAGCCTTGTCTTTTTGTGGGGGATGGTGCCGTCAACTATAGAAGTGAGATTGAGGCTGCCCTTCCCGGGGCCGTTTTTCCGCCCTCGTCCCAGAGCCTGCTGCGCCCCAGCGCTGCTGCGCACTTGGGTTACCTGCGTTTTTTGGCTGGGGACGTGAGCGATGCCTTTGCGTTGAACCCTACTTATATGCGTCTTACGGAGGCGGAGCGAAAGTGGCAGGACAAAGCGTGACCTATCGCTGTATGACTGTGGAGGATATTCCCCAGGTCCATCTGGTGGAACGCAAGTGTTTCCCCAATCCCTGGTCTAAGAACATTTTCTTCAGCGAACTCACCCGCAATGACGCGGCGATTTACCTTGTTGCCCTTGTGGGAGAGCGCGTTGTAGGCTATGCTGGAATGTGGATCATTCTGGACGAGGGACATATTACCAACATTGGGGTTGACCCAGCCTATAGAAGGCAGGGTATCGGCCAGGGCCTCCTCGACGAGCTCACCAAATTTGGTGTGGCCCGCGGAGTGTGTGCCATGACCCTGGAAGTGCGTGTTTCCAACGCGGGGGCACAGGCTCTCTATACCAAACTGGGTTTTGAGCCCAAGGGGATCCGCAAGGAATACTACCAGGATGACAAAGAAGATGCGCTAATTATGTGGAGGGAATTGGGTGAAGAGTGGACTAACACTGGGAATTGAGACCAGCTGCGACGAAACCGCGGCTGCCGTCATTAAGGATGGCAGGGAGATTTTGTCCAATGTGGTCTTGTCCCAGATTGATATTCATCAGAAATACGGGGGAGTGGTGCCGGAGATCGCGTCCCGCCACCATATTGAATCCATATTCCCCGTTATCCATGAAGCTCTCCAGCAGGCTGAGGTGACTCTGGCTGATTTAGAGGTGATTGCTGTAACCTATGGACCAGGGCTAGTGGGCAGCCTGCTGGTTGGTGTAGGGGCCGCCAAGGCCCTAGCTTTTGCTGCCCAGAAACCTTTAGTTGGTGTGAACCACATTGAGGGTCATATCTACGCCAACTTTCTTACTGGGAAAGAGATTAAGCCGCCCCTGGTCTGCCTTACAGTGTCCGGTGGACATACAGATCTGCTCCTGATACCCAGGTTGGGAGAGTATGAAATCCTGGGGAGGACGCGGGATGATGCTGCTGGGGAGGCTTTCGACAAGGTGGCCAGGGTCTTGGGTCTGCCTTATCCCGGTGGGCCTCAAATTGAGAAACTGGCACGGGCTGGTGATATGGAAGCTATCCATTTCCCCAGAGGCTTAACGGATGGGGATACCTTTGACTTTTCCTTCAGCGGCCTGAAAACGGCTGCCCTAAACTACCTAAACGAGATGGGACAGAAGAAGCAGGAGGTTCCTTTGGCTGATTTTGCAGCGAGTTTCCAATGGGCCATTATTGACGTGCTTACCCAGAAGCTCATGGCTGCCGCTGAGCAATACGAGGTAGATAGTGTCATCCTCTCAGGAGGTGTGGCCGCCAATCAGACCTTCCGGGAGCATGTCCAAGCGGAAGCAGAATCACGCGGAAAAGAGCTCCTCTATCCCCCAGTGCACTTGTGTACGGACAATGCTGCCATGATCGGCAGCGCCGGCTATTTCCGGTATCTCGCGGGCCAGCGCAGTGATCACGCCTTAAATGCAGTGGCTAATCTGCGCCTGGGCGATGCTTAAGGGGGATATTTGTGAGGGTAGAAGTAATACTAAGTCCAGACGAAGTTGGACACCACGATTTATGCGGGAAGACCTGCGTGGTGATGGATGTGTTTCGATTCAGCACCACCGTTCTTACCGCCTTAGAAGCTGGGATGGAGCGCTTCTTCCCAGTGAACGACGTAGCAGAGGCTCAGCGCATGAAAAATGAGAATCCAAAGTACCTGTTGGCCGGGGAAAGAAATGCCGTGAAGATTCCCGGCTTTGATTTTGGCAACTCTCCCTTGGAGCACTACGGCAAGAGTTACACAGGGGGCGAGCTGGTTTGCTCCACCACCAACGGAACGAAGGCGGTTCAAGCTGCCCAGGGAGCAGCGCAGGTGGTTCTGGCCAGCCTGCGCTCGGCTCAGGCGGTGGCGGCCTATCTGGAACGGTCAGGACGCGATGTTGTGTTTCTGCCCGCGGGCCTAGAGGGGAAGTTCTCCTTGGAAGACACCTGGTGTGCGGGGCTCATTGCCAGCCTCCTCGCTGTGCGGGAGTGGGACGATGGCGCTAAGGCCGCCCGTCTGCTCTATGAGCATACTCCCGTAGATGCTCTGGTGGACAGCGCCCATGGCCGACGCCTGCAGGCCTTGGGCCTCTGGGACGATCTGCGTTTTTGCTTGGAATGCAGCGTCAGTCCTGGTGTGGTAATTTGGGAGCCGCAAACGGGGTGGGGAGCTTTGGTAAGGGAACGCTAGCTTTTGGGAGCTAGTTGGGAAAATCGTGGGAAAACGGACGATATAGCCCACTCTTGCCAAATGGGAAGGCTTGCAAAAACTGGAGTGGTTGATTAACATATGGTATAGATTTAGCACTCACTGACTATGAGTGCTAACAAGAGGAAATTGAAGGGGGTACACACAGTTGAACATTAAACCATTAGGAGATCGTGTAGTTCTCAAGGTTGTAGAGGCAGAAGAGAGAACTGCCAGCGGCATCGTATTGCCAGACACAGCCAAAGAAAAGCCTCAGCAGGGCAAGATCCTGGCAGTAGGCCCTGGGAAATACGGTGAAGACGGTAAACTGGTGCCCATGACTGTCAAGGAGGGCGACACAGTCTTGTTTGCCAAGTACGCCGGCACCGAAATCAAGTATGAAGGCGAAGAGCTCCTGATTCTCAGGGAATCTGACTTGCTCGCTATTGTAGGATAAATTTAACGAGGAAGGTGACTATCTATGGCTAAAGATTTGCTTTTTCGGGAAGATGCCCGAAAGAAGTTAGAAGCAGGTGTCAACGCACTGGCTGATGCCGTGAAGATCACACTTGGCCCTAAAGGCCGCAATGTTGTTATCGAGAAATCCTATGGTTCCCCAACTATTACCAATGACGGCGTAACCATCGCCCGCGAGATTGAGCTGGAAGATGCCTTTGAAAACCTCGGCGCTCAACTGGTCAAAGAAGTAGCCACCAAGACCAACGATGTGGCCGGTGATGGTACCACAACTGCTACCGTGCTGGCCCAGGCCATCGTGCGGGAAGGTCTGAGAAATGTGGCAGCCGGTGCTAACCCCATTTTCTTAAAGCGCGGTATTGAAAGAGCTGTTGAAGCTGTAGTAGCTGAGATAAAGGCCACAGCTAAACCAATCGAGACCAGAGATGCTATCTCTCAAGTAGCTTCCATCTCCGCCAGCGATAAACAGATTGGCGACCTTATTGCTGACGCCATGGAGAAGGTGGGCAAAGACGGAGTTATCACCGTGGAAGAGTCCAACACCATCGGCACCACCCTGGAAGTTGTAGAAGGTATGCAGTTTGATAGGGGCTATGTATCGCACTACATGGTTACTGATACCGACCGTATGGAAGCTGTTTTGGAGGAAGCCTATATCCTCATCACTGACCGCAAGATCAGCGCTGTAGCTGACATTCTGCCAGTGTTGGAGAAGACCATGCAGATGGGTAAGCCCCTTCTGATCATTGCTGAAGACGTAGAAGGCGAGGCGCTGGCAACCTTAGTACTGAACAAGCTGAGGGGAACCCTGAGCGTTGTGGCGGTTAAGGCTCCTGGCTTCGGTGATCGCCGCAAGGCCATGCTGGAAGATATCGCTGTGGTAACAGGCGGTCAAGTGGTAAGCGAAGATTTGGGTCTCAAACTCGAAAACACCACCTTGGATATGCTGGGCCAGGCGCGTCAGATTATCGTGACCAAGGAAGACACCACCATCGTTGACGGCCGCGGCACCGCTGAGGCTATCCAAGGTCGCATCAACCAGATCCGCACCGAGATCGAAGATACCACCTCTGACTATGACAGGGAGAAGCTGCAAGAGCGCTTGGCTAAGCTCTCTGGTGGCGTTGCGGTGATTCAAGTGGGTGCCCCAACTGAAACCGAACTCAAAGAGAAGAAACACCGCATTGAAGACGCTCTGTCCGCAACACGGGCTGCAGTTGAGGAAGGCATCGTAGCTGGCGGCGGCACCATGCTGGTTGACGCCATCGATGTGCTTGATAGCCTTGACCTGCCAGGCGATGAGGGTACCGGGGTGAACATCATCCGTCGTGTGCTCGCTGAACCTTTGAGGATGATTGCCAACAACGCTGGCCTGGAAGGCGCCATCGTGGTGGAGAAGGTCAAGAATTCGCCTAAGGGCGTAGGTTTTGACGTTCTCACCGAGCAGTACGTAGATATGGTGGAACGGGGTATTATCGACCCAGCCATGGTTACTAGAAGTGCCCTCCAGAACGCCGCATCCATCGGCGCCATGATTCTCACCACCGAATGCCTAGTGGTGGACAAACCTGAAGAGAATCCCAACCCAGCTGCCAACATGGGCATGCAGGGCATGATGTAAGCTGAATCCTTAAAGACTCTGCCTCCGGGCAGGGTCTTTTTTAAGTTAACACTGCATTTACAAGGGATCACGGGGACCGTGGCGAAAATACTAGTACGAAAATCGTCAGCAGGTGGGATTGCCTTGCAGGTCAGAGTTTTAATCAGTGCAGAGGAAATTGCCCGGCGGGTGCAGGAATTGGGACGGGAAATCAGCGCAGACTACCAGGGCCGGAGCATTCTGGTCATCGGTATTCTCAAAGGCGCTGTAGTGTTTATGAGTGACCTAATCCGGCACATCTCCGTACCTCTGGAGGTGGATTTTATGGCCATCTCCAGTTATGGGGAAGCCACCGAGACTTCTGGAGTTGTGCAGCTGCTCAAAGACTTGGATCGGCCCATTGAAGGCAGAGATATTCTCGTTGTGGAAGACATTGTGGACTCAGGGCTCACCCTATCATACCTCTCTCAGCTCCTGAAGTCCCGCAAGCCTGCTACCTTAAAGACGGCTGTCCTTCTCGATAAACCCGAAAGAAGGCGTACTGAGTTCACACCTGACTATGTAGGTTTTGCTATACCAGATGAATTTGTGATAGGATACGGGCTAGATTACAATCATAGGCATAGGGAACTGCCCTATGTGGGTGTGCTCGAGAAATAAGGCGGAGGGTTGCTTCTTGAAACGAATCTTAGTGGTAGATGGCGGCTCTCTATATGCGCAGGATGTTGCGAGGAAGGTACGTGCCTTAGGAATCTACAGTGAAATCGTCCCGGGTTCTGCCGTGGTTCAAGCTCTCCAAAAAGCTGAACCCAGCGGAATTATTCTTGTGGGGCGAATTTCCCCGCGTCTAGAGGAAGACCTCGCTCAGCTATCTAGGCCCATTCTGCGGCTAGGCGATGAGGATGCCTGGGATTATCCTCTAGAAGGATTCTTGAACGAGGCTTGCGGCAGTGAGCGGGACTGGAGCATGGACTCCTTTCTAGAGCAGGCTGTGGACAAAATCCGGTCGCAGGTGGGCAGCGGCAGGGCTATTTGTGGACTGAGCGGTGGGGTGGATTCATCGGTAGCCGCGGTCTTGGTGCACCGTGCCATTGGTGATCGCCTCACCTGTATCTATGTTGACCATGGGTTAATGCGTAAGGGCGAGAGTGAACAGATCGTCAACACCTTTGAAGGGCAGTTTGGTATTCCTTTAATCCATGTCCAGGCTCAAGACCGTTTCTTAAATAAGCTGGAGGGAATAGAGGATCCCGAACAAAAACGCAAGATAATAGGCATAGAGTTTATTAGGGTCTTTGAAGAAGAAGCGGCCAAACTGGGGGATGCGGCTTTCTTGGTTCAGGGAACAGTGTACCCAGATGTGCTGGAGAGTGGTGTGGGCCCAGGCACCTTTGTCAAATCCCATCACAATGTAGGCGGCCTGCCGGAAGATCTCCGCTTTGAACTGGTTGAGCCCCTAACTCCCCTCTTTAAGGATGAGGTGCGCCTACTCGGGGAAAAACTCCAAATTCCCCAGGAGATCCTCTGGAGGCACCCCTTCCCAGGGCCGGGGCTGGCTGTGCGTGTTCTGGGGTCTGTAACCAAGGAGAAACTAGGCATCCTGCGGGAAGCGGATGCCATTGTCATGGAAGAGATCCGCAGAGCTGGCTGGTATGATAAAATATGGCAGGCTGCGGTTGTCCTCACTGACCTGCGTACTACTGGAGTGGGGAGGAGCGGACGGACCTTTGATTATGTGGTGGGCCTGCGTTTCGTAACCAGCAGGGATGGGATGAGTGCCGACTGGGTGCGGGTCCCCTATGAACTCTTGGCTTCCATTAGTGAACGCCTACTGAAGGAAGTGGAGGGCATCGGCAGGGTAGTCTATGACATCAGTCCCAAACCGCCGGCGACCATTGAGTGGGAATAGAATCGGGGGTGACATCATGATTAAGTATGATGAAAATGGTCTAGTGCCAGCCATCATTCAGGATACCCAAGGACGAGTTTTGATGATGGCCTACATGAATGAAGAGGCATTCAATAAAACGCTGCAGACAGGGGAAACCTGGTTTTACAGCCGCAAACGTCAACAGATATGGAAGAAGGGTGCAGAAGCTGGCAATGTCCAAAAAGTACGGCGCATAACCGCCGACTGCGATCGGGATACTGTCCTGATCACGGTGGATCAGCATGGCCACGGAGCGTGCGATGATGATGGCGATTCCTACACCTGTTTTCATAACCTCATTATGTCCGATGGCCCGGACCAGAGTGATCTGCTGCCCCACCGCGAAGCCCTCTCTTGGCTCTATGCCAGCATTGAGGACCGGAGGCGTTCGCCGAAGGTAGGTTCATATACCAACTACTTGATGGAAAACGGTTTGGACAAGATACTCAAGGCCTTTGGAGAAGAAGCCGCAGAAGTGATTATTGCGGGGAAGAACAAAGATGATGAAGAGCTGGTCTATGAGGTCAGCGATCTCCTTTACCACCTCCTGGTGCTTTTGGTCTTTAGAAGGATTGGTTTGGAGTCGGTATGGGAGGAGCTGCTGGGCCGCTCCAGTCTGTCGGGCAACTGATCCAGCGGAGCGCTTCTCCTCTAGGATACTTTGTAAGACGAGAAGACACCTTCCGCACTGGGAGGTGTCTTTATCATCACTTGAAGAAGCGGTGGTTGCCTATGGTCACAGTGGGGGTTCGGCTCCAAACCCAGGAGCTTCGTCCCACCTTGGCAGGGGCGAAAAACCCTGTTGCGCCTAAGCTGGGATCCCAGCCAGCCAAGGCGTCGGCTACGGCATCTTTCGCGGTTTGGCTGGCGGCGATATGGATGGTGCCATTTAATACCGGTTCATATTGATAGTAGCTCCTGCCTCCTGATACGATCACTTGGTTGACCACTCCTCTTAAGGTATTGGGATAGTCCGGATGTACCACGCGGTTCAGCACTGACGCTGCTACTGCCACTTGGCCTTGGTAGCTTTCGCCCTTGGCCTCTGCATGAACCAGCCGGGCCAGGAGATCCAATTCGCTTGTAGAAAAAATGGGTGTCAGGGTTTCGGTGATGGTGGAACCGTTAGACGTGACTACCACCTGTTTCTGCAGCTGTTTATGGTGCAGTGCATTGATTGTTAAAGTGTAAGTACCTGGCACAACCCCTTGGAATTCAAAGGCACCGCCGGAAATGGAAGTGCTGTATCCTGGGGAGCCTGAACGGGTGAGGGTTACCTTTCCGCTCCACAGCTTCAGGCCCGAGTAAGCATCGTGAACGATGCCTGTGAGGGAACCTTTCACGCCGCCAGTGGGCGTTTCGCCTGGGGTGGACGATGGGGGGAGAGTAGTTAGGCAACCTCCCAGAGTAACTGCCAGCAAAAGAATGATTAGTAACAAAGAATAGTGCCGCAAAATGACTGTTCCTTCCTTCCATTTTTGTCGGTATTTTCTGCAGGTCTTATTTCTCGGTTGAGGGGCGCTGCCCTGCAGGGAAGCGCTGGAAAACCGCTGTGGATAGGAAGGGTTTTTTGCTTAAAGGAGATGGAGATGGACTATTTACAGGGCTTAAATCCAAATCAAAAACTCGCAGTGACAACCACGGAAGGCCCCCTACTAGTTATAGCAGGGGCAGGCAGCGGTAAGACCCGGGTGCTTACCACGCGAATCGCTTATCTGATCAGGGAGCGTCAAGTTCCACCCTACAGAATCGCCGCGGTAACTTTCACCAATAAGGCGGCTCAAGAAATGCGGGAGCGGCTGCATGCCCTCATCGGTCCCAGTGCCGAGCAGGTGGCCATGGGTACCTTCCACTCTCTCTGTGTGCGCATCCTGCGCTCTGAGGTGGCCTACTCAGCTTACCAGCCCAACTTTCAAATCTTCGACCAAACAGAGCAGCTTGCCTTGATCAGGGAGGTCTGCAGAGAACTCAACCTCGATCCTAAACGCATCCCGCCCAAGGCGCTGTTGGCGTCCATCAGCAAGGCCAAGGATGAGCTGATCACACCTGAGGAGTATCCCGCAGCAGGGGGAGATTTTTGGGAGCAGACTGTTGCCAAAGTGTATGGGAAGTATCAGCAGAAATTGGTGCAGAACAATGCCTTGGATTTCGATGATCTGATCATGGTTGTAGTGCGTATGTTCCAGCAGCATCCTCAGATCAAGAACAAGTATCAAGAACGCTTCGAACATATTCTCGTTGATGAGTATCAAGATACCAATAGGGCCCAGTATGAGCTGGTTCATATCCTTGCCCAGCGTACGGGAAATATCTGTGTGGTTGGGGATGAGGACCAGAGCATCTATGCTTTCCGTGGGGCGGACATCCGCAATATCTTGGAGTTTGAAAAGGATTTTCCCGGCGCTCAGGTGGTGAAACTCGAGGAGAATTACCGCTCCACACAGAACATATTAGGGGCTGCCAATTCCGTCATCAGCAACAACACGGAGAGAAAAGCAAAACAGCTGTGGACGAAGCGGGACCCAGGAGAAAAGGCAGTTTTCTACCAAGGGGACAATGAGCGGGGAGAAGCCCGTTTTGTTGCGGACACGATCAGGAGACTCCAAAAGGAGCGGGGCTGGTCCTATCGGGATTTCACCATTCTCTACCGCACCCATGCCCTGTCCCGGGTTTTAGAGGAAGAGTTTATGCGCAGCGGAGTACCCTACCGCATTGTGGCTGGCCTGCGTTTCTATGAGCGTAAGGAGATCAAAGACCTCTTGGCCTATCTGCGCCTCATCAACAATCCCCATAGTGATCTGAGTTTTGTGCGAGTGGTGAACACGCCGAAGAGAGGTATTGGCGCTTCCACCATTGCCCGCCTCAGTGCCTATGCCCAAGAGTTCGGGATCAGCTTGTTTGAGGCCCTGTCTTACCTTGATGGTATTGACGGCCTCAGCCCTAGGTTCGTCAAGGCACTGCGAGGGTTTAAGAACCTCATTGACAGTCTCTGTGAGCAGTCAGGGGAACTTGATCTCACTGAGCTGGTTCAGGCTGTTCTAGAGCAGAGTGGCTATCTAGCTGAACTTCAAGCTGAGGGAGATGAAGAAGCCCAGATCCGAATGGAGAACCTCCAAGAATTCCTGTCCTTAACCAAACAGTTCGAAACGGAGGGTTCGGCGGCGGATCTGGGGGCACTGTTGGAATACGTGGCCCTGATCAGTGATGTGGACACCTACGATGCGGAGGCTAATGCGGTGAGCATGATGACCGTCCATGCCTCTAAGGGTTTGGAGTTTCCAGTAGTATTCATCGTGGGCTTGGAGGAGGGGATCTTCCCCCATGCCCGTTCCACTTTTGAAGAAGGGCAGGTGGAAGAAGAGAGGCGGCTGATGTATGTGGCCATGACCAGGGCCCAGGAGCGCCTGTTTCTAACCTGCGCCCAACAGCGCACATTATATGGGGCCACCAGGCCCAATGCGGTCTCCAGCTTTGTACGGGAGATCGATGGGCAGTATCTGGAGGAACAGGGTTCCAGCTTCATGAGCGTGCAGAGGATTTTGCCCCCAACTGCGCCCAAACCAGGAGTCTCGCCAGACGCCTACCAGGTAGGAGATAAGGTGGAGCACAAAGTCTGGGGACGCGGTATGGTGGTGTCGGTGAGTGATTCTGGTGGCGATCTCCTTTTGAGTATCGCCTTTCCTGGGAAAGGCATCAAAAAGGTTATGGCGCACCTGGCACCGATCACTAAGGTTTAACAGGGAGGAATGCCGGCCATGGTAGAGGTTCAAAAACGAGTTGAACAGCTGCGCCGGGAGATCCGGGAACACAACTATCGCTACTATGTCTTAGATCAACCTACGATCTCCGACGCCGAATACGACGCCTTAATGAGGGAACTGGCTGAGCTTGAGGAGCAGTATCCCGAGCTGATTACGGCGGATTCCCCCACGCAGAGGGTGGGCCATGAGCCTAGCGCTAGATTTGCCGCCGTCCAGCATGGGGAACCCTTACTGAGTTTGAGCAATGCCTTTTCTTTTGAAGAGTTAGAAGCCTTCCAGGAAAGGGTGGAGAGGCAGGCTGGCCAGCCCGTTACTTTTGTGTGTGAGCTGAAAATCGACGGGCTTTCCGTGTCCTTGGACTACCAGGATGGAGTTTTTGTGCGTGGAGCTACTAGGGGCGATGGCCAAACAGGCGAGGATGTTACTGCCAATCTGCGCACCGTCCGTTCCCTGCCTCTGCGGCTGAATGAACCTAGGACCATTAATGTCCGGGGTGAAGTGTTCATCAATCGTGAGGATTTTCTAACCTTTAACGAGGAGCGGAAAAGGGCAGGGGAGAGTGTGTTTGCCAATCCCCGCAACGCCGCGGCTGGATCACTTAGGCAGTTAGACCCCCGCTTGACCGCGCAGAGGCCTCTGGACATTTTCCTCTTTGCTTTGGGCTCAGCGCTGCATGGTGAGGTCAAAACCCAAGGTGAGGCCCTCGAATACCTGCGCTGTTTGGGGCTGCGGGTTAACCCCCATTTCAGAGTGTGCAGCACTTTTGCGGAGGTGTTGGACTTTATCCGCACCTGGGAGCAGAAGAGAAGTTCTCTACCTTATGAAATCGATGGGATCGTCATAAAGGTCAATGAGTTTGATATCCAGAGCACGCTGGGCAGTACAGCCCGCAGCCCTAGATGGGCTATCGCCTACAAGTTCCCTGCTGAGCAGGTGATCACCAAGGTTGTGAATATTGCCGTGCAGGTGGGGCGTACCGGCACGTTGACTCCCTTGGCTGAGCTGGAGCCTGTTACTGTGGCCGGGTCCACAGTGAGTCGAGCCACGCTGCACAACGAAGATATTGTGGGCAGCAGGGATATCCGCATTGGGGATTATGTAGTACTGCAGAAGGCGGGAGATGTGATCCCTGAGATTGTGCGCTCGTTACCAGAAAGGCGCGATGGCAGTGAGGTAGTCTTCAAAATGCCTGAGCGGTGCCCTTCCTGCGGAGAGCAAGTGGTGCGGGAACCTGGGGAAGCGGCGACGCGCTGCGTGAACGCGCAGTGCCCGGCACAGCGGCTGGAGCGGCTGATTCACTTCGCTTCCAAGGGAGCCATGGACATTGACGGCCTTGGTCCAGCCATACTTGGGCAGTTGTTGGCTGCAGATTTGGTGCACGGCCCAGCGGATCTTTACAAGCTCAGGAAAGAGGACCTGCTGCAGCTGGAGCGCATCGGGGAGAAGTCGGCGGATAATCTGATCGCGGCCATCGCTGCCAGTAAGAGCCAGCCTTTGGCCCGGGTTCTTTACGGACTGGGTATCCGCTACGTTGGGGAGGAAGTAGCCAGGGAAGTGGCCAGGGCTGTGGGCAGCCTACCCCGCTTGCTGGATCTGGGCAGGGAAGAACTGATGGCCATACCGTTGGTGGGAGAGAAGATCGCCCAATCCATCCTCAGTTTCTCTGTTAATCCAGAGAATCGGGAATTAGTGCAGGAGCTGCTTGCCTTGGGCTTGGCTCAGGAAGCAGAAGCTGAGAGAACCCAGGAGGTTCTTGCCGGGTTAACTTTCGTAGTGACCGGCCGCCTAGAAGGGTTTACCCGTTCCGCCATAGAAGAGTTGCTACGCTCGCTGGGAGCCTCTGTATCATCCAGTGTTAGCAAGCGTACCAGCTACTTAGTGGCGGGACCAGGGGGAGGTTCCAAGCTTACCAAGGCTTCGGAACTGGGCATCCCCATCCTTTCAGAATCAGAGCTGCTGGAATTCTTAGCTGAGAGAGGTGTTCAATTTGATTGATCGTCAGGACGTGATGCGCATGGCAAGGTTAGCCCGCTTGGAGCTCAGCGAGGAGGAGATTGAGCTTTACCAGAGGGATCTGAACAGCTTCTTGGTATCAGGCCGGAAGCTGCAGCAGGTGGATGTCAGTAAAGTGGAAGGGACGAGCCATGCCGTTGCCGTTATCGGCGAACTGCGCCCTGATGTGGTAGGTGAAAGCCTTCCTCAAGAGGCTGTCTTGGGAGCGGGGCCCCAGGTGTTCAATGGTTTCTTTAAGGTTCCCCGCATCGTGGAGGGGCAAGAATGAGAAGACTTGCAGAGCTGCTTCAGTCAAAACAGATTTCCAGCACAGAAATTGTCCGCGGCTGTTTAGAGCGAATCGAAGAGACAGAGCCCGTGCTTAACGCCTTTATTACCGTAGATGAGGAGGGAGCTCTGGCCCAGGCTGCGGCAGCTGATCGGCGCAGAGCCGCAGGTGAGCCCCTGTCGCCCTGGGATGGGATACCCTTAGCAGTAAAGGACAATATCTCCACCTCGGGCTTGAGGACTACCTGTGCCTCCCGTTTTCTCCGGAATTATACTCCGATCTTTGATGCCACAGTGGTGGAGCGCGTCAAAAGGGCTGGGCTGCCCATTGTGGGAAAGACTAACCTGGATGAGTTCGCCATGGGTTCGTCTACAGAGTATTCGGCCTTTGGTGTGACCAAAAACCCCCATGATCCTCTGCGAGTGGCGGGGGGCTCTTCTGGAGGTTCGGCGGCTGCGGTTGCTGCGGAGCAGGTGCCCTGGTCTTTGGGCACCGATACTGGTGGATCCATCAGGCAGCCAGCTTCCTTCTGCGGTGTCGTGGGATTAAAACCCAGTTATGGCCGGGTATCCCGCTACGGAGCGGTGGCCTTGGCTCCCTCTCTAGATCAAGTGGGAACCCTGGCCCGGAAAGTGGAAGATGCGGCCATCTTGTTCTCCCTGATTGCTGGGGCGGATCCCAGGGATGCAGTTTCCGCAGGAGCCCCTGGCTTTCCAGTGCCAGTGTGGGACGATACCGTGGTACGCGGCCTGAGGGTGGGCGTTCCGGAAGAGTTTTTCAGTTCAGGCTTAAATGAAGAAGTGGAAAAAGCTGTGAAAAGAGCTTTGCAGAACCTGGCGGATCAGGGTGCGGTTCTCCAGCCCATTTCTCTGCCCACCAACGAATATGCCATTGACACTTATCTGACCTTGGTCACTGCAGAAGCGAGCTCCTGCTTGGCCCGTTTTGACGGGGTACGGTACGGGGAGCGGGTAGAGGCCGCAGATGCCAACACCATGTTTGCAAAAAGCCGGGGAGCAGGGTTTGGCCACGAGGTTAAGCGCCGCATCATGCTGGGGACGTATGTGCTCAGTGCCAGCCATTATGAAGCTTACTATGAGCAGGCTCAAAAAGTGCGTACCCTGATTAAGCAGGACGTGGCTAGGGCATTCCAGGAAGTGGATGTGATTGTAACGCCTACAACTCCAACCACGGCTTTCAAAATTGGGGAAAAGCGCAACCCCTTGGAGATGTACCTGTCTGATCTATATACAGCTACTGCCAACTTGAGCGGAGTGTGTGCCTTGAGCCTGCCTTGCGGGGTTGATTCCCAGGGCCTGCCCATTGGCTTGCAGATTATTGGAGATCATTTCGGAGAAGAGCTTGTGTTCCAGGTGGCGCATGCGGTAGAGGAAAGCGTGGGAAGGGGGACTGGAAGTGAAGTATGACATTGTAATCGGCCTGGAGATCCATGTGGCTCTGCTCACGGAGAGCAAGTTCCTCTGCAGCTGCGCGACTGCTTTTGGGGCTCCCCCCAACACCCAGTGCTGTCCTGTGTGCCTGGGCCTGCCCGGTGCGCTGCCCCTTGTGAACGAACAGGCTGTGGAGTATGCCGTGCGCGCTGGTTTGGCTCTGAACTGTGAAATCAACCATTTCAGCCGCTTTGATCGCAAAAACTACTTCTATCCCGATCTTCCTAAAGCCTATCAGATCACTCAGGATGTCTTTCCTATTTGCACTAATGGTTACTTGGAATACTATATTGATGATGTGCTGCGCAGAACGACCATCACCCGCCTGCACCTGGAAGAAGAAGCAGGCAAGCTGGTGCACAGCAGCGGCAGTATTGTGGATTCAGAGTACTCTCTGGTGGATTACAACCGAGCTGGTATTCCCTTGATCGAAATTGTTACTGCGCCCGACATTACCAGCCCCAGGCAGGCCCGTCTGTTCTTGGAGCAGCTAAGGCTTCTTATGCTTTATATGGGAGTATCAGACACCAAGATGGAGGAAGGGTCACTGCGCTGTGATGCCAATATCTCGCTGAAGCCCGCGGGGAGCACAGTGTTGGGGACCAAGGTTGAGATAAAGAACCTCAACTCCTTCAGGGCCCTGGAACGCGCCTTGGAGTACGAGGCCGCAAGGCAGAGCAGGGTGCTGGAGCAAGGGGGAGAGATTAAGCAGGAGAGCAGGACCTGGGATGAACGATCCGGTAGGACACTGTCCATGCGCTCCAAAGGAGATGCACCAGATTACCGCATCTTCCCCGAGCCTGACCTGCCGCCCCTGCGATTGGAGCCGGATTGGGTTTTTAGGATCAGAGAGACCCTGCCGGAGCGTCCCCTGGAACGCCTGCACAGGCTGGAGGAGAGCTATGGATTGTCTCGCTACGAGTCAACCTTCTTGGTAAACTATGCCGACTTCTGCCAAGTCTTCTTGGAGCTGGCGGAGGAGGGGGAAGACAATACTGACTTGGCTAACCTGCTGATGGGCGATTACGCCCGTTTGGCTCGGGAACAGGGGCATCTGGAGCCCCAGCGCCTTGCTGGGCTGCTGCAGATTCTGCAGGAAGGGCTGATCACCCACAATCAGGGCAAGGCGGTCTTGGAAGAACTCTTCAAATCGCCCCTGTCAGCAAGGGAGATTGTGAAGGAGAAGGGTTGGGAAGTATTGAAGGACCCTGCCCAGCTGAAAGGAGTGGTGCAGCAGGTGCTGACCGCCAACTCCGAGTTAGTGGAGCGCTACCGAGGAGGAGAGGAGAAGCTGTGGGGCTTCTTTGTGGGCCAGGTGATGCGCACCGTGCAGGGCAAGGCGGACCCACAAATGGTTAACGAACTGCTCAAAGGGGAGCTGACTCAAAAGAGCTAGGCAGTGATGGTGACCTGTCGACTTGGAAATCCTGGAAAACAGCAGGATATTTCCTTGGCGAAGGGAATTTAAGCAGAGAAGGGCAGGAGTATCTATGGAGAATATTCTCTTTTTCTTCGCTAACCTTCCCGTCTATTCATATGGCGCCATGTTAGGTCTAGGGCTGTTGGTCGGGTCTTACTTAGCGCAGCGAGAAGGAAAGCGCAAAGGCATAGGTTCGGAGTTTATCTATCGCTTCATCGTTCAAGCTACCCTGGTTTTCATCGTGGCAGGCCGTTTTTCCTGTGTATTCCGGCTCCACGGTTGGCGGGTTTTCCTTTACCCTTGGGTGCTGTTCAGCAGTGCCCAGCTGGATGAGGGTACTGGCTTGCTGGGTGCGGCTGTTTACACGATCTACTTTCTGTTTATGCATGTGATGAATCCGGCTGCTTTCCTTGATGCCATCACTCCCTCGATCTCCATGATGCAGTCCCTGGCTTACTTAGGTTCCAGTGTGCTGGGCAGGGAAACCACCAGCGCCTGGGGTGTGAATCTAGGCGAGTTCAGCCTCCATCCTCTGCCTTTATACTCGGCCTTGCTCTATTACGCCATCTTTTCCTACTTGTGGATGGCCAGGCGCAATGTGCGTTTTGACGGGCAGCTCTTCCTGGGGTATTTAGCGCTATCAGCCCTGGCGCAGCGGATTCTGCTGTCCTTTCGAGAAGTGTATGGAGAATCTACCATCCCTTGGCTGTACACCTTGGGCTTCGTCATCTTCGGACTGATCTGGCTGTATATGTACATGCAGTCGCCCCTCACCGAGATGCGCAGGCGGAGACGGGAATTTAGGGGATGGCAGTCATGGTTGGTATACTTGGCATCAGTAGTAGGAGCGGGGCTGCTTATGATCAAGTTCTTCTATTGGCGCTTTAGTTAAGGGGGTGGAGGCATGTTGAAAGACCGGCTGAAGTCGAGGTTAGAAGGGGAGTCCTACCGGCTCACGCCCCAAAGAGAGGCCGTTTTAGATGTACTGATCGCTAACGCAGAGGACCATCTTTCGGCAGAAGAAATCTACATGCACACCAAAGAACTCCACAGCGAAATTGGGCTGGCCACCGTCTACCGCAATCTCGAACTTTTGGAGAAGCTGGGGATTGTTCACCGCTTTGACTACGGCGATGGGCAGAGCCGCTATGAAATCAGCTTGCGCGATGGCGAGGAGCATTACCATCACCATCTAATCTGCAAGCAGTGTGGGTATATTGGGGAGTTCCACAGCGATCTTCTCGAGGCCATTGAAAAGCGGATTGAAGAGGAGATCGGATTCGAAGTGACAGATCACTGCCTGCGCTTTTTTGGGCTTTGTGCCCAGTGCAGAGGCAAGTCCAGTACTTGACAGGGCCAAAAACCCGGTGTATCATAGGTTCAATTAACATAGGTGCGTTGATGGGGAGGAGTACACAGCTAACCCTTGCAGAGAGGAAAGCCTAGAGGTGCGAGCTTTCCAAGGAAGTGGCTGCGGAAGTCGCCCCGGAGCTTCTTAAGTGAAGGCAATTAGCTTAAGACGGTGGTTCCGTTATAACCGGCACGAGTGCTCCCTGACATATGCAGGGAGAATTAAGGTGGTACCGCGAAGGCCCTTCGTCCTTAACTGGAGAAGGGTCTTTTTATTTGAGAACAATGGGGAGTGAAAGGCAATGAAGAAAACGTACGATCCAAAAGAAGTAGAGCAAAAATGGTACAGCTTCTGGGAAAAGAACGGTTTTTTCCATGCGGAAGTAGATGAAACCAAGGAGCCTTTCTGTGTGGTCATTCCTCCGCCGAATATCACGGGGCAGCTGCACTTAGGCCATGCTCTTGATAACACCTATCAGGATATTATGGTGCGCTGGAGGCGCATGCAGGGCTTCAACGCCGTGTGGATCCCAGGCACAGACCATGCCGGCATCGCCACCCAAGCTAGAGTGGAAGACCATATTCGGGAAACTGAAGGGAAAACCCGTTATGATCTAGGGCGCGAAGAGTTCCTGGAGCGGACTTGGGCCTGGAAGGAGAAATACGGGAATCAGATTCTCAACCAGCTGAAGAGGCTGGGCGCTTCCCTGGATTGGGATCGGGAGCGCTTTACCATGGATGAAGGCTGCTCCAGAGCGGTTCGGGAAGTCTTTGTCCGCCTTTTCGAGAAGGGCTGGATCTACCAAGGCAATTACAGCGTCCACTGGTGTCCAGTTTGCTCCACCACTCTTTCCGACATTGAAGTGGAACATGAAGAAGAGGCTGGCAAGCTCTATCACATCAAGTATCCCCTGGCCGATGGCAGCGGTTTCCTGCAGATAGCCACCACCAGGCCTGAGACCATGCTCGGCGACACGGCCCTGGCGGTGCACCCAGAGGATGAACGCTACCGCGAACTTGTGAACAAGAAGGTAATTGTTCCCCTGGCAGAACGCGAGGTACCGATTATAGCCGATGAGTATGTAGACATGGAGTTTGGCACAGGAGCGCTGAAGATCACCCCTGCGCACGACCCCAATGACTTTGAGATCGGCCTGCGCCACAACCTACCTCAAGTTCAGGTGATCGGGCGCGATGCCCTGATGACAGAAGAGGCTGGGAAGTACGCTGGCTTGGACCGCTATCAAGCCCGGGAGCGGGTGGTAGAAGACTTGGAGAAACTGGGTTTGCTGGTCAAAGTGGAGCATCATGATCATGCAGTGGGTCACTGCTACCGCTGCAGCACAGTGGTTGAGCCCTTAGTTTCCAAACAGTGGTTTGTGAAGATGGATGAGTTGGCTAAGCCGGCCATTGCCGCTGTGGAGAGCGGGGAAATCCGCTTCGTTCCTGAACGCTTCAGCAAGCATTACCTCCACTGGATGAGAAACTTGAAGGATTGGTGCATTTCGCGGCAGTTATGGTGGGGACACCGCATTCCAATCTGGTATTGCGATGACTGCGGCGAGACCTTCGCCAGTGTAGATGAGCCCACCCAGTGCCCAAAGTGCGGTTCGGAGGCTATCCGTCAAGACCCAGATGTGTTGGACACTTGGTTCTCTTCAGCCCTCTGGCCCTTTTCCACCCTGGGCTGGCCCGAGAAAACTGAGGAACTGAAGCATTTCTATCCCACCTCGGTATTGATCACTGGCTTTGATATCATCTTTTTCTGGGTAGCCCGTATGATCGTCATGGGCTATGAGTTCATGGGTGATCGCCCGTTCAATGATGTGCTGATCCACGGCTTGGTGAGGGATGCCCAGGGGCGGAAGATGAGTAAGTCGTTAGGCAATGGGGTAGACCCCATCGACGCCATCGATGAGTACGGGGCGGATGCCCTGCGCTTCAACTTGGTGATCGGCGTGGCTCCTGGCAATGACATGCGCTATATACCCGAGAAGGTGGAAGCCTACCGCAACTTCGCCAACAAGATTTGGAATGCTTCCAGGTTCGCCTTGATGAACCTAGAAGACTTTAACCCCAAGAAGCAGAATATGGGGTCTCTGGCCTTGACTACGGCAGACCACTGGATTTTAAGCCGATTCGAGTTTACAGCCAAGGAGGTCACCCGCTTCCTAGAGCGCTATGATGTGGGTGAGGGAGCACGGGTACTCTATGAGTTTATCTGGAGCGAGCTCTGTGATTGGTATATTGAAATAATTAAGCCCCGCCTGTACGGAAAGCACGGTGAGGAGACCAGGTATGTAGCCCAATATGTGCTGTGGTACGTTCTCAAGGAGACGCTGGAGCTGCTCCATCCCTACATGCCCTTTATCACAGAAGAGATCTGGCAGAATCTGCCCCATGATGGGGAGACCATCATGCTGTCACCTTGGCCCGAACCTGCAGGATTGAGCTCGCCAAAACATGAGAAAATGATGAATACTGTTATGGCGGTGATCACGGAGATCCGCACCCTGCGCAGCGAGAAGAATGTACCACCAGGCCGGAAAATTGGAGCGATCTGCCAGGCTGAGCCTGACGCCCTGGAGATTCTGAGTGAAGCCCAAGATGTCATTATGAACTTAGCAGGCTTGGAAAAGCTGGTGTTGGACGCGCCAGGTGCAGCTCCAGAGAAATGCCTCAGCGCAGTGGTGGAAGGGATCAATATCTTTCTACCCCTAGCTGAGATGGTGGATCTGGAAGAGGAAGCGGCCCGTCTTCACAAGGAATTAGACCAGGCCCGAGGTGAGCTGCAACGGGCAGAAAAGAAACTACAGAACGAAGGATTTATATCGAAGGCACCTGTTGATGTTGTTGAGAAGGAAAAAGAAAAAGCAGAACTCTATCGAGCGCAGGTTGCACGGCTGGAGGCGCTGCTGCGGGAGCTGCAGGACTAGATGAAAACAGTTGGCGATCGAGAACGGTTTGGCAGTCATCTGGGGCTGGAGCGGATCGAGCTGGTCTGCGCCGCCCTGGGCAATCCCCAGTACGCATCGAAGTTTATCCATGTGGCCGGAACCAGCGGTAAAGGATCGGTCTCAGCATTCATTGCTGGCGTGTTGAAACACAGCGGACTCAAGGTGGGGCTTTTCACCTCCCCCCACCTTGAAGAGTACGCTGAGCGCTTTCAGATCGATGGGAGGCCGATTGATCAGGATACTCTGGCAGCAGTGGTAACCCAGGCGGAAGCCGCTTGCTTGGCGGTTGAGGAAGAGCATCCTGAGCTTGGCAAGGTAACGGAGTTTGAACGGGCCACAGCAGCAGCTTTCCTGTTTTTTCAGCAGGCCCAGGCTGATGTGGTTGTTTTGGAGACCGGTTTAGGGGGAAGGCTGGATGCCACGAATGTGGTGCATCCCCTCCTCACTGTGATCACCACCGTCCATCTTGATCACGAAGACCGCCTGGGCAGCACCGTGGAAGAAATCGCTTGGGAAAAGGGCGGCATCATCAAAGAGGGCGTGCCCTTGGTGAGCGGAGTGAAGGTCCCAGAAGCAAATGGGGTACTGAAGGAACTGGCGAGCGCCAAAGGAGCCCCCTGGCACAGCACTCAGGATGTGCCCTGGGTGGGTCATGGTTGGTGCTTAGATGGAGGCAGCTTAACCTATCCGGGCCTTGGAGAGGTTCAAATTGGGCTTTTAGGTGACCACCAGCTGGAGAATGCGGCCACAGCCCTCTCAGCCCTTATGGAACTGAGGAAATTAGGTTATAATCTGCCCTCCTTCGCCATATATCAAGGAATGAAGGAAGTGTTTTGGCCAGGCAGGTTAGAGGTGGTACGGCCCAGTCCACTCTTGATTTTGGATGGTGCTCATAATCAGGAAGGCTTAGCTGCTTTAGCCCGCAGCCTGCAGCAGCTGCAAGAGCGGGTTACTTCGCAGCCCTTTACCATCGTCTTTGGCATGATGCAAAATAAGCGCTTGGAACTCTTGGATCCCTTGCTGCCAGTGGCGCAGCGCTTCATTTTCACCGCGGCTCAGAGTGGCCGTTTAGCTCCCCTGGACCCGGAAGTGCTCAGGGATTATGTGCAGAGCCGGGGTGGTGAGGCTGTGGCCTACCCAGACTTGGACCAAGCCTTGGAGGATGCCGCCAGAAGCAATCCTGTTTGTGTATGCGGCTCCCTCTATCTAGTGGGCGAAGTAAAGAGGTTATTGCACTCTCGATCTGGAATTACTGGCTAAGCAGGGTAATGCATGATGAGGGGGAGTGATGATGAGCAAGAAGAAGAAACGGAAGAAAGGTACGGGGCAGGGTAGCAATTTCGTGATCAGCTTGGTCACCCTCAGTATTCTGTTTGTCCTAGTGGGCTACTTGATCGGGCAATATGCTGTAAAAGCGCTGCAGCAGCAGCACCGCATGGCCATGCAGCAGGCTCGGGAAGCAGCATACACACCTGTTGTGACCCCTCAGCCGTCCTCCACAACACCTGCTCCTCCTGCTCCCTCCGCTTCTGCCCAAGAAACTCAGCCTCCACCGAGCCAAGAGCCCCAGGCCCAGCCTGCACCTAGCACTGCCTTGTATCGAGTACAGGTGGGTGTGTTCTCGGAGCGGGCCAATGCCGAAAGGATGGTAGCCCAGCTTAAGGAAGCAGGCTATGAAGCTTTGATTATCTCCGGACCTCCCCATCGGGTGCAGACAGGAGCCTTCAGTTCCCAGGAGAACGCCAACAACCTCGCGGAGGAGCTGAAGCGAAAAGGGTTTGAGGCCATAGTAGTCCGGTAATTCAACCAGGTTAGGAATAAACTTCCTCCTCCCATTCATAGGTATGAAGTGGGTGGGAGGGAGTTTTTTTGAGGACCAAACGCAGAAGACGCAAACGAAGCCCGAGGTTCCCCTCGTGTCTTCCCCTGCTTTTGCTGTTCATTGCTGTAGTGGGGGTACCGGCACTGTTGGTTCGCAGTTGCACGGTTTCTTTTTTTTCTTCGCGCGACATTCCCATGGTCGGGTTGTGGGATGCTAAGCGAGGAAAGCTCATCACCCTCACCCTGGAAGAGTATGTCCAGGGCGTGGTGGCCGCGGAGATGCCTGCGAGTTTTCATGTGGAGGCTCTCAAAGCCCAAGCGGTGGCTGCGCGAACCTATGCCTATCGGCGGATCCTGCGTGATGACCGCATCCCTCAGCATCCTGAAGCCCACCTGTCTTCCGACTATCAGTCGGGGCAGGCTTGGATTTCTTGGGACGAGTTCTTGAAGACTCACGGCACTGCCGCAGGGCGTACTCTTCAGCGCAAGATTGCCAGAGCGGTCAAACAGACGGAAGGGGTCGTGGCCTTCCACAATGATGAACCCATCTTAGCCGTTTATCATTCCACCAGCGGGGGACGCACTGAAAACTCCGAACACTACTGGAGCGAGGCACTGCCTTACTTGAGGTCAGTGGAGGATCCCTTTAGCGCGAATTCGCCCCTGCATTACTCCACTGCCACCATCTCCTTAGCGAAGCTGGCGGAGGTCTTGGATGTGGAGAGGGTGGGCAATTTCAAAGTGATCGAACGTTATCCGTCTGGACGGGCAAAAACAGTGGAAGTAGGTGACAAGTGGTTCAGCGGGAGGGAGATTAGAGAGCGCCTCTCCTTGAGGTCAACCTGGTTTACGGCGGAGATCATTGGCGACGAAATGGTGTTTTCAGTGTGGGGTTACGGCCACGGAGTGGGCATGAGCCAGTATGGAGCCCAGGGCATGGCCCAGCAGGGGTATAGTTATGATGAAATCCTCCAATACTATTACCAAGAAATCGAGCTGAAAGCCGCATACTAAGGGGATGGAGGGAAGCTTGATGGATCACGGCCTGGAAAAACGCAAAGTTGATCTGGAGGAGCAGTTGGTTTTTCCATGGGACTGGGCCAGAGCCCACTACCGCCATGTGGATGGCTGGGATCTGAATCAGAACCGCATGAACACCGACAAGTACCTGCAAGAAATGGGTAGAGAATATGGCCCCATGACCATTCCCCATCGCCAGCGTTGAGTTGAAGAGTCCGAGACGGGCTCTTTTTTTGAGAAGGGAATCGGGGCATAAAGGTGAATATAAAAATGATACCCGAAATGAACGGAGTGCACTCATGGATTTGATCTTGGCATCCCAATCACCACGACGCAGAGCACTGTTGGAGCAGTTTGGGCTCACCTTCCAAGTTCAGGTTTTGCCTGTTCAAGAAGTGTCCTCGGGTCCTCCCTTGGCGGTGGCTCAAGCCAACGCAGTGGCTAAAGCCAGGCCAGTCAGCCAGGGAAATCCCACAGCCCTGGTGCTGGGTGCCGATACTATCGTGGTTCTGGATGGCACCGTTTTGGGCAAACCCAGGGACAGGGAGGATGCCAGGAAGATGCTGGGGTTTCTCAGTGGCCGGGAACACGAGGTCACTACCGTGGTGGCCCTGCTCCACGGTCAAGAAGAGCGGGTGTTCAGCGAAACCACTAAGGTACGGTTTCGCCAGCTCACCGACGGTGAAATAGCTGGGTATCTAGCCACTGGGGAGCCCTTTGATAAAGCTGGAGCCTATGGGATCCAGGGCTTTGGAGGCCTACTTGTACAAAGCATAAAAGGTTGTTATTATAATGTTGTAGGCTTGCCCATGCCCAGGCTTGCCGAAGAGTTAAGGGCGTACGGCATTGAAATGCTGCCGTCCGAGTAGTTCCTAACCCGCCCAGGGAGTGGGAAAGGAGCGAATAGTGCGCAGACCAATTCGAATGAAGGACTTGCCCAGGGAAGAACGTCCCAGGGAGCGGTTGATCCGCCATGGAGTAGAGAGGCTGGCCAACAAGGAGCTGTTGGCGATCTTACTGAGGACAGGCAATCAGAGGGATTCTGCCCTGTCTCTAGCAGAGAAACTACTGGCCCGCTTCGGTTCACTGCCCAACCTTGCCTCGGCAAGTTTCGAAGAGCTTGTTAAGGTCAATGGGATCGGTCCTGCCAAGGCTGCTGACATTCTCGCCGCCTTTGAGCTGGCCAAACGCCTTGCTGATGCCCGCATGGAGTATCAAGGTGTGGTGAACAGCCCGTCTGATGCAGCACAACTGGTGCTCCGGGAGTTGAGCATGGCGGACAAAGAGCATTTTATGATCATTATGTTGAATACAAAGAACAGGGTTATTGCCAAGAAAGTAATATCCATCGGCCATCTGCAGGCCTCCCTAGTCCATCCCCGAGAAATGTTTAAAGAGGCCATCAGACGCAGCAGTGCTGCCGTCATATTGGTCCATAATCACCCCAGTGGAGATCTCACTCCCAGCCGCGATGACATTACCACCACGGAACGCCTGCGAGAAGCTGGATCGCTTCTAGGTATCGATGTGTTAGATCATATCATCGTTGGCGATAACCGCTACTTCAGTTTTCGGGAACAAGGACTGCTATAGGAAAAGGAAGGGGAAACTTCATGTTCAGGCGCTTTGGGAAGAATATCGGTATTGATCTTGGAACAGCCAATACTCTCGTCCTAGTGGAAGGGCGGGGCATTGTTATTAACGAGCCGTCCGTTGTAGCAATCGATCGAGACTCGAACGAGATTTTCGCGGTGGGCAATAAGGCCAAAGAGATGGTGGGTAGAACCCCAGGCAACATCGTTGCCATACGCCCCCTGAAAGACGGTGTGATCGCTGACTTCGAAGTGACGGAGCGCCTGTTGAGAGACTTTATAAACAAAGCCACCCGCCGCTCGCGCTTTAGAAGGCCTAGAGTAGTAATCTCAGTCCCTTCGGGAGTCACTGAAGTGGAGAAGCGTGCCGTGATTGACGCTGCTCTGTCCGCTGGAGCCAAGGATGCCAGGGTTATTGAGGAACCTATGGCAGCAGCTATTGGAGCAGGGCTGCCTGTGCAGGAGCCAACTGGAACCATGATTGTGGACATTGGTGGCGGTACCACTGAGGTAGCTGTGATTTCCCTAGGCGGGATAGTCTCCCACCGTTCCATTAGGGTAGCCGGCGATGAAATGGACGAATCCATTGTGCAGTACATCCGCAGGTCCTATAACCTTCTGATCGGGGAGCGGACAGCGGAAAAGATAAAGATAGAAATCGGACATGCGCTGGTGGACGGCAGAGAGGAAGAGTCTCTAGAAGTTCGGGGCCGGGATTTAGTCACCGGCCTGCCCAAGACAGTGGTTGTCTCTTCCAGGGAGATCCATAAGGCCTTAGAAGAACCTGTGCAGGCCATCGTGGATGCGGTCAAGGTTACCTTGGAACAGACTCCTCCTGAGCTCGCCGCCGATATTATGGATCGTGGGATCATGCTGGCCGGCGGAGGAGCCATGTTAAAGGGCCTGGATGAACTTCTGATTAGGGAAACTGGTATGCCTGTGCATATCTGTGAGCATCCGCTGACAGCAGTGGTGGAAGGGGCTGGACAGGCTCTAAAGCACTACGACCTCCTGCAGCGCATCATGTTGGGGCAAAAGCGTTATTAGCCTGCCTCACGGTTGGAGATGATAGGCGGTGAAAAGAGTGCTGGAGCAGATTCTACGCTGGAAGGTTCCCCTAATCATTGTTCTTGTGGTTGTTATGGTGGGCACGATCCATTACACCTCGACATCTCGACTGACCGTTAGCTTGCTGGAAGGCATAGGTAGGGACATCCTGGTGCCGTTTCAATGGGTGTTCAGCAGGGTGCAGCGTTTTGTGCTGAATCAGACAGATAAGATCCAGACTCTGAGAACGCTGAAAGAAAGAAACGCAGAGCTGGAGGAGCTGGTTCAGTCCCTTCAAGCAGAGGTCTTTGAGCTGCGGAACTACAAGCGTGAGAATGAATGGCTGCGGGAAGCGCTGGACTTTAAGAATGAACGGGAACATGACCTGTTGGTGGCAGAAGTCATCGGCCGCTCTCCCAGCAATTGGGAGAGCACTATCATTTTGAACAAAGGCATGGCCCATGGAGTGGAAAAGGGCATGGCTGTCGTCACCAACGATGGCGTGGTGGGCACGGTGATCAATGTTTCCCGCTACTCCTGTACTGTGCTGCTGATTATTGACGCCCAAAGCGCTACTGGAGGCTTGGTGCAGGCCACTGGAGATTTGGTGTTGGTGGAGGGGGGACAGGCTGATCGGGAAACCCTCATGGCCAGGCCCCTGAGCCGCGATACCGTGGTGGAAGTAGGCGATATCATCGTTACCTCAGGCCTGAGCACCGTCTATCCCAAGAACCTGCCCGTCGGTGAAGTGGTGGCTGTGGAACCGCGGGATTATAATCTATCGTTCTCGGCAGTTGTACGGCCGTTCGTGGACTTTGCCCGCTTGGAATATGTGCTCATAGTATTACCGCAGGAGCAGCGAGGAGAGGCAGCATGAAATATGTGGTGTACAGCGTCTTACTTTTGCTGACGCTAGTCCTGCAGACGGCGGGAGTCCCAGGTCTGGTCTTTTTCGGGTTTAAGCCTGAGTTGATGCTCCTGCTCAGCCTGATTTTCGCCATGATTTTAGAGCCAGGTGCAGCTGCAGTATTTGGCTTTGCCGCTGGCTTGGCCCAGGATCTAGTGGTGGGGAGGTTCATAATGCTCCACGCCGGGGTCTTCATGGTGGTGGCTTTAGCCCTGGGGTATGCTATCCAGCGTTTTTACCGGGAGAATATCATAGTGCGCTTTATCGCACTGTTCTTGGGGACTGGTCTCGGAGAGGTTCTTTATCTTCTGGGAGCTGCTTCTTTCGGTTTGTCCATGCCTTGGAGATCCTCTACTTGGCTGACTATCCTTGCAGTAAGCTTTTTCAACGGTTTGGTGGGGGCTTTGGTGTACCGCCCTTTGTCCAAACTCAATAGGCATTTGATCTATCTAGATGAACTGGTGAAAAGAACGGGGTGACGTCTCATTGGCAGAGAAGGAAAAGGAAAAACGTCTCGTCGTTCTTTTTCTGATTGTCCTTGGCTGTGTGTCCATAATCGTGGGACGGCTCTGGTATCTGCAGTTGGCCAGGGGAGAGCATTACGCCCGGCTGGCAGACGGCAACCGCATGCGGCAGCTGCGCTTGCTCCCTGCCAGGGGTGAAATCCGGGATCGAAATGGGCGGGTGCTGGTGCGCAGCAAATCGGCTTTCACAGTTTCGGTGGTGCCTGGAGGGCTGCCGGAGAATGATGAAAGCATCATGGAGCTGCTGGGTGACATCTTGGGCCTGACCAATGACGAGTTGTCTGAAGCTATAGAAAAAGGCCAGGGATTTCCCTACGAACCAGTGCGCATACAGCGGGCGGTGCCGCCGGAAACCGTGGTGGCCATTGAAGAGAACCGGTTTAACCTGCCTGGGATTTTCATCGAGGAGGAACCTGTCAGGGAATATCTGCAGGGCAGCCTCGCCGCCCATGTCTTGGGCTATTTGGGTGTGATCAGTGCTAGTGAGCTGCAGCTCTATGGGACCACTTACCGTGGGAGCGATTTGGTGGGGAAGAGCGGTATTGAACGTACCTACGAGGAGCTGCTGCGGGGCGAGATTGGGACTATGACGGTAGAAGTCAATGCATTGAGTCGCCCCATCCGCACAGTGAATGTTTTGGAGCCAGTTCCAGGCCACAATATAGTTCTGACCCTGGATGCCCATTTGCAGAGAACGGCAGAAGAGGCTTTCCTGGAACACATTCAAACCCTCGATGACAACCCAGGTACGCAGACAGGTGCAGTTTTGGCCATGAATCCCAAGACAGGGGAAATCTTGGCCATGGCCAGCATCCCCAGCTACAACCCTGAGCTACTCAACAATCAGTCCACTAGAAATGAGTACTACAGCCAGCTGATTGCAGACGCACGGCTGCCTTTGTTTAACCGGGCGACCCAGGCACTCTACGGCCCAGGCTCAACCTTTAAACCCATCACTGCCTTGGCCATTTTGGAGGAAGGCATACTGGGGCCCAAAGACCGTTTCAATGCCACCGGCGTCAGCCAATATGGGGTAAAGGATTGGGTGATCAACAGCGGCCTGGCGCCCTTTGGGCTCATCAACCTCAATGATGCCTTAGGGATGTCCAGCAACCACTATTTCGCGGACAATGGTGCCAAGGTGGGTATTGACCGCCTCTCCGTGTGGATGGAGGCTTTGGGCTTTGGACAGCCCACTGGCCTGCAGTTGTATCCAACAGAGGCCAGCGGCCTTGTCCCCAGCCGGGAATGGAAGCGCCGTGCCTTTAGCGATCGTCCTCAGTCTGAACAGAACTGGTATCCCACTGATACTGAACAGATTTCCATTGGCCAGGGTTTTCACCAGATGTCCTTGATCCAGCTGGCCCAAGCCTACGCTGCCATTGCCAACAGAGGGAGTATATTCACTCCTCAAATCGTTAAGGAGATTGAAGCCCCAGATGGGACCGTGGTGTTCCGGGCCGAACCTCAGTTGGCCCGGTATGTGGAAGCCAAATCATCCACATGGGATGCCCTCCTAGAGGCCATGAGGGCCCCGATTACCCATCCTAGGGGCACAGCCAGAGGAGTTATGGGAGATTTCCCCATCCCCATGGCTGGGAAAACCGGTACTTGGGAAGTGGTGGGAAGCATTTCCAACGGGCTTTTCGTAGGCTTTGCCCCCGCAGACGATCCTGAGATCTTGGTGGCGGTAATAGTGGAAAAGGGCGGCGGCGGTTCTTCCACTGCAACGCCCATTGCCCGGAAGGTCTTCGATGCCTATTTCGGATTCGATCAGGTGGCAGATGAAGAATGAGGCAGGAGTCTGAAAGCCTCTTGCAGAAATAACGGAATGGGAAGTTAGGAGTGGAAGGGTCATGAGTACTCAACTATGCACAATCAAGGGCAGCCGTGATGGACTAGTAGTGACGATAACTGACGCATCACGTTTTGACCATGTTTTGGATGCTTTAGAGAGGCAGCTGATTGCCTCAGAGAGCTTTTTTCAAGGAAGTTCGGCAAAACTGCTGGTCAAGCAGGGGACGCTCACATCCAGCCAAATAGACGAGATTGAAGGGCTGCTTGCCCAACACGGTATGAGACTGGATCGCCGGCCCCCCAACCTTGGCATCTCCCCCAGGGAAAGAGGGCCCGTTCCTGAATCTGAGCCAGAGAGGTTGGAGGACAGCACCCTTTTAGTGCGACGCACGATCCGGTCTGGCCAGAGGCTGCACTACGATGGGAACGTAGTGGTTATGGGAGATGTGAATCCCGGCGCAGAGATCGTGTGCAGTGGAGATATCTTAGTGTTGGGCGCTCTGCGGGGGGTGGCACACGCTGGTGCGGAGGGCAAGACAGATGCCATCGTCTTCGCCTTTCGTTTGGAACCCACGCAGCTGCGTATTGCCCATCTGATCTCACGGGCACCAGATGAGAAGCTTCCTCAGCCCCAAGGCCCAGAGGTTGCCAGGGTTGTGGGAGATCGTATTCAGCTTTCAGTTTACAGCCACTAAGGGTTGAGGGAGGAACCGGTATTGGGAAAAGTGATAGTGATCACCAGCGGAAAGGGCGGAGTAGGTAAAACTACCACTACTGCCAATCTAGGGACAGGCTTAGCAGCGGCAGGGCAGAAGGTTTGCCTTGTGGACACTGACATCGGTTTGAGGAATCTTGATGTAGTGATGGGCCTGGAGAACAGGATTGTTTATGATCTGCTCCATGTGGTGGAGGGTCAGTGCCGCCTGCGGCAGGCCTTGATTAAGGACAAGCAGTTTGGCGACAGGTTGGTGCTCCTGCCGGCGCCCCAGACCCGGGAAAAGGATGCTGTCACACCTGAGCAGATGAAAGAACTCATGAAAGAACTGAGGGAAGAATACGATTTTGTGCTGCTGGACAGCCCCGCAGGAATCGAGCACGGCTTTAAGAATGCCGTGGCGGGTGCAGATGCTGCCATTGTAGTCACCACCCCAGAGATCGCTGCGGTTCGTGACGCAGATAGGATTATCGGACTTTTGGAAGCCGCTGAGCTGTACGACCCGGGTTTGGTTATCAACCGAGTGCGCCCTGGGATGGTTCGCCGGGGAGACATGATGAGCATCAGCGATATTGATGACATCCTGGCCATCGACATCTTGGGCGTTGTGCCCGATGATCAAGATATTATCGTTTCCACCAACAGAGGTGAACCGGTGGTCACCGACAGCAAATCCAGGGCAGGCCAGGCCTATCGCAATATTGTACGCCGGATACTGGGTGAAGAAGTGCCACTGATGAATCTCCAAGAACGGGGAGTAATGAATTGGTTTAAGAGGATCCTAAGCGGAGAGGCCCAATAAAGGAGGGAACGGCATGTTCGAGTTTCTGAGCAAACTTTTTGGTGGTTCGGATGGCAGCAAGAACCGGGCCAAGGAACGACTCCGTTTAGTGCTGGTGCACGACAGAGCCAGTCTCTCTCCGGGCCTTGTGGAGGCGTTGAAAGAGGAACTGATCCAGGTGATCACCAAGTACCTGGATATTGACGAAGATGGGCTGGAAGTGAACTTCGACAAAAACGATGATTCTGTAGCCCTCATCGCCAATATCCCAGTGAAGAGTGTAAAACGCAGCGCCAGGTAGACCATGGGTGCCGGCAGTGTTGGGCGGTCATGATCGGGCATTTCCAGTAATATACTGGAGTAAGTAGGGAGGTGCTCGACCGTGGCAGAGCGTTTTGTCCGTCACTCGATCTTGGCGGCTGTAGTCTTCCTGATCGTGGCTATCTTGGTGTACAGCAATTGGGAGCTTGTCGAACCTGTTACAGACTATGTAAACTATGTTGTCACCACCGATATTTCCATCCAGCCCATCCTGGAGCGAATTGATCTGGCCGAGAAACTGCCTGAGTGGCAATCTTGGTTGAAAGAGTGGACTGAAGTCACCTCTGGCTGGTGAGGAGATGCGGATAGGCAGCTATTTTGGGATTCCGCTCAAAGTGAATCCCTTTTTCATTCTCCTCCTGGCTGTGGCCTTCGCCTGGGGCCGGCTCTGGGAGGCGGTGGTGCTGTTTGCCATTGTGCTCTGGCATGAAACCTGCCATGTCCTAGCCGCATCAGCATACGGCCTCCATGTCACCGATATTGAGCTGCTTCCTTTCGGCGGTGTGGCGCGCATGGAAGCTTTCCTGCAGCTCAATCCCCAGATCGAATGGGTGGTAGCAGTTGTGGGTCCCTTGAGCAACTTTAGCTTGGTGCTGTTGGGCCTGGGACTGCGTCCGTATTTCGAATTCCACCCAAATTGGTTTAGGTTCTTTATCCAGGCCAATCTGGGTATGGCACTGTTTAACCTGCTTCCCGTACTGCCCCTGGACGGTGGACGGGTTCTGCGCAGTATCTTAGTGCGCTCCCGCGGCTTTGCTGACGCAACTCGCTCTGCTGCCCGTTTGGGCCAAGCCCTCAGCGCTGCCCTTGTCCTTGGAGGGGTGTACGGTATCTTTCTTAAAAGGTATAATCTCGTGTCAATGCTTTTTCTGGGAGTGATGCTCTTCGCATCCGCCAGGCAGGAGCAGAACAATGCTAGTTATGTTTTTATGCGCTATTTATCCAGTAGAAAGCAGGAACTTCGCTTAAGAAGGGTGTTCGCGGTGAAGAATATTGCCGCTACAGTGGAAAGCTCCTTGGGGGAAGTCCTGCGCTCCTTTCAGCCTCCCTGCTACCATATGATTTGGGTTCTGGATCTGGAAGGACGAGTGACAGGAGTACTAGGCGAACTCGAGCTGATCAGCCTGCTATTTGAACACGGTTTAGCCTTCAAAATCGGTGCCGCAGCGCCGCATAAGTTCTCATAACTTTTCTTTGAAAGGGAGTGGTTGCATGGACATGCGTCTGATGCCGCTCTTGCCTTTAGTGACGAAACCGGCTCGATATACCAACAACGAAGTGAATGCGCAGCACAAGGAGTGGTCTGAGGATAAGATCACAATGGCCTTGGCTTTCCCTGATATATATGATGTGGGTATGGCACACCTGGGATTCAAAATCCTGTATTCCATCATCAACGGCCGCCGCGATGCTGTGGCGGAACGCGTATATGCGCCTTGGGTGGACATGCAGCAGCTCATGCTGGAACACAACATTCCCCTGAGTGCTTTGGAATCAGGCCATGACTTGAGAGACTTCGACTTGGTGGGGTTCACCCTTCAGCATGAGCTCAGCTACACCAACATTCTCAAGATGCTGGATTTAGCAGGGATTCCCCGGCGGACTTCGCAGCGTGGCGAGGATGACCCTTTGGTTGTAGCCGGAGGGCCCTGTGCCTTTAACGTGGAGCCCATAGCCGATTTCTTTGACTTCGTGGTACTGGGTGAGGGCGAGGAAGTAATCCATGAGATTCTGGACCTGGTGAAGGAGAAGAAAGGGCAGGAAGCAGGCCGAACTGAGATTCTCAAGGAACTGGCCAGGGTCCCAGGGGTCTATGTACCCAGCTTTTACCGGCCTGTCTACGCCAATGGGAGGTTTGAGAGCCTGGAACCCCTTTACCGGGGCTTGCCCACCAGGATCGAGAAAAGGGTGGTGGCGGATCTCAACACCCTGCCCTTCCCCGAGGAGTTCGTAGTGCCCTTTGCCGAAGTAGTGCATGATCGGGTAATGGTGGAGATTCTGCGTGGCTGCACCAGGGGCTGCCGTTTTTGCCAAGCTGGCATGATCTATCGCCCTGTACGGGAGCGGGATCCAGAGGTGATCAAGGAGCTCGTGGCCAAATTGGTGGAGAGCACGGGCTATGATGAGATTTCTCTTTCTTCCCTGTCCAGCGGCGACTATACCCAGATCGGCCCTTTGGTGCGGGAGCTTATTGACATATACCAGGGCTGCGGCATGTCCGTGTCCCTGCCGTCCCTAAGGTTGGACTCATTTGCGGTGGAACTAGCCCAGGAAATCCAAAAAGCGCGTAAGACGGGTCTCACTTTTGCCCCTGAAGCGGGTACTCAGCGCCTGCGGGATGTGATCAATAAAAACGTTACTGATCAGGATCTGAAAGAGGTTGTGCAAGGGGCCTTTCAAGCAGGGTGGTCCCGCATCAAGCTCTACTTTATGATTGGCCTCCCCACTGAAACCGAGGAAGATTTGGACGGGATAGTGGATTTGGCGCATAGGGTACTGAAGTGGGGTAGGGAGTTCCGCACATCGCCGCGGCGACCTGAGGTAACTGTGAGCGTCGCTTCCTTTGTGCCCAAAGCCCATACTCCCTTTCAGTGGATGGGCCAGGATACACTGGAGTCCCTTGCAGCTAAACAGGCCTATCTTAAGGAAAGGCTGCGGCGTCCAGGGATCACCTTCAACTTCCACCATGGCGAGCAGAGTCTACTGGAAGCGGTGTTTGCCCGGGGAGACCGTCGACTCAGCCAGGTGCTGGAGCGGGCGGTGGATATGGGCTGTCAGTTTGACAGCTGGATCGATCAGTTCCGCTATGACCTCTGGCTCCAGGCTTTCCGGGATGTGGGGCTTGACCCCGCTGACTATGCGCAGCGTTCCTTAGAGCCATCCCAGCCCCTGCCTTGGTCTCATCTGAGCCCAGGACTGGACACTGAGTTTCTGCTGCGTGAGTGGCAGCTGGCCCAGCAGGGCATCCCAACTGCTGACTGCCGCTGGGATCGCTGCACCAGATGCGCTGTATGTTTCGATTTGGCGGTGGCCAATCGGTTAACGGAGGGAAGCAGCGGTGAGTAATGCTATTCGTTTTCAGTTTTCTAAAGGCCCTGAGGTGATGTTCCTATCCCATCTAGACGTGCTGCGGGCCATGGAAAGGGCGCTGCGCCGGGCAAAGCTGCCGATCGCCTTTACCGAGGGTTTCTCCCCGCGGCCCATTATGAGCTTCAGCTTTGCACTGCCTGTGGGGGTTCTGTCTGAAGCAGAGTACGCGGATTTCCGGTTTGCTGAGGAAATGGATCCTGCTGATTTCATGGAGCGGTTTAACTACCACCTACCTTCAGGCTTCCAGGTGATAGCGGCTGAGCAGCTAGCAGAGGGGTCTCCATCTTTGATGAACGAGATTAACGCCGCCTTGTGGAAGGTTGCCCTTCCCCACACAAGTCGCAAGGAAATAGAAGAGCGCCTGCGTGGGCTGGAGGCCAGGGATAGCTTTGTGGTGGAACGGCAGACTAAAAAGGGAAACAGGTCAGTGGATTTACTTCCGCTGCTCTTTGGTGTGTCTAAGATCGAAGAGTCGGGTAATGGAGTGGATGTGCACTGCCTAGCAGGAGTGGGCAACGAAGGTAATTTGCGCGTAGAGGAATTGGGCCTGCTTCTAGGCTTCAGCCCTGCTGAAGCCGTTATCACCAGAATCGGCCAGTTCAAAAAAGCTGGGAGCCAGTATTGGACTCCCTTAGGGAATAGAGGATTCACATGGACCGAAAGATAGTAATGTCTGCACTGCTTGACCAAGTTCAAGTGGGGCTTGCAGAAGACGGCCGGCTCGTGGAATACTATCTTGAGCATGATGCCCAGGAACGACTGGTAAACAACATTTACCGAGGGCGGGTGGAAAACATACTACCTGGGATGGGAGCCGCGTTTGTGGACATAGGCTTGGGGAAAAACGCCTTTTTGTATATGGCAGATCTGCAGAATGAGCCCCTGGAGAGGAAACTGCATATCGGCGATTCCGTAGTGGTTCAGGTCGTTAAGGAGGCTGAGGGGGCGAAGGGTCCCAGGGTGACAACGGACATCACCCTGCCTGGCCGCTTCCTGGTCCTGCTCCCCTTTCAAAACAGCGTTGGAGTCTCTAGGCAGATCAGCGATGAAGAAGAACGCGCTCGGCTAAAAGCACTGGCGGAGGAGATCCGGCCCAGAGGTATAGGGCTGATTGTGCGGACCTTGGCACAAGACGCAGGTGAGGATGAACTCCGGGAAGACCTGGAGGATCTGCTGCTGGAATGGAACCGCCTGCAAAAGAAACTGAGAACCAAGGGAGTTGGACCCCTCCTGTACCAGGATCATGATCTGGTGTACCGCATTTTGCGGGATCTGTACAGTCCCCCCACCAGGATAATCGTAGATACTGAGACTCTGCAGCGCAGGGTAATCAGCGAATTGCAGGAGTTAGGGCTGGAGTCCAGTTCTGTGGAGCTGTATCAAGGTAAACTCGGTATCTTTACCTACCTTGGGCTTGATAAGGATCTGGAAAGGGCCCGCAACCCCAGGGTTTGGCTGGACTGCGGGGGTTACTTGGTAATTAACCAAACCGAAGCACTGCTTACCATAGATGTGAATACCGGGAAGTATGTGGGCACTACCGCTTTGAAGGACACTATTCTCCGCACTAACCTGGAGGCAGCAGAAGAGATTGCCCGTCAGCTTCGACTGCGCAACATTGGCGGGATCGTGATTATCGATTTCATACATATGCCCGATGAGGGTGACAGAGAACAGGTTTTGGCTCGCCTAGCTGATAGCCTGGGAGCAGATAAAACCCGCACCAATCTCTGCGGGTTCACGCGTTTGGGTTTGGTGGAGCTGACACGTAAGAAGGCCCGCCGCCCCTTGGCGCAGATACTGGAGGTTGACTGTCCGCACTGCCGCGGCACTGGCAGGGTGGACTCTGATGAGACCACCGCCTTTCGCATAGCTGCATCCATTACGGCATCAGCAGCTGAGGATGGTGTGGAGGCGGTGTTGGTGCGCTGCCATCCTGCCGTTGCTGCCCACCTGATTGGGCCGGGAGCCAAGAACCTCAACCTTTTGGAAAAGCAAACAGGCAAAGCCGTGTTCATCCGAGGCGATGAGGGCTTGCCTAAGCGAGAGTTTGAGCTTACTTGCGGAGATGCGGCTGTGCTGCAGGAAAAGGCTCTGCCCGTTGCGGTAGGAGACCGGATCACAGTTGAGATCGTGGAGCCCCATGCTAAGAACCGAGGGAGCGGGTTGGCTCGGGTGGCAGGTTATGTCATTGAATGCCTGGACTGCTGGTCTCGAGTTGGCCAGAAAGTGGATGTGGAAGTAGTGGAAGTTTACCGCACCAGCGCGCTGGCGCGTTTGTTGGAAAACCAGAATTGACATGCACCAACCTTGGTGTTAGAATGTGTCATGTAGATGTCCTGGTTAGCAGTAATCAGGCATCGAAACCGCTCAGAAAAGGTGACAAACCCAGTTATGGTACCTTGATGGCGAGTCTGAAGAAGGAGGTGGACTGGATGTACGCCGTAATCGAAACCGGTGGCAAACAGTATCGCGTGTCCGCAGGTGAGACCATTTTTGTGGAGAAGCTGGACGTTAACGAGGGCGACGAGGTCGTCTTTGATAAGGTCTTGCTGGTGAGCAAGGATGGCAAAACACTGGTAGGCAAACCCTACCTTGAGGGTGCGAAAGTGGTTGCCAAAGCTGTAAAACAGGGTAAGCACAAGAAGATCATTGTCTTCAAGTACAAGGCCAAGAAGAACTACAAGAAGAAGAAAGGCCACAGGCAGCCCTACACCAAGCTGGTCATTGAATCCATTTCCGCTTAGCAGCTATGATCAGGATTGACTTTTGGAAATCTGACCAAGGCTGGCAGGGTTTCAGCGCTCGCGGGCATGCTGGTTACGCTGACCCGGGCGATGACATTGTCTGCGCCGCTGTCTCAGTGCTCACCCAGACAGCCATTCTGGGTATCCAGGAAGTGGTGGGTGTGAACTGCCTCGTTGACCTGGAAGAGCAGGAAGGCTTGATGGAAGTGCTGATCCCCCAGGAGCTTTCTGAAGAACAGCGGAAGCAAGTTCAGCTGATTCTAGAAGTTTTGTATGTGGGCCTGAAAGCCACAGAGAAGGAATATAAGCGATTTGTTCGTGTGAAGGAGGTGCCATACCGTGAGAATGAATCTTCAATTCTTCGCCACCAAAAAGGGAGGCGGAAGTACTAAGAACGGCCGCGATTCGGCGGCGAAGCGCCTTGGCGTAAAGAGCCATGATGGACAGTTTGTTACCGCAGGCAGTATCATCGTTAGGCAGCGGGGAACCCGGGTGAAACCAGGTCTCAATGTTGGTCTTGGGAAAGATGATACCTTGTATGCAAAGGTAGATGGCTACGTTTCCTTCGAACGCAGAGGAAAAACAGGCAAGGCGGTTAGCGTAGTGACTGAAGCCGTGCTTGCTTAACAGAAATCCCTTTTGTGCTCCGGTGCAAAGGGGATTTTTTTCAGGAGGGACAAGGTATGTTTATAGATAGAGCCCGCATTTATCTGAAGGCAGGAGATGGCGGCGACGGAGTGGTGCGGTTTCGCCGAGAGAAGTACATTCCTGCTGGGGGGCCGGCAGGCGGAGATGGCGGGCGCGGTGGCAGTATTTACTTCGTAGTGGATGAAGGCTTGTCCACTCTGATGGACTTCAGGTACCGCCGCAAATTCGTCGCTCCTTCCGGCCAGCATGGGCAGTCCAAGAATATGGCAGGAAAAGACGGAGAAGACCTGGAGATCAGAGTGCCTCCAGGCACAGTGGTAATTGACGATGAAACAGGTGAGGTGCTCCTAGACCTGACGCTGCCAGGCAGCCGGGTTTTGGTGCTGCCTGGCGGAAGAGGAGGACGGGGCAACACCCATTTCACCACCCCGACTAGACAGGCTCCTGCTTTCGCAGAAAGGGGAGAGCCCGGGCGGGAACTGTGGGTGAAGCTGGAGCTTAAGCTGTTAGCGGATGTTGGTTTGGTGGGGTATCCCAATGTTGGGAAGTCAACCCTGCTTTCCGTTGTGTCAGCAGCCCGCCCCAAGATCGCCAACTATCATTTTACCACCCTACGGCCCAATCTGGGTGTGGTGTCCCTGGAGGAAGGCCATTCCTTCGTGATCGCGGATATCCCTGGGTTGATAGAGGGAGCCCATGAAGGTGTGGGCTTGGGTATGGAGTTTCTGCGCCACATTGAGCGGACGCGCCTCATCCTGCATCTGGTGGATGCGGCCGGGGTTGATGGCAGAGACCCGCTGGATGATTACTACCGCATCAATGAGGAGTTGAGGCTGTACAGTGCTGAACTAGCTCAGCGCCCCCAAATCTTGGTGGCAAATAAGGCGGATCTTCCGGAGGCGCAGGCCAATCTAGCCCGCTTGGAAGAGCTTGCAGCCAAGGAGGGGCATGAGTTCTTTGTCATTTCTGCTGCCACAAACCAGGGTACAACAGCCCTGATGCGCAGGGTGGGACAGATTGTCCAAGAACTGAAAAAGGCTGATCCCCCAGTGGAGCCTGTGGAGCAGCTGGTTCTGCCTAAGGAAAAGCCTGAACCTGTGGAAGACTTCACTGTTGTGCAGGTTGATGATGAGTATGTGGTGGAAGGGGCCGGTCTGGAGCGCTTGATGCGCCGCCTAGATCTCAACAACGAAGAGGCCATCCGCTATTTGCAGAATCTGTTTGAAAAAATTGGCTTGTACAAAACCCTGGCAGAAATGCGTGTTCCAGAAGGAGCAACGGTTAGGGTTGGAGAATTAGAGTTCGAATACATGGAATGAGGGTTGTTATGCTGACGAGTAGGCAGAGGGCTTATTTACGCGGTCTAGGCAATGAACTGGACCCGGTCTTCCAGATCGGCAAAGGTGGGCTGTCTGAGGAAATCCTCAATCAGTTGGACGCGGTCTTAGAGGCCCGAGAATTGATCAAAGTGAAAGTGCTGAAGAGCTGCTTGGATGATCCTGGAGAGCTGGCGGATGAAATCGCCAGTGCGCTGGATAGTGACGTGGTGCAGAAGATTGGCAGGACCTTCCTGCTGTACAGGCCAGCTCGAGAGCCACAGATAGAGCTGCCCTGAAGGAGTATAGAGATGACAAGCAAGAGGGTGAAGGTGGGGATCATGGGTGGTACCTTTGATCCCATCCATTACGGGCATTTAGTGACGGCGGAAGGAGCCAGGTATACCTTTGGGCTAGATCAGGTTCTGTTCCTGCCTGCAGGGCGTCCGCCCCACAAACGAAACACCCAGGTTACTGACTCTGAGCATCGCTACATGATGACGGTACTGGCAACCCTAACCAATCCATACTTTGAAGTGTCTAGGCTGGAGATTGATCGTAAGGGAACCAGCTATACCATCGATACGCTGCGCATTTTAAGGGAGCAGTACGGGCCCGAGGCGGAGTTGTTTTTTATTACGGGTGCTGACGCCATCTTCGACATCAGCAGCTGGAAAAACTCCGATGAATGCCTGGAACTGGCCCACTTTGTGGCTGCTACCCGCCCAGGGTTCTCGTTGGAGGATCTTCCTGAGTCTACTCAGCAATGGGTGGCTAAGCACCAAGAGCGCTTTCATATTCTGAGAGTCCCCGCCATGGCCATTTCATCCACTGAAGTAAGGGAGCGGGTGAGGCAGGGTAGTTCCATCCGCTACCTGGTTCCCGAACCAGTAGAACACTATATCCGCAGGCAGCATCTTTACGCTGAACCACTACCCTAAATAAGGTGCGGCAGTGCGAATCACTGTACATATGGGAGGGGGGAAACCATGCTATCAGAAGAAGAAGTCCTCAGGCGCAAGGCGGAGTTGGAAGAGCGGCGCGCCTGGAAACGCAAATACCGCCGCAGACAGATTATCTTTTACTCCTTGTTCTTTACCATTGGCATTATCGTGATGGTTTTTACTGCTCGCTTCACTTACTACCGGTACGCAGCGGTGACTCAGGCCGATGGAGTAGAGGAAGGACGGCTCTTGGTGCTGTTTCTTGGAACTGATGATAAGCTCGACGCCAGTTCTCGGGCAGATACCATCATGCTGTTGTCCCTAGACACCAACTCTGGGGACGTTGGCGTGCTGTCCATTCCCAGGGATACCAGGGTGTGGTCTCCTTCGCGTCAGCGCTGGGAGCGTATTAACGCCGTGTACGCCCACGGAGGAGCCAACCTGACCATGGAAGCAGTGTCGCAATTGGTTGGCGTACCGGTGCGCTACTATGTACACACCGATTTCCAGGGTTTTCAAGAGTTGGTGGATATCCTAGGCGGAGTGGAGATTACTGTGGAGAAACGGATGCAGTACGTGGACAAGGCTCAAGGGCTGGAGATAGACCTTGCCCCTGGCAGACAAGTGCTGAACGGTGAAAAGGCCCTGCAGTACGTGCGCTACCGCGATGGCTTAGGCGACATCTCCTTAGTTGATCCCTTTGGAGATCAGTATGGAGGGCGAGTGGAACGGCAGCGCAAGTTCGTGGAAGCCCTGGCATCCAAGACCCTGAGCCCATCGTCACTCGTTAAGCTGCCACAGCTTCTGACCAGCATCTCTAGGATTGTAGATACAAACCTGCCCTGGGAGACTATGTTGACCTTAGCGGTATCAGCAGGGAAGTTCTCCATTGATAATATGCAAACCGCCGTTCTGCCTGGTAACAGTCAGGTGATCAATGACGGTTGGTACTGGATCGTCAATGACCAAAAGGCAGCTGCCGTAATCGATTCAGTCGTAAAGGGCAAACCGGAGCCTCTGCAATTGGTCGTGCTCAACGGAAACGGGCGCGCCGGTATCGCCGGACAGGTCAGCGATCTGCTGAGGGAGTATGGTTACACGGTCGTATCCACTGGGAATGCAGATCACTATGACCATGCGACCACACTGGTGATGACTGCTCCGAGAAATGTCGAGAGGGTCAAGCCGCTGGCTGAGTTCTTGGGCGCCTCCATCCAGGAAGTGGAAGGAGTAGGGGCCGAAGTGACGGTTATTATCGGTAAGGACTTTAATCCAAATCGGGAAAGGAGTGTGGGGATTTGACGATACCCAGCGCCGTTGATGTGGCCAAGGCAGCTGCTCAGGCTGCTGACAGTAAAAAGGCCGAGAATGTACAGGTGCTGAAGATGCCTGAGGTGATGGTGGACGCGGAGTACTTCGTGATCTGCAGCGCTCCAACCCATGTTCAGATCCGGGCTGTGGTGGAGGCGGTGACCGAGGCTCTGCAGGACGAAGGAGTGGAGCTGCTCCGTCAGGAAGGCCGTGATGGGAACAATTGGATTCTCCTGGATTATGGTGCAGTCATTGTCCATGTTTTCTTAGACGAGGATCGCCATTACTATGACTTAGAGAGGCTTTGGGCTGATGCCCAGCGCGTGGAATGGAATGGATGACGCCTATTCAGTTCTAGCCAGGTTCTATGATCTCTGTATGGAAGCGGATTACGCTCAGTGGGTGCACTACCTCTTAGCCCTATGCAGGCACCATGGTCATAGGCCCGAACAGATTATTGACCTGGGCTGCGGTACAGGTAACCTCACTCTACCTTTGGCCCAGCAGGGTTTTCGGCTCACCGGCGTTGACCTCTCTAAGGAGATGATCGCCCAGGCGCAGGCCAAAGCTGCTCAGTATGGCCTGGAGATCCCCTTTTACGCTGCCGATTTGACGGAGTTTCTGGCGGCTGGTTCCAGCTTTGATACCGCCATCAGCGGCTGTGATGTCCTCAACTATGTGATTACGCCAGAAGGTTTGCAGCGTGCCTTCGCCAGCGTGTATCAGCTCCTGTCTCCAGGAGGGTTTTGGCTGTTTGACCTCAACTCAGCGTGGAAACTGGAGGAAATCTATGGCGATCAATCCTATGCCGACCTCCGGGATGATTTCGCTTACTTCTGGGACAACACCTATGATGAATCCTCCGGCATCTGTACTATGGATCTCACGTTCTTTGTGCAGACTGCAGAGGGATTGTACACAAGAAGCACAGAAAGACATCGCCAGAAACTGTGGCTGCCGGACCAGATTGCCGAACTATGTGAGGAGAGCGGTTTCCAGCTGTGCGGCAGTTACGACTTCCTGACTTTAGATCCTGTAAGTTCGCACAGTGAGCGCTGGCAGTTTATCCTTCGGAAGAAAAACTAAGAAGCACCGAGACGGTGCTTCTTCTTTTATTGATAGGGCTGGTATCTTCCCTGCTGCTGTGGAGGGCTGGGGAAGGTCTGCCCCTTCAGCAGCTCTTGCTCAGCTAGTGCGATCATGCGCCTCACCATATGTCCGCCGACCGCTCCGCATTCCCTGGAGGTGATGTTGCCCCAATAGCCGGTTTTGTACTCGGGGTTGATCCCCAATTCATTGGCCACCTCGTACTTGAACTGGTTCAGTGCTTGGAACGCTTGGGGAATCACCTTGATGTTGCTGGTGCTTGATCCTTGGGCCATTGTCTTTCCTCCCTTTCTGTTTGTATAGTGTCCCCGGGAAAAGGGTTTTAGACCTGATAGCTTCTGGAAGTTTGCATTGTTTTTTCCGCGTTTTTCATGCCCAAATCCCTAGGAGGATTCCATGTCGGATAGTGGAATATAAGTGATGGTGTTCGTGATAAGTTTCTCGGATTCAAATCCGGAAAGGGTGAGCAAGTTGATTCAAAGAACATTTCCCCGTGGAGGGGGAGATATCCCGCATCACAAGGAGGCCACAGACGGTAAGCCCATCGTCGTAATGCCCGCGCCATCCATCGTGGTAATCCCTTTGCAGCAGCACATCGGAGCTCCCTGTGAGCCGGTAGTGGCTGTCGGCGACAAGGTTAAGATGGGCCAGATGATTGGCCAGTCCACTAAGTTCATTTCCGCTCCAGTTCACTCCAGTGTATCTGGGCAGGTTTTAGCCGTTGAAGAAAGGCGCCTGGCTAATGGTGCCAAGACCATGTGCGTCGTGATCAGAAATGATGGCAGAGATGAAATGGTCGCTGGCGAGAAACACGGTGATCTCCGCAAGATTTCCGCCGCAGCTATTCGCGAGGCGGTCAAGAACGCAGGAATCGTGGGCATGGGCGGTGCAGGTTTTCCTACGCATGTCAAGCTGAACCCACCTAAGCCTGTGGACACCATCCTGATTAACGGTGCTGAGTGCGAACCCTATTTGACTTGTGATCACCGCCTCATGGTGGAGCAGGCTGAGCAGATGGTGCACGGCCTCTTCGCGATTATGAAGGCTACAGGAGCAGCCAAGGGCGTTATCGGTATTGAAGCGAATAAGCCCGATGCCATCTCTCAGGTTCAGGAAGCTGTGGCCGAGTATGAGCAGCTCTCTGTGGCGGTGCTGCAGGTGCGGTATCCCCAAGGTGCTGAAAAACAGTTGATTAAGGCTATCTTGAACAGGGAAGTGCCCAGCGGCGGACTGCCCCACGATGTGGGCTGCGTGGTGAGCAACGTACACACTGCCATTGCCATTTACGAGGCATTAAGTGCCGGCAAAGCCTCATATGAGCGAGTGGTTACAGTGAGCGGTGGTGCAGTGGTTGATCCCCGCAATCTGCTGGTTCGTGTGGGAACACCCATTGAAGAACTTTTCAAGTTCTGCGGTGGCTTTTTGGGTGAACCTGAAGCCGTGGTCTGCGGAGGACCCATGACAGGCCCGCCGGTTCAGGACCTGCTTGGCCCCGTGGTGAAGAACCTTTCTGGAGTTTTGGCCTTGTCTAAAGAAGAAGCGGCCTTTGATGAAAACTTCCCCTGCATCCGCTGCGAGCGCTGCGTTCGGGCCTGCCCCATGGGCTTAACCCCCAACCTGCTGGGCGAGTATTCCAATAAAGGCCTGTACAGAGACGCCGAGCGCCTCCACTTGAGGGATTGCATTGAGTGTTCACTGTGTTCTTACGTCTGCCCTGCTAAGCGCGCTCTGGTTACCTGGATCAAGAAGGGTAAAGCGGGCCTAGCAGCTGAGAACGCCAAGGAAAAAGTGAGCTAGGAGTGAAGTTTATGCAGATCAAAACGGGTCCGTTTCTCCGTAGTCCTTTAACTATCAAGCAAATCATGGTTGATGTTCTGATCGCACTGACGCCTGCAGTCATTGCTGGCGTAGTGTTCTTCGGCCTGCCAGCACTGAAGGTGCTGGTATTGAGTACCCTCAGTGCCGTGTTGACTGAGGCCATCCTGCTGAGGGTTCCCCTGACCCCACGGGGGATCTTTGGCGACTGCAGCGCGGCGGTAACAGGCCTACTGGTGGGTTTGATTCTGCCCTCAACTGCTGCCTGGTGGGTACCTGTTCTCGGCTCCATTTTGGCCATTGCCCTAATCAAGCTTGCCTTTGGCGGCTTGGGGCACAACATTTTCAACCCCGCCTTGGGTGCTAGAGCCATCCTGCTCTTGGCTTTCACCTCCCAGTTGGTGAAGTTCACAGCACCCTTTGATGCGGTAACGACGGCCACTCCCCTTTTAAGCGCCCGCACTTTCTCTTGGCCTTTGGTCTGGGGCAATGTTGGCGGCAGCATAGGTGAGACCTCTGTAATCGCAATCATCCTGGGTGCGGCCTACCTGCTGTATAAGGGGCACATTAACTGGCGCAATCCTGTGGGTTACATTGGCAGCGCCTTTGTCCTTGCCCTGCTGTGGGGCTTGGATCCCTGGTACACCATTACAGCTGGTGGCCTCCTGTTTGCAGCCATCTTTATGGCCACAGACATGGTTACCTCGCCTGTAACACCAACTGGCCAGCTCATCTTCGGTATCGGCTGCGGTGTCTTGACTATGGTAATCAGGCAGTTTACATCCCTGCCCGAGGGCGTTACCTTTGCTGTTCTAACTATGAACGCTGTGTCGCCAGCCATAGAATCGCTGACCATACCACGGATTTTTGGCTTCAGTATCTCTCAGGAAACCTGGAAGAAGGGCATGGCCCTAACCGCAGCTGGAGTGGTGGTACTGGCGGGCATCCTCGTTGCTGTGGATAGGACCCAGCCTGAGGTGGCACCTGTGATCAGCTATGGACAGTATCTACCCATTGCTGAACTGCTGGGCCAAGACGACTTTGAAGTGGTAGAAGAAAACGGCATAACATATTACCTTGTGAGGGATGAGGAAGGCAATCCGGCTCAGACCGCTTTCATCTCTGAACAGGGAGGGTTCAATGGACCCATTCGTTTTCTGTTGGTCCTTGATGAAGAACACCGAATCGCCAGAGTGACGGTTTTGGATCACAGTGAAGACCCAGGCCTAGGAGAACTGGTTACCAGGCCTTCGTTCGTAGAGCAGTTCATTGGTTTGGATCAGAGCAGTGCCTTCTCCCTTGGCGGAGATATTCAAGGCGTTTCAGGTGCAACGATTTCGTCCCGAGCCTTGGCCAGCGGAGTGCAGAAAGCGCTTGAAAAGTTTGACCAAACGTTCTTTGCTCAAGAAGAACCTGGTTCCTATATTGATGGTACTTACTATGCCCAGACAGACTCCTTTGGTGGTGTCTTGGAGCTGGAAGTAGTAGTAGACGGCGGCAAGATTGCTGCAGTAAACGTATTGAAGCATACCGATACGCCGGGCATATCTGATCCTGCTTATGCCTCAATTCCGCAGCGCATCGTAGATGCGAATTCCCCGCAGGTTGAGGCAGTATCAGGCGCAACCGTGAGCAGCGATGCCATAATGCGCGGGGTGCAGCAGGCACTGGTCCAGGCTGCAGGTGAGAGCGTGCCTGTGGAACCCAGTGAAACACCTGGAGCGACAGCATCATTTGATATTGCCGTGGGCGACGGTGTGCACCGCGGCAGTGCTGAAGGATTTGGCGGCACCTTGGTGCTTGATGTAACCGTCGAGGGCGGCAAGATTACAGCCATCGAAATAGTGGAAACGAGCGAAACGCCGTTTATCGCTG
>DURH01000050.1 GCA_012837385.1 Bacillota bacterium
GGGTCTGGCCCCTCTGTGCCAGAAGCATGGTAATCGCAGCTGTAGTCGTGGTCTTACCATGGTCCACGTGACCAATTGTACCCACGTTTACGTGCGGTTTGGTCCTTTCAAACTTTTGCTTAGCCATCTTTGTTCCTCCTTGTTTTCAGGAATGTAATTTTGATTTAGATGCCAGCAGAGCTAGTGATTTCCTCTGCTAAAGCACGCGGCACTTGTTCGTAATAGGCAAAACTCATGGTGTGCTGCGCCCTGCCTTGAGTCATGGAGCGCAGTGAAGTTGCATAACCAAACATCTCTGCCAAAGGTACATAGCCTCGAACAATCTGGGTGTTCCCCCGCTGTTCCATACCTTCAATCTTGCCGCGCCTGGCGTTAATGTCGCCCATTACATCACCCATGAAATCATCGGGCGTGACAACTTCCAACCTCATCATAGGTTCCAGAATTACAGGATCAGCCTTCCGGCAAGCCTCTTTGAAGCCGATGGAACCGGCGATTTTAAACGCCAATTCCGAGGAATCCACCTCATGGTAAGAACCATCCAAAAGGGTAACTTTTACATCTACTATTGGGAATCCCGCAACAACACCTGTTAACATGGCTTCTTTGACCCCTGCTTCAACTGGGCCAATATATTCCCTAGGAACAACGCCGCCTATGATCTTGTTCTCGAACGCGAACCCTGCTCCAGGTTCGTTGGGCTCCACCTGCAGTACCACATGGCCGTATTGGCCGCGTCCACCGCTCTGCCGCACGAACTTACCTTCAGCTTTCACCGTCTTAGTAATGGTTTCACGGTAAGCCACCTGCGGTTTGCCGATGTTGGCCCCCACCTTAAACTCGCGCAGCAGGCGGTCTACAATGATCTCCAGGTGCAGTTCGCCCATACCGGCGATAATGGTCTGTCCTGTTTCTTGATCAGTGTACACTCTGAAGGTGGGATCCTCTTCCGCTAAGCGCTGCAGTGCATAGCCCAGTTTGTCCTGATCTGCTTTCGACTTCGGTTCCACTGCCAAGTTGATGACTGGTTCGGGAAACTCCACAGACTCCAACAAAATGGGGTGCTTTTCATCAGCTAAAGTGTCACCGGTGGAGATGTCTTTCAAGCCCACCAGGGCCACGATGTCTCCAGAAAAGCCTTGATCTACTTCTTCTCGATGGTTGGCGTGCATCAACAGGATGCGCCCCACGCGTTCCCGCTTGCCTGTGCTGACATTCAAGACATAGCTTCCTGAGCGCAGTGTTCCAGAGTAAATCCGGAAAAATGCCAGTTTCCCAACATAGGGGTCTACCATAATCTTGAACGCAAGGCCCGAAAGATGTTCATCGTCAGTGAGGGCCCTCTCGTCAGCGGCTCCTGTTTCGGGATCCACTCCTGCGACTGGCGGCAGATCCTGAGGCGAAGGCATGTATTCCACCACTGCATCGAGGAGCAGCTGTACCCCCTTGTTCTTAAAGGAAGAACCACAGAGCACTGGAATGAGCTTCGCTGCAATGCAGGCTTTTCTCAAAGCTTGTTTCAGTTCTTCAGGAGTAATCTCTTCGCCTTCTAGATACTTGATGGTCAGCTCGTCATCGCTTTCGGCAACTTTCTCAATCATCAGCTGCCTAGCCAGCTCCACCTCGTCGCGCAGCTCTTCTGGGATTTCCCTTTCTTCTGCTGTACCGAGATCATCTATATAGATGTGGGCTTTCATTTCAATCAGGTCAACGATTCCACGGAAAGTGTCCTCAGCCCCGATTGGCCACTGTATCGCCACTGGGTTAGCACCCAGGCGCTCAGCCATCATGTCCAGCACTCGCTGGAAATCCGCCCCCACCCGGTCCATCTTGTTGACATAGGCAATGCGGGGTACATGGTACTTGTCCGCCTGACGCCATACAGTCTCAGATTGAGGTTCAACCCCGCCTACCGAACAGAACACTGCCACCGCGCCGTCCAGCACGCGCAAAGAGCGCTCCACTTCCACAGTAAAGTCCACGTGCCCGGGCGTGTCAATAATGTTAATTCTATGACCCTTCCAGTGACAGGTTGTTGCAGCCGAGGTAATAGTAATTCCTCTTTCACGTTCTTGAGCCATCCAGTCCATGGTTGCTCCGCCATCGTGTGTTTCGCCTATCTTATGAACTTTCCCGGTGTAGAAGAGGATTCTCTCAGTGGTCGTGGTCTTGCCCGCGTCAATATGCGCCATAATTCCTATATTCCGCGTCTTTTCAACAGCAAACTCTCTTGCCACTACTTTCTCCTCCTAGCCGAGTAGACTCACCCACTCCGTTGCCAATGGAGCACCCGTTCGCACGGCCCATTGTGGTAACTGCATATCACCAACGGTAATGAGCAAAAGCTTTGTTAGCTTCCGCCATACGGTGAGTATCTTCTTTCTTTCTAACAGCACCGCCCTGATTGTTGGCAGCGTCCATGAGTTCGCCTGCCAATCTCTCCGTCATGGTCTTTTCCCCACGGAGCCTGGCGTGTTGGACTATCCACCTCAGTGCCAGAGCTTGCCTTCTATCGGCCCGCACTTCCACAGGCACCTGGTAAGTAGCACCACCAACACGGCGGGGCTTAACTTCTACAACTGGCATAACATTGTTCATTGCCTGTTCCAACAGTTCCATAGCTTTGGTCCCAGTTCTCTCCTCACCAGACTGGAGCGCGCCATACATAATGGACTCAGCGGTACCGCGTTTGCCATCGAGCATGAGAGCGTTGATGAACTTGGTAACCAATTTGCTACCGTAGACAGGATCAGGGAGTACATCCCTCTTGGGAACACTTCCTTTTCTCGGCATTGGTTTTCACCCCTTTTGTATACAGATTCCAAGGCGTTCTACTTAGGCCTCTTGGTACCGTATTTCGAGCGGCCTTGGCGCCTATCCGCCACCCCCGCTGCATCTAGTGTACCTCTAATTACGTGATAACGTACGCCCGGCAAGTCTTTGATCCTTCCGCCACGAATCAGAACCACGCTGTGCTCCTGAAGATTGTGGCCTTCGCCGGGAATATAGGAAGTCACCTCAATACCGTTAGTTAACCTAACACGGGCTACTTTCCGAAGGGCCGAGTTGGGTTTCTTTGGCGTAGCTGTATAAACCCTGGTGCAAACGCCTCTTTTTTGTGGTGCTCCCTTTTCGTTGTAAATCACCTCATCACGCAGGGTGTTTTGGGTGAAGCCCAACGCTGGGGCAGAACTCTTGGATTTCTGTGCTCGGCGACCTTTCCTAATCAATTGGTTGATTGTTGGCACGATGATAACCCCCCTTCCATCTAATTGTCTGTGGATTTCATGATGCTGGCCACCGCGGCTCCCACTTCAATTGAGCAGGCTCTGCCTAACTCCGCCATGGTGTCCACTTCAACTATCTCGATCCCATGGGTTACGCATTCTCTGCGTACGGGACCTGTGACATGTTCGTCCGCATCTCTAGCCAAGTAGACCACATCTACCTGTCCAGCTTGGATAGCTTTGAGCGTCTGCTTGGTACCCACCACACGTCGCGCTGTCGCAAGTCTGTCTGGCATCAAGGTCCTCCTTTACCCAGAGATCCCGCAGAGGTGCATAACACCCCTGCGGGCAACACTGCTAATTCTATCATCTGGGGCTGTCTCTGTCAATAAAATCTTGCAGATCCGCGCCCATATTTGCTTTCAACTCACCTAGCCGGAGACGAGCTCCACTTCAGCCTCTAGATCGCTTTGGGCTGCCTCCTCCTGGCCTTCCACCTCGATGTTCACATTGCGGTAGCGTACCAGGCCCGTACCAGCAGGAATGAGTTTGCCGATGATCACGTTTTCCTTCAAGCCCAGCAGCTTGTCGAGCCTGCCCTTGATGGATGCTTCCGTGAGCACCCTGGTGGTCTCCTGGAAGGAGGCCGCGGACAAGAAGCTTTCTGTGGCCAGAGAAGCCTTGGTGATACCCAGCAGTACTGGCTTAGCCACTGCTGGCTCGCCGCCCTCTGCCACAACCTTGGCATTCTCCTCTTCAAACTCAAACACATCCACCAGCGAGCCAGGGAGCATCATGGTATCGCCTGAATCCTCCACCTTGCACTTGCGGAGCATCTGCCTGACGATAACCTCAATGTGCTTGTCATTGATGTTAACACCCTGCGAGCGATACACTTCCTGGACTTCCTGCACCAGATACTTCTGAACCTCCAGCACTCCCTGTACTGTGAGGATATCATGGGGATTCACTGGGCCTTCTGTGATGCGGTCGCCAGCCTTCACTTCGGAGCCATCCTTCACCCGGCGGCGAGCGCCGTAAGGAATGACGTAAGATACTTCCCCATCGGGTCCGTTGACAACCGCTTTCTGCACGCCCTTGGACTCCACAATGCTCACGGTACCATCAATCTCACTGATGATGGCCTGACCCTTAGGCTTGCGGGCCTCGAAGAGTTCTTCCACCCTGGGCAGACCAGCGGTGATATCGTCGCCGGCAACTCCACCTGTATGGAAGGTTCTCATGGTGAGCTGCGTACCAGGTTCGCCAATGGACTGGGCAGCGATAATTCCAACCGCTTCTCCCGCATCCACCAAGCTGCCGTTAGCCAGGTTCCGTCCATAACACTGGACGCAGACGCCGTGACGGGTTTTGCAGACCAGGACGGAGCGAATCTTCACTTCTTCGATACCAGCGTCTTCAACGCGTTTAGCATCCTCATCACTGATCATCTCGTTGGCGGCAACCAAAACCTCTCCAGTTTCGGGGTGCACCACATCTTCAGCAGCTACCCGCCCAGCGAGGCGCTCCCAGAGAGGCTCAATAATAGCTTCCCTGTCACCGGTAAACTCCTTAATGGCGCTCACTGTAATTCCTTCGGTGGTGCCGCAGTCATGCTCCCGCACGATAACATCCTGAGAAACGTCCACCAGCCTTCTGGTGAGGTAACCGGAGTCCGCTGTACGAATAGCGGTGTCTGCCAAACCCTTACGGGTACCGTGGCTGGAAATGAAGTACTCCAGAACGGTGAGGCCTTCACGGAAGTTGGCCTTAATGGGAATCTCAAAGGTGCGGCCAGTGGGGTCAGCAACCAGACCGCGCATGCCCGCCAACTGGCTGATCTGCGACTCATTACCCCTAGCGCCTGATCTAGCCATCATGTAGACAGGGTTGAACTTGTCAAAGTTATCCAACATCTCTCTGGTAACCAGCTCTTTAGTCTTAGTCCAAAGGGCACACACCCTCTGGTAGCGTTCTTCCGCTGTCAAAAGGCCTCGGCGGTACTGAGCCTCAATTTGCTCGACTTCCTCTTCAGCTGCTCGAATGCGTTCATGCTTCGTGGGGGGAACCGCGATATCCGCCACAGAGACGGTGGTTCCAGAACGGGTACTGAACTGGAAGCCCAGCTGCATGATCTTATCGAGAATGTGGGCTGTTTCCTGAGCCCCAAACTGCTTGTAGAGACGGTCCACCAAGTTAACAAGCTTCTTTTTGTCCAGCTCTTCGTTGATATAATCCATGCTTTCCGGCATAATGCTGTTCACGAACAGGCGTCCAGCCGTGGTCTCCAAGCGTGTTTTCTCCTCGTCATCCAGGCGCAGAATAATCTTGGCGTGGAGGCTGATGGTGCCGGCATTGTAGGCATGATGCACTTCCTCAATGGAACCGAAGTAGCGACCTTCACCCTTTGCCCCTTCCTGCACCGCAGTGAGGTAGTAAAGTCCGATCACCATATCTTGGTTAGGTGTCACGATGGGACGCCCGCTGGAAGGAACCAAGATGTTATTGGTGGAGAGCATGAGCAGTCGTGCTTCTGCCTGTGCCTCTGCGGACAGGGGCACGTGCACAGCCATTTGGTCACCGTCAAAGTCGGCATTGTAGGCGGCACAGACCAGGGGATGGAGCTGAATCGCTCTTCCTTCTACCAACACAGGTTCAAAGGCTTGAATACCCAGTCTATGCAGGGTGGGAGCCCTGTTCAGCAAGACAGGGTGCTCCTTGATAACTTCTTCCACAATATCCCATACCTCAGGACGCACGCGGTCTACCATTTTCTTGGCACTCTTAATGTTGTGGGCGATGCCCTTTTCCACAAGCTCCTTCATGACAAAGGGTTTAAAGAGCTCCAAGGCCATTTCCTTAGGCAGTCCGCACTGGTGAATGCGCAGTTTCGGACCTACTACGATAACGGAACGGCCGGAGTAGTCCACACGCTTTCCTAAGAGGTTTTGGCGGAAGCGGCCTTGTTTCCCCTTGAGCATGTCACTCAGGGATTTCAAAGGACGATTGCCTGGGCCCGTTACCGGCCTTCCTCGGCGGCCGTTGTCAATGAGGGCATCCACTGCTTCCTGCAGCATCCTTTTCTCATTGCGGACGATAATATCTGGAGCGCCTAGTTCTAAAAGCCTTTTGAGACGGTTGTTGCGGTTAATCACCCTGCGGTAGAGATCGTTTAAGTCCGAGGTGGCAAAACGTCCGCCGTCCAGCTGCACCATGGGCCTGAGCTCTGGCGGGATAACCGGGATAACGTCTAAGATCATCCAAGCAGGGTCATTGCCTGAAGTGCGAAAAGCTTCCACCACTTCCAAGCGCCGTACGGCGCGTACCCGTCTCTGCCCAGAAGACTGGGAAATCTCCTTGCGGAGCTCCGCGCTCATCTCATCCAAATCAAGCTGCTGCAGGAGCCTCTTAATGGCCTCTGCGCCAATTCCCGCTTCGAAGGCACTGCCGTACTTATCCCGATACTCCCGGTATTCGGCTTCACTAAGCAGCTGCTGCCTAGTTAGGCCAGTTACCGCGGTATCACCGGGATCAATGACTATATAAGAAGCGAAATACAGTACTTTCTCCAAGGTTCTTGGAGACATATCTAAAATCAAACCCATTCGGCTGGGTATACCCTTGAAAAACCAAATGTGGGAAACTGGGGCCGCCAGCTCAATATGCCCCATGCGTTCACGCCGCACCTTAGCTCTGGTGACTTCCACACCGCAGCGATCACAGACAATCCCCTTGTACCTGACGCGCTTGTACTTGCCGCAGTGGCATTCCCAGTCCCGTGTCGGTCCAAAGATCTTCTCACAGAAAAGGCCTTCGCGCTCGGGCTTCAGTGTCCGGTAGTTAATGGTCTCCGGTTTTTTCACTTCCCCACTAGACCAAGCCCGAATTTGTTCTGGTGATGCCAGCCCAATTCGAATCCGATCGAAATTGTTGATGTCCAGCAAGGGCTGTCCCTCCTTCATGTCTATCCGCTAGTTGCGTGCACGCTCCCTGACCCTAAACATCCTCATCATCTGACAGATCATCAAGATCATCTAGGGATTCGTCGTCGAATACCAGGTCTTCATCGTCCAAATCTGTTTCAAAATCCTCGTCATCGACGTCCTCTGCAGATTCTTCAGGGAACATTGACTCGTCGTCTTCGTCATCATCGCTTGGTTCCTCTTCTGCGTCCTTAACCTTGGAGCGGTTTGCCTGGCCAGCTGCCCGGGCCGAGTTTGCTGCCGGTCCGGCGCTGTGGATGTCAATCCCCAGCTCTCTGGCCATTTCACTGATGTCTTCGTCTTCTTCCTTGATTTCAATTTCTTCTTCGTTCTGTCCCAGCACCCTTACATCTAAGGCCAGGCTCTGGAGTTCTTTTACTAAAACTCTGAACGACTCCGGCACCCCTGGTTCTGGGATGTTTTCACCCTTGACGATGGCCTCATAGGTCTTCACCCTGCCCACCACGTCGTCAGACTTGACGGTGAGGATCTCCTGCAGGGTATAGGCAGCTCCATAGGCTTCCAGGGCCCACACTTCCATCTCACCGAACCTCTGGCCGCCAAACTGGGCCTTGCCGCCCAGGGGCTGCTGGGTAACCAAGGAGTAGGGGCCGGTGGAACGGGCGTGAATCTTATCATCCACCAAGTGAGCAAGTTTCACCATGTAGATAATGCCCACGGTAACGGGATTGTCAAAGGGCTCACCGGTTCTGCCATCGTAGAGGACGGTTTTGCCATCCCTGGACATACCGGCTCTTTCCATCATATCCATTACTTCGATCTCACTGGCACCGTCAAAGACGGGGGTGGCCACATGGAGGCCTAAGAGTTTGGCAGCCATGCCCAAGTGGGTTTCCAGAATCTGCCCGATATTCATACGGGAAGGTACACCCAGGGGATTGAGGACGATCTGCACTGGGGTGCCATCGGGCAGGAAGGGCATATCCTCCACGGGCATAATCCGGGAAATAACACCCTTGTTGCCGTGGCGCCCTGCCATCTTATCGCCTTCGGAGATCTTGCGTTTCTGCGCTACATAACAGCGAACTAGACGGTTGACTCCTGGAGGCAGTTCGTCGCCCTCCTCCCTGGAGAAGACGCGCACATCAACTACAATGCCGCCTTCGCCGTGGGGAACCCGGAGTGAAGTGTCCCTGACTTCTCGGGCCTTTTCACCAAAGATGGCTCTGAGCAGCCGTTCTTCCGCTGTCAGTTCCGTTTCACCCTTAGGAGTGACTTTACCCACCAAGATGTCGCCTGGTTTTACCTCTGCGCCAATGCGCACGATACCCCGGTCATCCAGGTTCTTTAAGCTGTCTTCACCCACATTGGGGATATCCCGGGTGATCTCTTCGGGGCCAAGCTTGGTATCCCGTGCCTGAGCCTCGTATTCTTCAATGTGAATAGACGTAAAGACGTCTTCTTTCACCAGCTCTTCACTGAGCAGGATGGCGTCTTCGTAGTTGTAGCCCTCCCAAGGTACAAAGGCAACTACCACATTGCGTCCCAAGGCCAGCTCTCCATGTTCTGTGGAAGGACCGTCAGCCAGAACATCGCCTTTTTTCACCTGCTGGCCAACACGGCAGATGGGTTTTTGGTTGATGCATGTTCCTTGGTTGGAACGCTCGAATTTCTTCAGCCTATAGCGTTCCAAACCTTGGGCGGTGCGCACCACAATCTCCCTGCCGGTGATTCTCTCCACAACACCATCGTTTTTCGCCAGCACAACCGCGCCGGAGTCGATAGCGGCCCGGTACTCCATGCCCGTACCTACGATGGGAGCCTGCGCTTCAATTAAAGGAACTGCCTGACGCTGCATGTTGGCGCCCATCAGTGCCCTGGCTCCGTCATCATTCTCCAGGAAGGGGATGAGGGCTGTGGCAATACTCACTGTCTGCTTAGGGGAAACGTCCATAAAGTCCACGGTTTCCACGGGGACGATCTTGATTTCTTCCTGTTCCCGTACAGTCACCTTGGACCGCTCAAAGCGGTGATCCTCGGTGGTGGGCTCGTTGGCCTGGGCAATCCTAAACACATCTTCTTCATCTGCTGTTAGGAAGCGAATCTCGTCAGTAACCACTCCATTGTCCACCACTCGGTAGGGGGTTTCAATGAAGCCGTACTCATTGATCCTAGAATAGGTACAGAGGGCGCCAATCAAACCAATGTTGGGACCTTCAGGGGTTTCGATGGGGCACATCCTGCCGTAGTGGGAGTGATGTACGTCCCGCACCTCAAAACCTGCCCGATCCCTAGACAGTCCGCCTGGCCCTAGGGCGCTCAAGCGGCGCTTATGGGTGAGCTCAGCCAGGGGATTGGTTTGATCCATGAATTGGGAAAGCTGGCTGGAACCGAAGAACTCCTTGATGGCAGCCACCACTGGCCTAATATTGATCAAAGCTTGGGGAGTGATTACGTCCACATCCTGAATGGTCATGCGTTCCCGCACTACCCGTTCCATGCGGCTCAAACCAATGCGGAACTGGTTCTGCAGAAGCTCGCCCACGCTCTTCAGCCTGCGGTTACCCAGGTGGTCAATATCGTCCACTGAGCCGATATCGGCACCCAAGCCCACCATGTAGTTAATGGCGGCTAAGATATCGCCTGGGGTAATCACAGTCACATTCTCCTCAGGCTGATCATTGGAAAAGAGCCGAACTTCCTTGCCGTCCCTAGTGGTAACCAGAACGGCATTGATGCCCGCCTTGTGGATCTGTTCTGCCTGGCGCCTAGTGATTTTCTGGCCGCGCTCCACGATCAGCTCGCCTGTTTCGGGATCCACGATATTCTCTGTGCTGGTTCTGCCCACCAGGCGCTCGATAAGGCGCAGTTTCTTATTGATCTTATAACGGCCTACACCTGCTAGGTCATAGCGCTTGGGCTCATAAAAGAGCGTGGAAAACAGCCCGCGGGCACTCTCCTCCGTAGGCGGTTCTCCAGGCCGCAGGCGCTTATAGATCTCAATCAGGGCTTCAGCTTCCGATTGAGTACTGTCTTTCTCCAAGGTAGCTAGAATGGTAGGGGCTTCATGGAAGGCTTGTCGAATGGCAGCATCGCTGTTCAAACCAACGGCACGAATCAGCACGGTGGCAGGGAGCTTACGGGTCCGGTCAATGCGCACCCACAGAACATCATTGGAGTCGGTCTCGAACTCCAGCCAAGCACCGCGATTAGGAATAATACTTGCGGAAAACAGCTTCTTGCCGCTGGTGTCCAGGGTGTAGTTGAAATAGACGCCAGGGGACCTCACCAGCTGGCTCACTACAACGCGTTCGGAACCGTTGATGATGAAGGTTCCGCTCTCCGTCATAAGGGGGAAGTCACCCATGAAGACCTCTTGTTCTTTGACTTCACCTGTCTCCTTGTTGACCAGCCGCACTCGCACACGAAGGGGAGCAGCATACGTTACGTCACGGTTTTTGCATTCATCAACGTCATACTTGGGTTCCCCAAATTCATAATCCATGAATTCCAACACGAGATTGCCTGTAAAATCTTGGATAGGAGAAACGTCATCGAACATCTCCCTTAAACCAGTCTGCAAAAACCATTGGTAAGACTTGTGCTGGATTTCCACCAGGTCGGGCATTGCCAGGACTTCACTGAGCTTGCTAAAGCTGTAACGTTCCCGTCTTCCCACGTGCTTTGCTTCTACCAAGGGCCCTCTCCTCCTTATGGTATCCTAGAAAACATGACGAAAAGCAAGGGTGTTTTCCCTCGCTTTATTATTCCTTTTCAAACCTAACCTTCTAAAAATATTGTGTAAGATAGCAGGATTACGCACCTCTATGTTGAATAAAGACAAAGCAGGTGGATTCTCCCTCTTTGTCTTGGCTGTGTAACACTAGTCCATGATAACACAGGGGTTTTTTGTTGTCAAGCAATGTATATCTATGTTTGTCTCCAATTATGTCAAGAAAAGGACTTCCCTTGCGGGGGGAAGTCCTTTTTTTCTGTTCCAGTTTCTCTGGCTCAGAACTACTTAATCTCAACAGTTGCGCCAGCCTCTTCAAGCTTAGCCTTGACTTCCTCAGCAAGCTCCTTGGAGATGCCTTCCTTCACAGGGTTAGGAGCGTTGTCAACGAGATCCTTGGCTTCTTTCAGGCCGAGGGAGGTGAGTTCACGAACAACCTTGATAACGTTGATCTTCTTCTCGCCAGCGCTGGTGAGGATTACGTCAAACTCGGTCTTCTCTTCAACAGCTTCAGCGGCGGCGGGAGCGGCAGCGGCTACAGCCACGGGAGCAGCGGCGGATACGCCAAACTTCTCTTCCATAGCCTTTACCAGTTCGCTGAGTTCCAAAACGGTCATATTTTCAATAGCTTGCAGAATATCTTCTCTTGTCATTTCAAAATACCCTCCTTAAGGATGCAGCTATGCACTTGCTGCTTCTTTCTGTTTTCTCACTGCCTCTAAGGCATAAACCAAGTTGCGAATATTGCCCTGCAGGACGTTGACCATACCGGAGATTGGGCCCTGCATGCCGCGCATTACCATGGAAAGCAGTACTTCTCTGCTCGGCAGGTCAGCCAAGTTAGCTACGCCTTCTGGGCCAATCACTGCCCCTTCTACGATCCCACCCTTGATCTCCAGCGCCTTGTTCTTCTTCGCGAACTCGCTGAGAATCTTAGCGGGAGCTACTGGGTCGTCATAACCAAAGGCAAAAGCTGTGGGACCGGCCAGGAAGGGAACCAAATCATTCATTTCCAGGGCCTGCGCTGCTAGAATGGTCAGGGTGTTCTTCAAAACCTTGAACTCCACCCCTGCTTCCCTTGCCTCTTTACGAAGCTGCGTCATATCATCGGCATTCAGACCGCGGTAGTCAGCTAACACCGCACCCTGTGCCTTGGACAAACGCTCTTGAATTTCTTGAACCATTGCCACTTTTTCAGGTCGTGCCATCGTTTCACCTCCCCGTGCAAAACAAAAAGGATCTACCGCAGCCGAGCGGAGATCCTCAGAATAGATCACGATTAACATGAAAAATTCTCTCTCCAACCTCGGTGGGCGCAGCTCTGCTGCTTTAAGGTGTCCTGAGACACCACCGACTGTCTACGGTTTGGGTGTTCCCTTGTATAACATGGTTAGTATAGCACGCAGCTGCAGCGGGGTCAACCCGCCAAAGCGACTATTTTGCCGCTGCTGCTTCTTGGGGATTGAGGCGGACGCCTGGCCCCATTGTGCTGGACAGGTGTACTTTGCGGATAAAGGTTCCCTTGGCTGCAGCGGGACGTGCCTTCACTACTGCATCCATGAGAGCCACGAAGTTCTGGTACAGCTGTTCCTCGGTGAAGCTCACCTTACCGATGGGCACGTGCATACCGGCTTCTTTGTTGACTCGGTATTCCACTTTACCGGCCTTGGATTCCTGCACAGCCTTGGCCACGTCTGGAGTGACGGTACCGGTACGGGGGTTAGGCATTAAGCCACGGGGGCCTAAAATCCTACCCAGCTTACCAACAACGCCCATCATATCAGGAGTGGCAATAGCCACATCAAAGTCAGTCCAACCACCCTGGATTTTCTCAGCCAAGTCTTCGGCGCCTACATAATCAGCGCCAGCCTGCCTGGCTTCTTCTGCCTTGTCAGCTTTGGCGAAAACCAATACTCGGACTTCTCGCCCTGTTCCGTTGGGGAGAACTACGGTGCCCCGGACCTGCTGATCGGCATGGCGGGGATCAACGCCTAGCTTGAACGCTACTTCTACAGTTTCGTCAAACTTAGCATTGGCACATTTCTTTACTAGAGCAATGGCCTCACTAGGTGAGTAGAGTTTATTGGAATCAACAAGCTTGGCAGCTTCCTGATACCTTTTGCCTCGTTTTGCCATAGTTGTTTCCTCCTTTGTGGTACTAGCGGATGTCATCCTCCCACTTATATTTATAGCGCTTCCTGTTAGTCTTCAACAATGACTCCCATGCTTCTGGCAGTACCTTCCACCATGCGCATAGCTGCTTCAAGGTTAGCCGCGTTCAGGTCGGGCATTTTCAGTTCAGCAATCTCTTTGACCTGGCTTCTCTTGATGGTGCCCACCTTCTCGCGATTTGGCACACCAGAACCGCGCTCAATATTCATAGCCTTTTTGATCAAAACCGATGCCGGCGGAGTCTTGGTAATGAACGTGAACGTGCGATCTTCAAAAACAGTGATCACAACGGGAATCAGCATTCCAGCTTGGTTCGCTGTCCGCTCATTAAATGCTTTACAGAACTCCATAATGTTGACACCATGTTGACCTAATGCCGGTCCTACCGGCGGCGCCGGGTTGGCCTTACCTGCTTGTACCTGCAGTTTGACGATGGCACTTACCTTCTTTGCCACGGCGCATACACCCCCTTAAAATAATGTGGTTATGGCGGACTCTTCGTCCTCCCACTTGAAAACCTAAACCTATAGTTTAGCTACTTGATTGAAATCCAGCTCCACAGGAGTATCTCGTCCAAACATCGAGATACTAACCCACATCTTCCCTTTGTCTGGATTAACCTCTGTGATCGTACCTGTGAAATCCTGAAATGGGCCGGAAATGACTTTCACAGACTCCCCTTTATCGAAAGCACTTGATGTCTTGGCCATGCCCATCTGGCGCAAAATCAGATCAACTTCGTGCTTTTCCAGGGGAATGGGTTTAACCCCACTGCTCACAAAGCCGGTTACGCCTGGAGTGTTGCGCACCACATACCAAGAGTCATCAGTGACAATCATCTCCACCATGACATAACCTGGGAACACCTTCCGCTTGGAGACCTTTTTCTTACCGTCCTTGTACTCCACGACCTCTTCCATGGGCACAACAATCTGGAAGATCTTGTCTTCCATCTCCATCGATTCGATCCTTTTCTCAAGGTCGGTCTTTACTTTGTTCTCATAGCCGGAATAGGTGTGCACCACATACCAGTTTCTTTCTCCATTTGCCTTTTCACTCATGACGCACCGACCAGGTCACTGGTCTTACCTCCCTAACTGACTTAAAAGGTTCAAGACCGCCGTCACGATAACGTCAACTAAACCAGTGAATGCCGCAACGATAACTACAGTAACCAATACAACAATAGTGTAGGTGATGAGCTCTTTGCGGTTCGGCCATGACACTTTGCGCATCTCGGAGCGAACTTCACGTAGGAACTTTGTGATCTTATTCCAAAGGGTGGGTTTGCTCTGGACTGTTGCCACATTCTTCACTTCCTTCTGCACCCTAACGGGTTTCTTTGTGAGCGGTATGGGTCCTGCAGAACTTGCAGAACTTCTTGATCTCAATGCGATCCGGATCGTTCTTCTTGTTCTTGTTAGTACGATAGTTCCGGTTCTTGCATTGGGTACACTCTAATGTGATACCGACACGCACAGCCGCCACCTCCAGACCAGTCGAAATACCTCTAGAATTTAACACATTTTAGATCGGGTGTCAATACCTCGCTGTGCAGGCGTTTTACCTTCTAGGCCACCCTAATTTCAAGAGAAAAGGGGGAAAGATCCCCCTGATACTACAATCTTGCTAGAACCCCAAGAATTCCCGGTGGGCGCCTTGGGCACCTATTCGACAATCTTGGTTACAACGCCAGCGCCAACTGTACGGCCGCCTTCACGGATAGCGAAGCGCAGTCCTTCTTCCATGGCGATGGGTGTAATCAGTTCGGCGTTCAGCCTGGTGTTGTCGCCA
>DURH01000051.1 GCA_012837385.1 Bacillota bacterium
CATCTTGCTAACAATCGAGTACTTAAACTCTTCACTGTATCTAGCCATTTTTGACCCTCCCGTAAGTCCTCTGTTTTAACTATACTTTACTGAGGAACCTACGACAACTATCCTGACACAGGGGGCTGGCGACCGGCGTAAGTATCTATGTTTGTTTGAATCCCTCGAGAGTTTTGGTTTGGTTGAGCTTCCAGGTAAACTGAGGCAGTGTATTGAATCCGGGAACGTCAACATCGATGGTATGATAGGTGACATTCCCATAAAAGCACCAAACCCTCAGCTATCTGTCCTCTACATCCAGCCAACAGACTAGACCGTGTGCGTCGAGTCACGCACATACCGCAGTGATGGGCGGTTGACTAGGCTTTCAGTAAATACGCATTAAGCCACTGTTCACTTTCTCTGCCCTGTCTAACATCAACGCTTGTGGATAACCGGTCTATCCTTAACGCCGGAATCTGTCCGATGATCCCCTGAAGGGAGTCCTCCTCCAAGCAGTTGAAATACCTGCCGTCTCTCCAGAATTCATCGCTGCCATACTTAAAGGACATGTAGAACACTCCGCCGGCTCTAAGGTTGTTGGCCAGTTGCGCTATCAACATCGGGAGTTTGAGTCTTGGGACATGGAGCAGGGAAGCACAGGCCCAGATTCCATCATACTGGTCGGGAAGATCCAGGTCCTCAAAGGTCATCAGCAATACTTCCTGGCCCAGCAGCTGCGAGCTTAGCTTGACCATTTCCTCTGAGGCGTCGAACGCGGTAACCTGAAATCCTTGGTTCTTGAAGAAGAGGCTGTCCCTCCCAGACCCACAGCCAGCATCAAGGATGTGGGCACCAGGACTAAGGTGTTTTAGAAACGGTCCATAGAGCGTGCTCAAATCAAGCCCCACTGTGCTCTCAAAGTATGTGTTAGCATTCTTGTTATAGTATTGGATAGTGGAATCCGACACATTGCCGCCTCCTAACTCAATTCAGGTTTGTCCTGTTGCGCTGAGAAGATTATACCACATCTGCACTCCCAAGGTGGCCGCTGGCCACCTCGTTTACCTAACCACACAACCGCTCTTTCCGTGCCTGACAAGGGTTTTTCCAGAACATGGAGAAATGAGACTGTAAGTTGCCCAACGGAGTGGTGAGCTGTGGGAAACGTCATCACCAACTACAAAGTATCTCTCTTAAACAGTCTCCAGGACTCTTTTTTGCGCGCCAATCAGATCAAGATTGTCGTGTCCTTTGTGATGGAATCGGGAGTCCGGCTGCTGCTGCCTCACCTTCAGGAAGCCGCGGCACGGGGAGTCCCAGTGCAGATTCTCACCAGCCTTTACTTGAACATCACAGAACCCTCTGCGCTCTATCTCTTAAAAGACCAGCTGGGAAGTGGAGCTGATATCCGCATCTATGAGTCTGGCAGCGTAGCCTTCCATCCCAAAACCTACATCTTCATAGGCAGCGGCAGCGGGGAAGTGTATGTGGGCTCGTCCAATCTATCCAGGAGTGCCTTGGTAGACGGCATAGAATGGAACTACCGTCTCCTGGCTCAGCAGAAACCAGAGGACTATCAGGAGTTTATCGCCAATTTCGACCGCCTATTTGCCCAGGCTCGCCCTTTAGATGATGAATGGTTGAAGGAATACAGCTTGTCCTGGAAAAGGCCTCGCTGGCTTAGCCCGCATACAGTGCCGCAGGAGGAGCCTGCTAGGCCCCAGCCGCGGGGTGCGCAGATCGAAGCTCTGCACTACTTGGAGCAATCCCGTAAAGAAGGATTTCGGCGCGGCATGGTGGTTATGGCCACAGGCGTGGGGAAGACCTATTTAGCCGCCTTTGACAGCGTCAAATTCAGGCGGGTACTGTTTGTGGCTCACCGAGAAGAGATCCTGCGTCAAGCCCGGGATACCTTCCACAGCGTGGTACCGACGAAAACCAAGGGTTGGTTCAATGCTGAGGTCAAGACAACAGATGCGGACTTAATCTTCGCGTCCGTGCAGACCCTTTCCCAGGAGCAGTATCTGCATCCGTCTTACTTCCCAGCCGACCATTTTGACTACCTTGTTGTGGACGAATTCCACCATGTTGCTGCCCAGAGTTACCAAAGGATTGTCAGCTACTTTGAACCCCGCTTTATGCTGGGCCTCACGGCTACTCCATACCGCATGGATAACCAGGATATCTTCCAGTTCTGTGAGGACAATGTAGTCTATGAGATCAACCTACAGGAAGCTATCAACAAGGATTACCTGGTTCCTTTTCATTATTACGGGGTTTATGATGACACCACCGACTACAGTAAGATCGCTACAGCGAACGGCCGCTATGTAAGTGATCAGTTGGAAAGAGCCCTTTCCATCGCTGCCAGGGGAGACCTGATCCTCAAGCGTTATCTGGAGTATAGAGGGGAGCGGGCTTTAGGTTTCTGCAGCACGATCAAGCACGCCAACTTTATGACCGAGTATTTCCAGAGAAGCGGTGTTCGTGCGGCGGCTGTGCACAGCGGAAGTGGGCGCTATGTTCTTGCGAGGCAGGACGCGGTTGAAGCTCTGCGCAGTCGGGACATCGAAGTGATTTTCTCGGTAGATCAGTTCAATGAAGGCGTGGATATTCCCGAAGTAGATTTGGTTATGTTCTTACGGCCAACAGAATCCTACACTGTCTTTCTCCAACAGCTGGGCCGAGGACTGCGCAAAGCCGACCATAAAGACTTTTTGACAGTGCTCGATTTTATCGGCAATTACAAGCGGGCCCATTGGATACCCCTCATTCTCGCTGGCCGCAATCCCCAAAGTGACAGGGAAACCATCTATCGGATCCGGGATCTATCAGCATCTCTGGCGGAGGGCTGTACTGCCAACTTTGATATGCGCCTTTTGGATGTATTTGCAGAGCTGCGCAGGCACGATCCACTGCCAGAGCGCATGAAAGCTGATTATTGGCGCCTTAAAAGCGACCTGGGCAGAAGGCCTTTGCGCTTGGATATCCATGTGGGGAGTGATATTCATTCCCGAGAATACCTCCGGCCCCGTCATCTCCAGCCCCACAAGGGTTACCTAAGATTCTTGGCAGACTTGGGCGAACTTAGTGCTCAGGAAGAGAGCTGGCTGGGCACAGCTCTGGAAGAGTTCCTCATCGATCTGGAGACCACTTCCATGAGCAAAATGTATAAGATTCCAACCATCGGAGCATTTATCCAAGAAGGGAAGCTGCAAGCTGCAGTCCCCAGCTCTGAAATCGGGAGGGCGCTGCAGAGCTACTATCAAGATCCCCGCTTCCATGGAGATATGCAGGATAGGTCCAGCCGTGATTTCCAGGAATGGCCGCTAGAAAGATGGACTCGTCTCGCGGAGATTAACCCCATCAAGTTTTTGGACAAGAGCTCGCCCTTTTTCCAGTATGATCAGATCAACAAGAAGCTGCTGCTGGCTCCAGTTGTTGTGGACAACCAGTCCCCTGCACTCATCGCCCACATCCAGGACATACTTCGCTACAGGGAAAGACTGATGATTGCGCGCTTGTACAAAAGAAACAATGATTAAGGGGTGATAGACATGCCTGAATACAACAAACTGGTGAGGGATCGCATTCCAGAGATCATCAAGGCCAAGGGCAAGAGCTGCCGCTGTTCCACCGTGCGAGGAGAAGAACTGCTGGCGGGGCTGGAAGCGAAGCTCTTAGAGGAATTCCAGGAGTTTACCGCCAGTAGCCGGGCCTTGGAAGAGCTGGCGGATATTCTCGAGGTAGTGGATGGACTGGCCCATTTTCTTGGTTCTTCCTTTGAAGAAATCTTGGAGCTGAAACGCAAAAAACGCAGTGAGAGGGGCGGCTTCGAGGAAGGAGTCTGGTTGGAGTGGGTTGAGGATTAGCGAACGGTGAGGAGGCGTTGGCTGGTTGGGCCGGCGCTTTTTCTTTTTTGTGTCTTCCTCAACGTATTCACCCCGATTTCCGTCTTATGAGGAGAAGGGTGTGAGTGCAGTGATCAAAATCGCAGGGTTAACCAAGACCTATCCCAACTGAAAGACTGCATTGAGAGACATCAACTTGACAATTGCGCCTGGTGTTCATGGCCTGCTGGGACCAAACGGTGCAGGAAAAACCACATTGATGCGTATTCTAGCAACGCTCTCGCTGCCTTCCAGCGGCCAGGTTGAGGTTTTTGGATACGACCTGGTCAGGGACAAGCAAGCGGTCAGGGCCTTGTTGGGTTACCTGCCTCAGGAGTTCGGATTCTACCCGCATCTGACAGCGGCAGAGTGCTTGGATTACCTAGCAATCCTGTCCAATATCCATTCGGCTAGAGAAAGAGCTGAGAGGATCAGGTTTCTCTTGGAGCGGGTCAATCTCTGGGATGTGCAGGGGGAAAAGGTGGGGACGTTCTCTGGAGGCATGAAACAGCGCCTGGGCATAGCGCAGCTCTTACTTCACGATCCTAGGGTGATTATTGTGGATGAGCCCACTGCCGGCTTAGATCCCCAGGAAAGGGTGTCCTTCCGCAGGCTCATCGGTGAGCTGTGCGAAGCACAAAAGGATAGAATAGTGATTATCTCCACCCATATTGTGGAAGACCTCAGCCCCTTAGCGCCTGCACTGGCGATTATGGACAAGGGCGAGATTCTCTTTGCGGGAACACTTGATCAGTTAAGCATACGCACAGGTGAGACTGCTTCCCTTGAGGACGCCTATCTCACGCTGCTTAAGGGTAGGTGATCGCAGTGGGAATTGCTGTCAAGGAGCTCAAGTACAACCTTTGCAGCCTGTGGACCCTAATCCTCTTTGCCATGGGCAGTTTGCTCACCTATTCAGGCGGAGTTGAGTATGCATCCCGTGGAGCCGTTAGTGCTGCAGCAACTGAACTCGGAATAACCACCGCGGCGCAGGAGTGGGCCCATCGCACTTCCTTTGCTGCTGGTGGGGCTGACAAAAGGGCTATGGCCCGATCTTGGCATCTTCCTGCAGACCATGGCACTGAACTTGATCCCGGGATTGGTAGCTTGGGTAGCTGTTGTATACATGGTGACGTCCATACTTCCAGATCTGAAGCTGTGGGTCTTTCCCGTCGTGATCCTCTGGTTGGTTTTGGTCAACGTGCCCAGCACCTCCATGTTCTGGTTCTACCGCAGTATCGGCAATCCCCTGCATCCATGCGCTGACCCTCAGGTTTGGGCGCGGGTCGTTTACTCCTTCCTTGTGGCTGCCGCATCGTTTTTCATCCTGCTCTGGGCAGTAGAAAGGCAGAGGGTGGATCAACGGCTGCCTGCCTTGCAACAGAGAGCAAGAAGGGACTTCAGTGTTGCCCAAAGTCCTTTGGCGGGAAGACTTAGATTGGCATTGAAGATCACTTTGGGAGCGAAGCTGCCTATTTCCTTGTTGACCGTGACGGGACTGGCCGTCTTTCTGGTTAGCCCCTGGGGTATCCTTAAGCACCAACCCTTGGAGGTTAAGCAGTACTTCACCCTGGCTTTTTCTGAACTGCTCTTTCCCCTTGTGGGCCTATTGGTCACCTACGGTATTGTGGCAGATCAGCATAATATGGCGGAGATCATCAACCAGAGGCCTGGGGGAGAGGGGAAGGCCTTGGAACAGAAGCTGGTAGGATTGGGTACCTATTTGGTATCCACCTGCCTGGTCTATTCCCTATGGCTGCATATCTTTCCAGGGCTGTCGTTTCTCAAAGCCTTTGGAGTGCTGCTTCCGTCTATTCTTGCCTTGAGCGGGCTGTCCATCCTGATCGGTTCCTTCAGCCGCAGCGTGATCTGGGCCTATGTCAGCACTGGTTTCTCAGCCCCCTTTACCACCTAGCGGAATACAGTTACAAGTATAGGCAGGATTTACTCTGGAAGAACAAAACTATCCTGTTAATGGTGGGAACCGCGGCCACAGCCGTTGGACTATGGAAGACACTGAGGAATCTGGTACAGCACTGACTAGGCTCGACGCCATCTTAAGGGAAAGGGAGAATGAGATAATCGCCGCCTTGCCGCTGGCATCGGCTACAAGCACATGGAAGGTGTATCCGCTTCTGAACTGCTGAGTGCAGTTAGTTAAAGCGGAATCGGGGTTTACTGAAATGAAGGAACTAGGAGGCGACGCAGGTGGTTGACAAAAAGGAACTTCAGGAAGCAAGGGCTGCGGGTCAGCAGGTACTGCGGCTGCTGGATCAGGTGGAAGGAACGCTGCGTAAAGCTCGCAATTGGGGATTCTTTGATCTGGTCTCCAAACGCAGCCTGTTTTCCAGTTTGATTAAGTTTGGGAAGATTAACAAAGCCGAGGATCAGCTGCGTCAAGTACAGGCTGCCCTGGTCCGCTTCCAAAAGGAACTGGGGGATATCAGTCTATCTGTGCGCGATTCCCTGAATATTGGTGGGTTCCAGCGCTTCTTGGATATTGCCTTCGACAACATCATCTCCGACTGGCTTACCCAAAGCCGCATCCATGAGAGCCTTAGGGAAGTGAACCAGCTCAAGCAGGAAGTCAGGCAGGTGCTGAGCCGTTTGGACCAGATGGAGAGGGATCTGTCGTAACTGGCTGAATCGGGACATAAAGAAGACTGGTGAAAAGGATGAATGTATCGCTGTTTCCGCTCTGCTGGGGGCTGCAGTATTGGCGTATGTCTGCATTTCAGTTTACGGTACTAACCAACGCGATCACCTGCAGCACCAAGCTGATGCAGTATTCAAGGAGGATTGGATTGTCCACAAAACACTCCCCCTGGACTTGCCTTTACAGCAGCTAATAGTGAGCGATGAGAGCGGAGAAATCGAGTACAGCGTCCCCAGCAGGTTTTCTGGTTCCATTTTTGATTACTCCGAAACCCCAGGAGGGGACAGCTCAGATCCTCAGGCGCGGCTTAGCGCGGCCTTAGGCCAGCTGCTGGATCCCCTAGTTGATCGCTATGCCTATATCGGGCGCAGCCCCACCTTCTTGATCCGCAGTTATCCCCAGCAAGGCGGCAGCATAGTGGGAGCCGCTTTGTGGCTTCCCCTTGGTACCCGGCTGATCTGGACTAGTTACGCCATCATGATCTATCTGTACTTGGCACACTGGCTGCTCAGCGCTCTCTGGGTCTATCTAGACACACGGGCTCGCCAGATCTATCCTTGGAAATGGACCATGTTTACAGTGTTTGCCAATATAGTTGGCCTAATCTGCTACTTAATCCTGGGAAGACGCCAAAGGCAAGACATCTAAAGGAAAGAGACCGCTGATCAAGTGATCAGCGGTCCAATTTTCCATGCAGAGTCGGGAATTCTTGTTGGTCAAAGCTGCAGTTGACACTAATTTTGAGTTCAACTTCCCCAGGAGCAAATTTGCAGAGGAGCGTATAGGTAAAGGGCGTTTCCACCAAACGGCTCATTAGCTCCAGTTCGTTTTCGCTTCTCCAAGCAGCACAGGAATAGGCGAGGGGCAGCCCTTGTGGAACTGGAAAACGGCCTTGCTCATAGTGGCCAAATCCGTATGGAGTCTGGACCTCGCCCGATGGCAGTTCCAAGGTGAGCTGGCAAGAATCTCCCTCAAATTGGAAGGATGCCGATTTGATGCCATAAAGATCATTTTCCGAGAAGCGATACCGTCCAGCAAGTTCCTGGGCGTTATCCCTTTTTTGAGCCGGGAGAATGGGCAGAGCAAGGTCCCTTAATCTGGCCTGCAGGAGTTCTTGATCTTCTAGATTCTCAGGAAGCGCACCGGGGGAGAGGGAGGGCAGGATAATCTCCCAGATCCCGTTCATCACACCCTGCATATCGTTTACTCCAGAAGTGATGGCTACTACCATGTCTTGCTCTGGAACAACGATGCAGAACTGCCCGAAGGCACCATCACCGCGGTAGGCATTGTGGCGGCAGCGCCAGAACTGATACCCATAGCCTTGAGCCCATTCACTGTTGGGGTCATCTCCATTGCTGATCTGCTTTTTAACTGCTTCCGCAATCCACTGTGCACTGATCAGCTGCTTTCCGTTCCAGACGCCATTTTGCAGGTAAAGCTGCCCGAACTTGGCGATATCTTCTGTTTTGATGCTTAAGCCAAACCCACCGGTGTTGATTCCCTTGGGGCAGGTTTCCCAAGTCGCTCCAACGATGCCCAGCGGCTCAAAGAGACGGGGAGTGAGGTAATCGAGGAGCGATTGACCTGTTATTTTGTGCAAGATGGCTGCCAGCATATAGGTGGCTGCCGTATTGTACACGAAGTGGGTTCCAGGTTCCCGCTCCACATCCAGGGATAAGAATGCCTTAACCCAATCTCCATCTGACGTGGAAAACACTGGGTTGCTTGGGTCTTGCTCATGGCCAGTTGACATACTGAGCAGGTGGTGGATGCTCATCTTGGCCAGGTTGGGGCTGATCACCTCTGGCACTTGCTCTGGGAAGAAGTCACAGACCAGATCGTCCACCGTAAGCAGGCCTTCTTCAACAGCAAAACCAATGGCAGTTGAGGTGAAGCTCTTGCTTAAAGAAAAGAGCATATGTGGGCGATCAGGGCCGTATGGCTCCCACCAGCCCTCTGCCACCACCTTGCCATGGCGGAGGAGCATGATGCTGTGCAGTTCCAGTTCTTTCTCTGCATAGTAATCCAGCAGTTTGCCGATCGCTGCTGAGGGCACTCCCTGACTTCCAGGAGAGCTGCGGGGCAGTCGGTTTTCCATAGACATATCGCCATCCCTTCTAGGTTACGCTTAACTACGACTATTCGCCTATAGCCAGGTTTTTCCTTTTGTCATCTTGCTTTGGGGGGCGATTTTGCAGATTTCTGGATGGTTGCCAGTGCCACGGGCTGTGGCGACGCTGAAGCTTGGTTGATATTGCCAGTACTATCTAGTAATATGTTCTTAACTGCGCCTTTCGGAGGTTGCTGTGTGGGGGTTCTGGTCTAAAGGGGGGGTCTGTCGTGGTTCAGAGCGATTGCATTCGTCATAGCCGATTTGCTGGTATAGTTATCGTCATCCTGCTTTCTGTGCTCTGCGGTTCTGCTCCCGCTTTGGCCCGGGACCAGACCCTTGTCTTTCTCGCAAATGAGAAGCTGACGCCCATAGCCTATGCGCAAAACGGGATCGCCAAAGGCGTTGTCGTCGATATTGCCAAAGCGTTAGGCGAAAAAATCGGGCGCCCAGTCGAGATAATGACCATGGATTGGGAGAAAGCACAGGCCCAGGTTGCGGATGGACAAGCTGATGCCCTGCTGCAGATTAACTGCACACCTGGCAGAGAGGAAATCTACTCCTTCTCCGAACCGCTCCTTCCCTCGGAATTCGTCATTATCAAGCGCCAGGATTCCATGGATATTCATGGATCTGAAGACTTAGTGGGTAAACGGGTCGGTGTGGAGATCGGCGGCTACCCCTACGATCTGCTCAGTGGCAATGGTGACATTGATCGGGTTGCCATACTCAGCCCTGCCCAGGGTATAGAATTCTTGAAATCCAAAGAGCTAGATGCCTTAGTGATGGATCGCTGGATTGGAGAGTACGCCCTGGCTCAAGCTGGCGCTTCGGGACTGCTGATCGCACGCGAACCCTTTGCCGTCAACCAGTCGCACATTGCTGTGAAAAAGGGGAATGACCAGCTTCTGGAGCTCATCAACCAGGGACTGCAGGAAATCAAGAGTGATGGTACTTTGGACAGGATCCTGCAGAATTGGCGCGGCAAAAATGTCATCTACGTTACCGCAGAACGCATGACTAGAGTTGCTGTGACTGCGTCTTTAGCCATTCTCCTGGTGATTTCATCTATCTCCATATTCTTCGTGGTTAAGCTGAGGAAACTCAACCAAGCCCTGGAAGTCAAGGTTGCTGAACGAACGCAGGAATTAGCTTTGGCAAACAGGCGCTTACAGACTGCCAATGGAGTCTTAAAGAAGGAGTCTATGCTGGATCAACTGACCCAGATCCTCAATCGGCGTGGTTTCGATGCTATTTATGAAGAGGCCTGGGCTAGTTGTCAGAGGTTACAGCAGCCCCTTGCTTTGATCATGCTCGATCTTGACCACTTTAAAGC
>DURH01000052.1 GCA_012837385.1 Bacillota bacterium
ACAGCGGTGGGCTCCATCCCAGCCTTTGAGATTCAGGGCTGTGGTTTAGGTTCCTTTGGCACCCGGGTGCTCTTCGTTAATGTAGACTTAAGCCCTGAGCTGCAGAAGCTCCACAGAGCGCTGGCCCAGCACCTTAGGCAGGAAGGAGTTAGCATTGACCGCAGGCCCTACCATCCCCATATCACCCTGGCCACCCGGTTAAGCCCAGGGCAGTACGCTCGCTGCCAAAAGGAACTGGAGGGGTTTTCCCCCCACTATTCCTTCCTCTGCGAGGCGGTGAGCCTTTTTGAGTTCACCGCGGAGAGGAGATGGCAGGAGCGGGTAAAAATCAGCTTAGCAGGCTGATAAGAAATCTTGTCTTTCTGTTAATGCTTTGGTATCATTTCTCTTAACAAGGAAAGGGGTGTTTCTGTGCGAACTGCAAAAAAGTTGACTGACAAGGTCTCCTGGGTCGGCAAAGTAGATTGGGAACTGCAGACCTTCCACGGCCACGAGTACTCTGTGCGCAAAGGTTCCTCTTACAACTCCTACCTGATCCGGGACGAAAAGGTAGTGCTCATTGACACAGTTTGGCTGCCCTATGATCAGGAGTTTGTGGAAAACCTTCGCAGTGAAATTGACCTGAACGAAATCGACTACATAATCATCCAGCATGCGGAAATTGATCACAGCGGGGCACTGCGGGAACTGATGCGGGAAATCCCGGGGACTCCCATCTACTGCACCAAGAACGGGGAGAAAGTCATTAAGGGGCACTTCCATGAAGATTGGAACATTGTCACCGTTAAGACCGGGGACACTCTGGACATCGGCGAATCCCAGCTGGTTTTCGTAGAAGCTCCCATGCTGCACTGGCCAGACACCATGTTTACCTATATGACAGGGGAGAATATCCTGTTCAGCAATGACGCTTTTGGCCAGCACTATGCCACCGAATCCCTGTACAACGATACCGCTGATCAGTGCGACCTCTTTGCCGAAGCCCTGAAGTACTACGCCAATATCCTCACGCCCTTCAGCGCCCTGGTAAAGAAGAAAATCAACGAAGTCCTGGCTATGGACCTGCCTGTTAACCTGATCTGTACAAGCCACGGCGTACTCTGGAGGGATAACCCCGCGCAGATCATTCAGAAATACCTGGAGTGGGCGGATGCTTATCAAGAGAACCAGATCACCATCGTGTACGACACCATGTGGAACTCGACCAGGCTTATGGCGGAAGCTATCGCCGTGGGCATTCAGCAGGAAGATCCCGAGGTTACGGTAAAACTGCTCAATGCTGCTAAGGTGGACAAGAACGATATTGTCACGGAGATCTTCAAATCCAAAGCTATCTTAGCCGGCTCCTCCACAGTGAACAACAGATACCTCTCTGCCATGGGCGGACTTCTGGAGATGGTCAAAGGCCTGAAGTTTAAACAGAAAAAAGCCGCGGCCTTTGGCAGCTACGGCTGGAGCGGGGAAGCAGTGAAACTGCTCACGGAGGATCTCACCACTGCTGGATTTGAAATCGTGAACGAAGGGCACCGCGCAATCTGGGTGCCTGATGAGGATGCACTTAAGGCCTGTCAAGAATTCGGGCGCAGCTTCGTGCAGAGCCTCTAATCCGTATAGAAAGTCTAAAGCCGCAGGCGACCTGGACCTGCGGCTTTTCCTCTATCTTGGGGAACTACAGCTCGAACCTGGCAGCCAGGGTGCGCAGCTCCTCTACCATCCTCTCCACCGAGGCCGAAACGGCCACCACTTCCGAGATGGAAGCATTCTGCTGCTCAGTGGCTGTGGAGATTTCGTTGCTGCCTCTAGCCAATTCTTCCGTGGCCAGGGCTACCTCCTGGAAGCTGCTTACAGTCTCCTCAATCGTGGCGGCAATGGAGTTAAAGGCTTGGCGCGTCGCGGCTAAAGCCTTGGTACCTCGGTCCACTTCCCGATCGTTAGCAGAACTGCTCTGCACCGCGTGTTCAGCCTGGGCACTGACTAAGCCCATGATCTCCCGCACCTCGGTGACCAACCCTTGGGTCTGTTCCGCTAGGTTGCGCACCTCCTGGGCCACCACGGAAAACCCCAGCCCCTCTTCTCCCGCCCGGGCGGCCTCAATGGCTGCATTAAGGGCCAAGAGATTTGTCTGTTCCGCAATTTCGGAAATAGAATCCATCATCTGCTCGATCTTGGTGGTCCCCTTCTTCAGGGCCTCAATGGCTTCCACCGTTTCTTTGGCGGTCTCATTGATACTGCCCATCACCTTCTCGCTGAGTTCAATCTGCTCCATCCCATGCTCCGTGAGGGCTAAGGAGTCTCTAGCTTGCACACTCATCTTTTGGGCACGCTCACTGGAAGCCTCCGCGGTAGTGGCAAACTGGACAGTGGTAGCCGCCACTTCGGCGAGGGCGGAAGAGTTGTCTTCTGCGATGCTCGTGAGGGACTGTACATCCCGGGAAATCGCCTCGATTACGCCTGTAATCCCTGCGACCATCTGCTTTAAAGTCTCCAGCATGGCGTTGTAGCACTTGGCCATCTGCCCCACCTCATCGCGGCGGTTCATCTGTACAGGGCTGCCCAGCTTGCCTTGGGAAATGGCGCTGAGCTGCTCAGCCATATACTTCACAGGACGGGATACAGTACCAGCCATGTAGGTAGCCACAATGAACACCGCCACCAAGAACACCCCAAAAGCGATAAAGGAGAAATTCCTCAGGGCATCAGCCCTGCCCAAAATGGCCTCCTGGGGTAGACTGATGGCTAAGTTCCAGGTGGAGTCGCCAGGTATGGGCTGGAAAAAGGTGAAATTCCTGCTGCCATCGGGCAGGGTGAGGGTAGCTGACCCGCCTACGCCCTGTGCAACAAGTTCTCCCATGGCCTGCAGCCCGGAAAAGCCCTGGTTGCTGCCATTGACATCGAGGCTCAGCTCCCAATCTGAATTGGGGTGGGCAATAACCAGTCCCGAGCTGTCCACCAGCCAGCCGTAGCCCAGCTCACCCACGGAAGCAGCCAGTACCTGCTCCCTAATGGGTGCGAAGGGAACGATCAACCCCAATAGTCCCACCTTTACGCCATCAGAATTGCGCACTTCGTGGACGGCCTTGAACTCCAGCTCGCCGCTGGAATTCAGCTCAGGAACAGTGATCACCGCTGTGCGGTCCTCCACCATGATCGCGTGAAAGTAATCACTATCATCCACCTGGCTCATAGTAACACCGTCTCCTGCATAGAAGGTGCCCAGGGTGTCCACAAAGAACACATCGCTGAATCCCGAGCGCAGGCTGCGGTGGCGGCTCGCTACATCGCTGCGTACCAGGCTCTGATAGTGGGTCAGCCTGTTTTCATCAAGAGTGGCCATGTCAACCATGTAACCGTTGAAGAACTGGGAGGCAATCACTTCCGCCTCCCGGATGTATTCGCCTAAGCGGGTATCGAGCTGCACCGCTCGATTGGAGACAACCTCTCCGATCATTTCCTCAGTCATGGGTAGTATGGTGTTTTGGATTTGTCTGGCAAAAACGTAAGCAAAGATCAGAAGTAGGATAGCAACTGGAACAGAAAACGCTAATACCATTTTCGCTCTGAATGATTTCACAGCTCGTCCCCCTTGCGAGTTCAATGGTTACTATATTCGCCAAATTGTTTCTTAAACCTCTCTTATTTTCAGTGTGAGCGAATCCTTTTACGAAATTGTGAAGAAAAAGCCTTGAGCATATTTAGCAAACGCTATTAGTAATCTTTAACATCACGGCAGGAAAACACCACTGCGCAGAGAACTCATTGGATAGTCGGAAAAGTATCCTGGAGGCCGTCATGGGTAGAAAATTGAAAACAGGGCTGCTGGCAGCCCTGGCGCTGATCATGTTTATCACTGCTGCTGGCTCGGCCTATGCTGACCAGCTTTACCTAAATGAACTGCTGGAAGCAGCACCCCACCTGCAGGTACTAAAGGAGGGCCCTGTTATGCGAGTAGTCAAGCCTAAAGACCCAGAACCGATTGTTGAGCCTGAACCAGCCCCGGCCCCAGCCCCCACACCCAGGGGTAAGGTAGCCCTCACGTTTGATGACGGCCCCGATTTGGTGAACACCCCCAAAATCTTGGATATCCTCCGGGACGAGGAGGTAACGGCCACCTTCTTTGTCATTGGGGAGAAAGCAGAACGCTACCCCGAGATGCTGGCCCGCATCCATAGGGAAGGGCACTTAATTGCCAACCACTCCCAAACCCATGCCGATTTCGCGGAGCTGACCAATGAGGAGATCCTAGCCATGGAGCTGGAGCCCACCTCTCAAACGGTGCAGAAGGTCGCAGGATACTATTCCATGATCATGCGGCCGCCCTACGGCTCGCTGCGCCAGGACTCCGTCACTTATCTGCGGGAGCAGGGGTGGCAGATTGTGCGCTGGTCCCTGGATACCTTCGATTGGGACAACAGCCGCAACTCGCCTGAAGAGATTATTGAGCGCATCAAAACCCAGCATCACAACAAAGCTATTGTGCTTATGCACTGCAACGGCCCCACCACCATCCAAGCCCTGCCTGATGTAATCAGCATTCTGCGGAGCCTGGGCTACGAACTGGTGGCGGTAGACCAGTTATAATCTATACATAAAAAAACAGCCCCCCAAGACCTTGGGGGGTTATGCATGCCTAGGGGCGGATATTAGCCAAGGCGTTTTCAACCGCTTTCTGCAGAGCCTTGGTGGTAACTGTAGCTCCCGTGACCCCTTGGATGTCCAGAGACTGGCTGCTCAGGATCTGTTCAATCACCTGCTTGTTCATGGATCTGACTATGGGTTCGTGTTTGCAGCGGACAATCTCGATCCCCTCCAGCACTCCTCCTGTCACCTGCACCTGCACCTCATACACCCAGCGGTTCTGGGCAAAACTGCCCAGGTAAACCCCATCAGGTACAGCTGAGAAGTCGATGGAGCCGATTTCCAGCGCTAAGACTTCTTCCATCCCTCTGTTGAAGAACAAGAATACGCCGATGCCCAAGACCAGCAAAATGGCTACCAGCACCAGCGTCATATTCCGCAACCAGTTAGGCACGTCAAATACCCCTCCTAAAGATGCTTGGCATCGTATTTCCCCTTCTACACCTGGTTCTCCCAATTAGACTCAAGATCCTGCACCCCAGCGCAAGGGGTTGGTGAACTTATACCGAACTCCTAGTTATCTCTAACTGAAACGGAGGCCAGCCCCATGGCAAGAACTCAGACAGCGCATCCCACAGCCATCTTTCTGAACGCGAGGATAGTCACCCTAGATCCCCAGAGTCCCACAGCTGAAGCTATGGCTGTATGCGGTGAACGCATTTTAGCCCTGGGCAGCAGGGAAGAGATCCTCTCCCTGGCTGCTCCCCACGCAGCCATCATTGACCTGGAGGGACAGGTGGTCCTCCCCGGTTTCAATGACAGCCACATGCATCTGCTCAGCTGGGGGTTCACCATGGACGGCGTGGAACTACAAGAAGCCCGCTCTATTCAGGAGCTTATTCAGCTTGGCCTGAAATATGTGCAAAACAATCCTGGCCGGAAGTGGATTTTGGGCAGGGGCTTCAATGACGAAAGCTTCAGCACCCCTGGCCTACCCACCAGAAATGACCTGGATCAGATCTCCACTGGGCAGCCCCTAGTATTCACCAGGGTGTGCGGGCACATCTGTACCGCCAACTCGCGCGCCTTGGAGCTGGCTGGAATAGGTGCCGCTACCCCTGATCCCCCGGGAGGCCGCATCGATCGGGACCCTGCCACAGGAGAACCCACTGGGGTATTACGGGAGAACGCCATCGAGCTTGTTACCAAGCTGATTCCCTCGCCTACAGTGGCAGACTTAAAAAGAATCCTGCGCGGGGCCAGCTCCGCAGCTGCCGCCCTGGGACTGACCACAGTGCAGAGCAATGACCTGCACGGTGCCCATTCCCTCACCAAGAGGCTCCAGGCTTATCAGGAACTGGACGCAGCCGGTGAACTCCCCATCCGGATTATTCTCCAGGCCACCATGCCCACCCTGGAAGACCTCCAGGCCTATTTAGACGTCCTATCCCGTACACCCCAGGGCTCCAAGCTATCCCTGGGCCCTTTGAAACTTTACGCCGACGGATCTCTGGGTGGCAGGACAGCAGCCCTCACCTGCCCCTACAGCGATGCACCAGAGACAGATGGCATGCTCATCCACAACCAGGAAGAGCTGAACGAACTGGTTCTAGCCGCGGCCCAACACAATCTGCAGGTAGCAGTACACGCCATCGGGGATCGTGCGGTGGACCTCGTGCTGAACAGCTATGCATGCGCTCTGGAACGCTTCCACAACTGGAACAAGAGGCCGCGGATAATCCATGCCCAGATCACCAGGTACGACCAGCTGATCCGCATGGCCCAACTGGGTGTTGTCGCCGATATCCAGCCCATCTTCGTCCCCACAGACCTTCACTTCGCGGAGCGGCGTATCGGTGCCCGCAGGGCAGAGTATGCCTATGCCTGGAAAACCATGAACAGGCTGGGGATCTCCACGGCAGGTGGGTCAGACAGCCCCGTGGAACCCTGCAACCCCCTCTGGGGCATGCACGCCGCCATCACCAGGCAGGATCAAACCGGATATCCCCAGGGAGGCTGGCATCCCCAGGAATGCCTGAGCGGCCCTGAGGCCCTCACCCTCTTTACCGCGGGCTCCGCCTATGCCGCCCATGAGGAAAACCTCAAGGGCACACTAAGCCCAGGTAAGCTGGCTGACTTTGTGGTGCTCCCTGAAGACCCCACCCAGGTAGAGGCGGAAGCCCTCCTCAACCTGAAGGTGACAGCTTCCTATGTGGGAGGAAGCAAGGTCAGCCCTGAGTCTATTCCTAACTGAGGAGCTCAGTGAGGCGAGCGATAAACTGATCCACTGCTTCTTCCGGGCAGGACCAGGAAGCAACCATGCGCACAATGGAACGCTCCTCGTCCAGCTTCTTCCAGGTCAGGAAAGAGAAATCCCTGCGGAGCTCCGCAATTACACTATTGGGCAGGATGGGAAAGATCTGGTTGGACACGGAGTGCAGCAGAAACGAGCAACCCAGGTTCTCCATGGCCTGCTGCAGCTTCGCCGCCATGGCATTGGCATGCTGGGCCAAGTCGAAAAAGAGGTTATCGCGGAAGAGCTCCCGAAACTGCAGGCCCAAGAGCCGCCCCTTGGCCAAGAGCGCTCCCCTCTGCTTCATATGATAGCGGAAATCTTCCCTTAGGCTCTCTGAACAGATCACCAGGGCTTCGCCGATCAGGGCACCGTTCTTGGTCCCGCCAATGTAGAAAGCATCCACTAGGCCAGCCACCTCAGCTAAAGTCAGATCATTGGCAGGTGAAGTTAGGGCAGATCCCAGGCGGGCTCCATCCACGTAGAGGAGCAGGTTGTGCCGGCGGCAGAAAGCGCTCAGTGCCTCCAGCTCTGCTTTGGTGTAAATGGACCCGATTTCCGTGGCATTGGAGATAAAGACCAGCCTGGGTTTAACCATATGTTCATCCAGATGGAAATCCACAGCTTCCTGCACATCCTCAGGTCTCAGTTTGCCATCCTTCCCTGGGAGAGGGATGATCTTGTGGCCTGTGGCTTCAATGGCCCCTGCCTCATGAACTTCGATATGCCCTGTAACTGGGGCAATCACTGCTTCATGGGGGCGTAGAAAAGCGGCCAAGGCGATCATATTGGTCTGGGTTCCCCCAGGAATAAAGTGAACGTCCACATCGCTTCTGCCCAGTTTCTCCTTAATCAGCTCTGCCGCTTCCAGGCAGAAGGGATCTTCGCCGTAGCCGCCAACCTGCTGCAGGTTGGTGTCCAGCAAAGCCTGGAGAATCCTGGGATGTGCCCCTTCGCTGTAGTCATTGGTAAAGTAGTACATATAACGGCCTCCACTTCAATTCAAAATTGTCACAGCTTGATGCCCTCACTTCACTGCCGTAAGCGGTGGATCCAGCTCCACCGGTGCAGGCAGGGACGATACTATCTTCACTACCGGTGCCACAATCCTGTCCACCCCCTGGAGGGTGCATGGCCGCTCCTGCTCAGGGTAGAGCTGGAACAAGTCGGCACAGACCTCAGCCCTGCGCTGAGAGGCGTCCACTCCCACTACCTGCTCCACATAGGGAGCCATAGGCAGTGAAGGCCAGCCATCTCCTGGCCCAAAATCCAACACCAACTTGCCCTCGCTCTGAGACGTGTACAGAAAATCAAAGAGGGCGCCCCGATCTGCCCAATGGCCCGGAGCGCCGCAGTCAAAGGGCTGGTATATTAGGGGCAGGCTCCGGCCCGACTGGGACTCCAGATCATCATAAATCAGGGCGGTAGACGTAGTCCTGACCGGCGCAAGCTCTGCCTCAATCCACTGAAATAGATTCATCACATTCCTCCCTGGTATTGCAGAATAGGTATTGCAGCACAAAAGGCGGCACCTAGGGCAAGATGCGCTCTGGTGCACTGTAAATATTCATGCGCCTTCCCCGCACAAACCCGCACAGGGTGAGCTGGTGCCGGCGAGCCAGGTCCACCGCACTGGCCATGGGAGCAGAACGGGAAACGATCACCTGCACCCCGGTATGCAGAGCTTTAGTAATCAGCTCTCCAGGGATTCGCCCGCTGGTTAAAAGCAGGCACTGTGCGAGATCCCAGTTCTCCAAAAGGGCACGCCCCAGCGCTTTGTCCACTGCATTGTGGCGGCCGATATCCTCCATAAAGATGCGCCGGCCGTCTGCATGCCACAGGGCGCAGCTGTGCACCCCTCCAGTGAGGGAAAAAAGGCTGGACTGCTCCCCGAGCCATTCCATGGCTTCAAAAAGCTCCTGTACTTGAAAAGTGATCTTCTGCCTGGATTTACCACATTCCTCTCGCCTGGCAGAAGTTTTTCCATTCTGAACCACTGCCTCCGCCCGGCTGCCTGTGATAGTGAGGGACTGCACATCTCCACATCCCCCAATCAAACCTTGGGCAAACAGGCTGCCGTACACCAGCTCCTGCAGGTGGTCAGGGGTGCACAAAAAGCGGGCAGAGAGCTTGCCGTTCACATAGAGCTCCATTCCATGCTCTACGATGAGCGTATCCTGCACAGCCCGGATCTGCCCCTCCTCAATCCTAGTGATCTCATACTGCTTAACCAGCTCCACCTAACTCACCCCTAAACTTCCGATATTCCTCTGGTGTGTTCAAATTGAGGAAAGCGCGCCAGCCAGGCACATAGGGTGCGGCTTCTTCCTCAGGGATAATCAGGGTGTTGATCTTCTTCAGGAAGCGGGTTACAGAGTACAGGCCTTGTGCCAGATCCGCTTCCAGCTGAGGCAGGGATGAGCTGGAGTAGAAGGCATGGAAGGGTTCCAACCGCCCCTCCCGGCAGGTGGCACAGGCTTGATACTCGCCCGTCACGAGGCGCTGCCGCATATAATCAATGTAGGGCAGCTCCACATAGGGCATATCACAAGCGACCACAAACACCCAAGGGCTCTCCGCTTGCACTAGAGCAGAGTGAATGCCCCCTAGAGGCCCCAGGCCGGGATAGATGTCCTCGATCACCCTCACCTCTTGGGGATTGTAGAGCTGGGGGGTGGCGCTGGCCACCAGCACATCTGGAAAGCGCGTCTTCAACTGAGCGATCAGCCGTTCCATCAGCCTGACGCCCTTGACTTCCAGCATCTGCTTATCAAAACCCATGCGGGTGGATTTACCACCCGCAAGGATTACTGCACTTTGGAATCTGCTCACGGCTCAATACCTCTCCACTCTAGCTGCACATACCTTGTACTCAGGGATTTTGGCCGTGGGATCAAGCACATCATTGGTGAGGCGGTTGGCGGCACCATCGCCAAAGTGGAAGGGCATAAAGATCACCCCTGCATCCACTCGGTCGGTTACCAGTGCATCCACCACCACTTCTCCCCGACGGGACTCCACTTTAACCCTGGCACCGGATTCAATGCCCCATTTGGCGGCATCAGCAGGGTTGATTTCCACAAAGGACCGCCCAGATATGCGGTTCAGATCTTCGTTTCTCCCTGTCATGGTACGGGTGTGATAGTGATACAGAATCCTCCCCGTGGTGAGAATTAGAGGATACTCGTCATCTGGCTGCTCTGCCGCTGGCAGATAATGTGCCGGCTTGAACAACGCCCGCTCTCCCCTGGAAAACCTGCCCACATGGAGAATGGGGGTACCGGGGTGATCGGGGCTGGGGCACGGCCACTGGGGCTGCTCCCTCTCCAAGCGATCAAAGCTGATGCCGCCGTAGGAAGGAGTAAGGGACGCAATCTCAGCCAGGATCTCCTCCGGCGAGTCCGCCTGGTTCTCGTAACCCAGCCTGAGCATAACCTCCTGCACTATTTCCCAATCTGCCCGTGCTTCACCTGGAGCGGGCACGGCGCGCCTGATGCGCTGCACCCTGCGTTCCGTATTGGTAAAGGTGCCGTCCTTTTCGGCAAAGCAGGCTGCAGGCAGGACCACATCTGCCAGTTCCGCTGTTTCCGTCAAAAAGATGTCCTGCACAATGAGGAAATCCAGTTTCTTAAACATCTCCTCAGTGTGGTTCAAGTTAGGATCGCTGAGCAGGGGGTTTTCGCCCATAATGTACAGGCAGCGCACCTTTCCGTCCTCAATGGCCTGCACTGCTTCTGTCACCGTGAGACCCGGCTGCTCAGGAAGCTTAACTCCCCAGGCTTTTTCAAACTTGGCCCTGGCCTCGGGGTTGGCCACTTTCTGGTACCCAGTGTAATCCCCAGGCAGGCAGCCCATGTCACAGGCGCCCTGCACATTGTTCTGACCCCTTAAGGGGTTGACTCCGCAGCCGTATTTCCCAATCTTCCCGCAGAGCAGAGCCAGGTTGGCGATGGACATCACTCCCGCGGTTCCCGAGGAATGCTGGGTAACACCCATGGCATAGAAAATCGGGGCTTTCTCGGCTTTGGCATAGAGCCTAGCCGCGGCCTTGAGATCCTCAGGATCGATACCGCAGATTTCCGCCACCCTTTCCGGAGGATAATCCTCCACAACCTCCTGCAGCTCCGCAAAGCCCTCTGTGCGGTTTTCCACATACTCCCGGTCATAGAGCCCTTCGGCGATGATCACATGCATCAACCCGTTCAGCAGGGCAATATTGGTACCGGGCTTGATCTTCAGAAAGATATCCGCATCTTGAGCCAGCGGGATTTCCCGGGGTTCCGCCACTACTAGTTTAGCACCGCGACCCACGGCTTGGCGGATCTGGGCACCAATCACAGGATGGGCTTCCGTAGTGTTGGAACCAATCACCAGAACTGCATCGGCATCCACTACCTCTGCAATGGAGTTGGTCATGGCTCCACTGCCTAACGTTGTGGCTAGACCAGCCACAGTAGAGGAGTGTCAAAGCCGGGCGCAGTGGTCCACATTGTTGGTACCCACCGCCGCCCTCATCATCTTCATAAATAGGTAGTTCTCTTCATTGGTAGCCCTAGCCGAGGCAAAACCGGCAATGGCATCAGGCCCGCTCTCTTCCTTGATCTTCTGGATACCCTGGGTCACATAATCCAGGGCCTCATCCCAGGTGGCCGGCTGCAGCTCGCCGTCTCTGCGGATCAGCGGTGTGGTGAGCCGATCGGGATGGTTGACAAAGTGGTACGCCCATTTGCCCTTTACACAGAGAATTCCCGGATTGGCACCGCCTTCAGCTGGCTCCACCCCAACTACCTGGCCGTCTTTCACCAAGAGATCCATCTGGCAGCCCACACCGCAGTAGGGGCAGGTGGTGCGGGTCTTGGTTACTTCCCAAATCCGATATGACTTGCCGGCTTTGGCAGTGAGGGCCCCTGTGGGACAGACAGACACACAGTTGCCGCAGGACACGCAGTTGCTGTCCTTAAACAGCTTGTCAAAGGGGAGGCCCACCCAGGTGTCTGGACCGCGGTTCTTCAAACTCAAGGTATGGTTGGCCTGCAGGTTATTGCACACCCGCACACACCTGCGGCAGAGAATGCACTTGGAAGGATCGTAATTGAAGAACTCGCTGGACTCATCCTTGGGATGGTGGGGTTTGTACTTGGCAAAGCGGGAGTGCTCCACCCCATATTCCATGGCATATTGATACAGCTTACATCTGCCCGTAGCAGGGCAGGAAAAGCAGTTCGTATCGTGGTTGGCCAACAACAGCTCAATCACAAGGCGGCGGAAGGAAACCACGCGCTCCGTCCTGGTGTGCACCTGCATTCCTTCGGCGCAGGGGGTGGCACAGGAAATCTGCAGGTTCCTGGCACCTTCCACTTCCACTACACACATGCGGCAGGACCCTTCTGCTTTCAGCTGTTTCAGATGGCAGAAGGTGGGGATGTCAATACCCAAGAACTCGCATGCTTCCAGGATGGTTGTGCCTTTTTTCACTTTCACGGGCCTGCCATCAATAGTCAAACTGACCATCAGCTCGCCCCCCTTACATACACATTATTTACAGCAAAAACTTGCGGGAAAAAGCGCACCACCGAAAGGATGGGGTTAGGCGCCATCTGGCCTAAACCGCATAGGCACCCAATGGTCATGGCACTGCCCAGCTCTATTAAGAGATCCAAATCTCCATCCTGGGCTTTCCCCCTCCTAAACTTCTGAACCAAGTGCAAAAGCTGGGGGTTGCCCTCCCGGCAGGGCGTGCACTTACCGCAGGATTCTTTCACAAAGAACTCTGCCAGGTTTTCCAAAACGTCCAGCAAACAGCAGGTTTCATCCATAAACATCAAATCGCCGGCGCCAAAGGTTGCTCCCACCTTGTCGCAGCTCTCCTGATCCATAGGGGTGTCCAGCAGTGAGGCGGGAATGATGTTCCCTGAGGCGCCCCCTGTCTGAATGGCATACAGTCTCCTGCCATCTGGGCAGCCCCCACCCACTTCCTCAAACAGCTGGCGGATGGTCACACCCACGGGAAACTCATACACGCCGCGGTTGTTCACATTGCCAGAGAGGGTGAAAAGCTTAGTGCCGGGAAAACTCTCCGTTCCCATGGACCTGAACCACTCAGGACCGTTTACCATAATCGCCGGCAGGTTGGCCAGTGTCTCTACATTGTTCACCAGTGTCGGTTTTCCCCACAAGCCTGCCACACCTGGGAAGGGAGGCTTAAACCTAGGCTCTCCCCGCTTCCCTTCCAAGGAGTCCAAGAGCGCCGTCTCTTCTCCGCACACATAGGCACCGGCACCGATGAAGAGTTGGATATCGAAATCAAATCCACTGCCCATGATGTCCCGGCCTAAAAACCCGTGGGTCCGGGCATCCTCCAAGGCTTTTTCCAGTACCTTTTTCACATGGGGGTACTCTGCCCGCAGGTAGATGTAGCCCTGATCGGCTCCCACAGCCAGCGCGGCAATAATCATGCCCTCGATGAGCCGATGGGGGACTTCCTCCATGATCACCCGGTCTTTATTGGTCCCCGGTTCACCCTCATCGGCATTGCACACAACATATTTTTGATCGGCAACAGCTCCCTTGGTAAAGGACATTTTCAGCCCTGTGGGAAAGCCAGCCCCGCCCCGGCCCCGCAGGCCGGAAGCCTTGATCACATCCACAATCTGATCGGGGTCAGCCGCGGCCTTTCGCAAGCCCGCGTATCCTCCCACCGCTTCATACTCCAGGGAGCTTGTGGGCAGGAATTCACCTGCTTTGTGCAGTACTACCCTGGTTTCTTCCATGATCTCACTCCCTTCCACCTGCGGCTAACTCTCAGCCGCGGTTTGGGTTTTATCCAGATTGAGCAGATTTCTGGCCAAAGTGCAGAGCAGTACCGAGACCGCGGCAGAAGTGCCTAAGCGGCCTCCAACGCCCACCAGCACACTCTGCCCTAAGTAGATCACCAGGGAGCAGATGGCGCTGATGATCAATATCTGCCGATAACTGCAGCACCGCTCGCTGCTGCACATGGCAGCATAGGACACAGCGGTACAGGTCAGGGCAAAGAGCGCCCCTTCTGCAAAGATACGAGGCAGCACCAAACCGGCTGTTAGGGCCAGAAGAGCGGACATTTCGGTCACAGTTAGTTTAGTATTCTGCCGCAGCCAGAAACCTGCTGCTCCGCACACCAACGCAATCAGCATGTTTAAAGCCATCGTCAGCATCAGATACCTCCTATCAGGGAGAGAACCACGACCACTGCCGCCGCGGCAATGGTGCCCAGCCGGCCTCCCACTCCCACCCAGCATTCATCGGTGAGTTCGAACAGAACGCCAGCTAAAAGCCCTGCAGCCACCAGGGGTGCCAGGGTGGGAAAGCGCAGAGCCGAACTCATGCCCACAAACGCTCCCATGTACATCACCAGCTGATCCCTGCCCTTGAGCACCTGGGCACCAAGGAGCCCCACTAAGGCGGAAGCCACCACCGCACCCAGATCTAAGCGCGTGCTCAAAAGAAAAGTAAGCAGCGCTGCAGCACCGCTGATCAGAGCAGACTTCACCAGCTTGGGACCAGGCTTAAAGGTGGGACGTCCCAGGGAAGCAAACACTCCCACGATCAGTACTGCCAGAACCACAATGCGCCCAAAGGCAGTGGACAGTACGTTCAGAATGTCCAAAAGTGCCGCCACCAGCGGCACAAAGATCAATATTTGGCGCCACATTCTACGCTGTACCTCCATTCAGCTTATCAAGCTCCTTGAGCTCTTGTACC
>DURH01000053.1 GCA_012837385.1 Bacillota bacterium
AAGGTTCCTGGAGGGCACTGCTGTGGTGGAGGTGTGGTCCGAGGGACACAGATGTTTTGCCCGGGATAGAGCTGGTTGGGATTTTGCACTTGCGGGTTGGCTGCAATTAAGGCCTGGAGTGAAACGCCAAACTGCTGGGCGATGGAGAACATGGTATCTCCTTGCCGCACAGTATAGCTGAAGGTGTTGGCGGGGCAGGGGAAGTTTGGTACACACACTATCTGTCCAGGTACGATGCGAGATGGGTCCGGAATCTGAGGGTTGGCTGCGATCAGCTGAGCCAGGGGTATGCCAAACCTTTGGGCAATGGAGAACATAGAATCTCCAGGCTGCACTGTATAACGGAAGGTGTCAGGCGGGCAGACCACTGGCTGCTGGGGGATGCAGACGATCTGTCCAGGACGGAGCTGGCTGGGATCAGGAATCTGGGGATTAGCTGCAATCAGGGCGTCTAAACTGACCCCGAACTGCCTGGCAATTGAAAACATGGTATCTCCGGGACGGACGATATAAGGGATGGTGTTGGGACCGCACACCTGGGCAGCTTCCTGATCGGTCTGGGCTTCAGGCTGTACCTGCTCGGCGCTGAGCTTCTCTTTGTCTTCCAACGGTGAATCCTCCTTTACACATCAATACCGCGAGGACCGGAAAGGCATGCCCAGTCCTCGTTGCGGTTCATTCCAGGATATGAGTGCAAAGTAGGATGTGTGCCTCTTGACTTTGGGAAAAAGCTGTGCTAAAGTAACAGTAGCCTTCCTCGGTAGCTCAATGGCAGAGCATTCGGCTGTTAACCGAAGGGTTGTTGGTTCGAGTCCAACCCGAGGAGCCATCATGAAAGCGACTAGGTAATACCTAGTCGCTTTCCACGATCATGAGCATAAGTTCTCGGATCAGATTTCAAATGCTAGATTCATCGGGGATGATAATCCAGGCCAGGATGTAAGCAAATACTCCAGTACCGTAGGCGAAGGCCAGAATAGCCCAGATCAGGCGGACAATAGTGGGGTCAACATTGAAGTACGCGGCAATCCCGCCGCAGACCCCTCCGATTTTCCTATCCCTGGATCGGTAAATCCGTTTGCTCATCTACTGTTGTCCTCCCTCTAAAAGATTTGTGGGTTCACAAGATTGCGCGGGCGTTCGCCCTGCAAAACGGCTAAAACATCGTTAACCACCAGATCAACCATCTTCAAACGGGTCTCCATACCTGCACTGGCGATATGGGGAGCTAGAACCACATTAGAGAGTTCAGCCAGTCCTGGGTGCAGTGCCGGTTCAGCTTCGTACACATCAAGTCCAGCCCCGTAGATCGTTCGTTCCCTCAGCGCTTGGACTAGGGCGGCTTCATCCACAACAGGCCCTCTAGCTGTATTGATCAGTACGGCTGTTGGTTTCATCAAGCGCAGTTCCGCTGCCCCAATGAGATGCCTTGTTTCTGGGGTGAGGGGACAGTGCAGTGAAACAAAATCAGCTTCCTTCAGTAGGGTGCCTAAGTCAGCATATGTTAGATTCAGCTCTTTTTCCACATGGTCTGGAAGACGGCTGCGGTTATGGTACAAAGTGCGCATGTTGAAACCCAGGGCTCTCCTGGCCACAGCCTGTCCGATGCGGCCTGCACCCACGATGCCTAAGGTCTTTCCGTGTACTTCCACCCCAACCAGGAGTTCTGGCGCCCAGCCTACAAACCCGCCACGGCGCACCAAGCTGTCGCCCTCAATCGCCCTGCGGGCGGTGGCGAGCAGAAGCGCCCAGGCGAAGTCGGCGCTGGCATCGGTGAGTACATCAGGTGTGTTCACCACGGCAATGCCTCGGGCAGAAGCCGCGGCGGTATCAATGTTGTTGAAACCTACGGCATAGTTGGCGATCACCTTGAGCTTCTCTCCTGCCGCGATCACCTCGGCATCGATGGGATCAGCCAACATGGTGATCACTGCATCCTGCTGAGCAATTACTCCCAGCAGCTCGGCTTTGGTGATATTGCGATCTTCGGGAAAAATGGTAACATTACAGAGAGAACGCAGCCGGTCCAAACCTTGACCAGGCAGTTTTCTGGTAACATAAACGCTGTACATAGCCACACTCCTTTCCCGGTATTATTCTTGCCCTTGTGCTTAGATCCTTTTCACTTTGCAAAGACTTCAAGATCTACGGCAGGGTTTCGCCTGGGAGCCGTTGAACTAACCTCTAAGCCAAGGGAGGGAGATCGGGTGGCCGCAGTAATTGTCCTTGCCAACCAAAAGGGAGGAGTGGGCAAGACCACTTCAACCTATAATTTGGGAGTTGCCCTAGCCGATGTTGGACAAAAGGTGCTGCTCATGGATCTCGATCCCCAGGGCGGGTTGACCTACTATTCTGGGTTTGAACCTGAAGACCTGGGGAAGACTATTTATCACTGCTTAACCCGGAGTACCTCTCCCCGGGACATTATGCTGTCCAACGATTTTGGAGTGGACCTGCTGCCTGCTAACATTGATCTTTCTTTGGCGGAGTTTCAGTTGATGAACGTGCCAGCGCGGGAAAGGCGGATCACCAGGATTGTAAATGAGCTCCGGGATGACTATGACTTTATGCTCATTGACTGCCAGCCCTCACTGGGGCTGCTCACCATCAATGCCCTGGCGGCAGCTGATGAGGTGATTATACCGGTCGCCTGTGAATACCTAAGTATTAGGGGTACAAGGGCCCTGCTTAGGCTGATTTCCAAAGTGAAGGGGTCGCTGAACAGTAAACTGCACATCGCTGGGCTTTTGCCAACTTTGTTTGACAGCCGCACCAGGCACGGCAGGGAAACCTTGGACCGTTTGGCGAGGGAGTTCCCCGACATTCATCTCTATCCCCACACGGTGGCGCGCAGCGTTCGTTTTGCTGAGTCGGCAGCAGAACAGAAACCAATATATGAGGCAAAAGTCCAGGTTCCTGGGGCCTTAGCCTACAGGGAACTGGCCAGAGAATTAGTGAGGAAGAAATCGTAGAGGTATTGGGAGGAGTACATATGAACACAGTTCGCGTGCGTTTTGCACCGAGTCCAACAGGTTATCTGCATGTGGGCGGAGCGAGAACCGCCTTATTTAACTGGCTCTATGCCAGGCACCACGACGGGGTGTTCGTGCTGCGCATTGAGGACACTGATCTGGCGCGTTCTACAGACGAGGCCACACAGGTGATCTTGGACGCCCTGCAGTTTCTGGGGATGGATTGGGACGAGGGTCCGGGGGTAGAAGGAGACTATGGGCCTTACTATCAAAGTAAGCGTCTGGACCTCTATGGTAAATATGCCGACAAGCTCATGGAGATGGGCCGGGCGTATAAATGCTACTGCACACCTGAAGAGCTGGAGAAAAAGCGGGAAGAGCAGATCAAACAGGGACAGGCTACCCATTATGATCGGCACTGCCTGCATTTGACCGCGGAGCAGGAGGCCCAGTACCAAGCTGAAGGCCGCACCCCTGTGATCCGCTTTAAGTCGCTGGATGAGGGCGTCACTGAAGTAGACGATATGATTAGGGGCAAGGTGCGGTTTGATAATGTTGCCCAAGTGGATGACTTTGTAATCATGAAGTCTGACGGGATGCCTACCTACAATTTCGCCGTGGTAGTTGATGATGCCCTAATGCGCATCACCCATGTGATCCGCGGTGAGGACCATCTGTCAAATACTCCAAAACAGATTCAGATCTATCAGGCTTTGGGCTTTCCTGTGCCCAGATTCGCCCATATACCAATGATTTTGGGTCCCGATAAATCGCTGCTCAGTAAGCGCCATGGTGCCACTTCCGTAATGCAGTTCAAGGAAGAAGGTTACCTATCCCACGCCATGGTGAACTACCTGGCCCTTTTAGGCTGGAGCTATGATGATTCCCAGACGCTCTTTTCCATTCCAGAGTTAATCGAGAAGTTCAGCCTGGAGCGGGTTTCTAAGAATCCCGCGGTATTTGATATTCAGAAACTAGAATGGATGAATGGAGTCTATATCAGAGAGCTTTCCCTAGAGGATCTGTACAGCGAGATTCTGCCCTATTGGCAGCAGGCTGGTTTTCTGCCTCAAGACGTGAATTCGGAGCTCAAGGATTATGGCCTGCGCATCCTTAAAGAGCTGCAGCCACGCTTAAAGCTCTTAGCTGATGCCGTGGACTTGGCTCGCTACTTCTTTACAGATGATTATGAGTATAACCAAGAAGTGGTGGAGAAGATCCTTACCAAGCCCCAGACCAAGGAGATCCTCAAGTATATCTCCGAGGCTGTTGCCAATGCTTCCGTACTGGATGAAGAGAACCTCAAGCCCCTCTTTAAGCAGGGACTGGAGCAGTTTGGAGTGAAGATGGGTGATCTGATTCAACCCCTCCGCGTGGCCCTGACGGGAACCAATGTGAGCCCTGGCATCTACGATGTGCTGGCGCTTCTGGGACGTGAAAGAGTGCTGGAGAGGATCAAGCGCACACTGGAGATGCTGGAAGAAAGGAGTTGACAGCATGCAAGCACAGGTACGCTGGAACGGCAAAATGGGTTTTGTGGGGATTTCCGGTTCCAATCATACCGTAGTGATGGACGTCTCTAAGGAGAACGGCGGTGATGGCGCAGCGGCCAGCCCTATGGAGATGGTACTCATGGCTTTGGCTGGCTGTTCGGGAGTGGATATCGCCCTGATCGTGAAGAAGAAACGTTTGGACGTCCGGGATTTCCAGATCCTGGTGGAAGGTGAACGTGCCGATGAGCACCCTCGGGTGTTTACTAAGGTGAACATGACCTTTGTCTTCGAAGGCGCTGATCTCACCCTCAAGCCCCTGGAAGATGCAGTGCGCCTCTCCCTGGAAAAGTACTGTTCTGTGGCGGGCATGGTGAACAAAACAGCGGAGATCAGCTGGAAGGTAGAGATCAAAGAATAGAGGATGCCCCATGAGTATTTACACTAGAGCGGGGGACAGCGGGAAGACTAAACTGGGCACGGGCAGTCCAGTGCCGAAAAGCGACCCCAGGGTTGAGGCCTACGGGACGGTGGACGAGCTGTCTAGTTTTGTCGGGCTGGCTGTAAGTACTGTCCAAGACGAGGATCTCTCCCAGGATTTGGTGTGGGTTCAGGAGAAGCTGTTCACTGTTGGAGCCATTTTGGCCTTTCCAGGCCGCAGCGACAGCGGTTTGGGCGAGGTGACGGCCGCAGATGTGGAGCGGCTGGAGCGGGGTATCGATGCCATGAGTGCAGAGCTGCCAGGCTTAGAGGGATTTATCCTGCCTGGAGGGACTCAGCAGGCTGCCCTGCTGCACTGTGCCCGGAGCATTTCCCGCAGGGCGGAGCGCATGGTAAGCCGCCTAAACCAGGAAGATTATCCCGCCGGCAAGGCAATCCTGCCCTTCTTGAATAGGCTCAGCGATTACCTTTTTTGCGCTGCCCGCCTGGTCAATCACAGGCAGGGAAACGGCGACGTTTTGGCTGGTGGTACGAAAAAATGAAGAACGCCCTTGTCTTTTCTGGGCTCCTGTGGTATATTGAATAACAGAACTGGGGGATCGTCTAATGGCAGGACGGATGACTCTGACTCATCTAGTCTAGGTTCGAATCCTAGTCCCCCAGCCAATAAGACATCAAAAAGAGACCGCAAATGCGGTCTCTTCTGCGTTTAGGAGTGAAGATCAGTCTTCGTCGTGGTCGATTTGCTTGTAGATTTTCCATGCCCCTGCTTCTTTGCGCAGGTACAGGGTGTTGTGAGCCTTGCTGTATTATCCGTTTGCCATTTATTGAAACACCAGTTAATGGCAAAACCAAGGGGAAATTTCTCCAAATTACCAGCTATTAATTGAGATTTTCATCGGTGCAGAGCGGTGAGCGCAATTG
>DURH01000054.1 GCA_012837385.1 Bacillota bacterium
CTTATGTTCAGGAACCATAGCCGAAACCTCCGTATCGTGTTAGTGTGGATACCAACATCATACAGGGTTTCTGGCTGTGGTTCCATTCATTTCTTCGTGTTGCATTTCATTCTACAATGAGCCCTTGGTTTTAGGGTCTATGACGGCTTGGTTCTGACTGTTCCGTCCAAATACCAGCCGGCCCGCTAAACGATCAAGCACCTCAACAGGCGGCAAAAGTGTGAGCGATTTGCTGTATCGTCACTGGGAAGTACCAAGGAGGCGGTAATGTAGATTGTACCGATACCCATTTCACCATGGAAAGGAGCGAAGCAGAATGCAGAGGATAGTCCCGCATCTGTGGTATGACCAGGAAGCTAAGGAAGCCGCCCTGTTCTACATAGGCCTTTTTGAGCAGTCCAGGCTGTTGTCGACCCGTGTTATCAAGAATCCTCCGCCCTTCGGCGACTCTGAGATCGTAACCTTTGAGCTGGCGGGGCAGCAGTTTATGGCCATCAGTGCAGGCCCATACTTCAAACTCAACCCTGCCAATTCGCTTATGGTAGCCTGCAATTCCGCCGATGAAGTGGACAGGTTATGGGAAGCACTATGTGCAGGGGGAACAGAACTTATGCCCCTTGGCGAGTATCCGTTCAGCAGAAGGTACGCTTGGGTCCAGGATCGCCACGGCCTATCGTGGCAGCTGATGCTGGTTGACGAAGAAGCGGATCAGAAGATAATCCCCTGCCTGCTGTTCTCTGGAGAGGCCTGCGGAAGGGCCGAGGAAGCGATTCGGTACTATGCCGATGTGTTCGAGAACTCTGAAGTGGGTGAGATTAGCAGATATGCAGAGGGCGAAGCGCCATCTTCGAAAGCAAAGGTGAAGTATGCAGGTTTCAGGCTGGATGGTCTGGACTTCGCCGCGATGGATAACGGCTATGATGTTGACTACACGTTCAATGAGGCTCTTTCATTCGTGGTTAACTGCAGCGATCAGAAAGAGATCGACTATTTCTGGGACAAGCTTTCAAAGGTGCCCGAGGCCGAGAATTGCGGATGGTGCAAGGACCAGTTCGGGGTATCCTGGCAGGTCGTTCCGGCCAACATGGAAGAAATCCTGTTCAGCGGATCTGAGGAGCAGGTGCAGAGAGTGAACGCGGCTGTCATGGCCATGAAGAAGCTTGACCTCGAAGCCTTGGCCAAGGCAAAGCTTGGAGAGTAAGAGCTGAAAGAGTTAACCCCCGAAGCGTTCTCCGGGGGTCCATCACATGCACTGTATTCCGTCCAAAATGCCCCTTTAGTCCGCTGGACGATGCTGCGGCAGAGTAATGTACCATCTCACTCCGAATTTATCCATTACAACGGTTGCTAAAGGACTCCAAGGCAATGTGCATGGATCGATGATAACCCTACCACCCTCCTTCAAAACCTCAAAAACACGATAGAACTCATCCCTAGACTCAACGGTATAGCCCATCTCAACAGGATTTACATAGGACAAGTTCAGGCCACCAGGGAGGTTATCATCATCTGCTTCTGCAACCGCGAGAAAGGGCTCCCCATCCTTCAGCAACTCGCAATGGAAGTAATTTCCGTCTTCATTTAGCACATGATATCCCAGTTCAAGTCCAAAAGCATTGCAATAGAGCTGCACAGCTTCCTTACTGTTCATGGCATAGACGCCTATTCCAAGACTCATAATTCATCCTCTTTCAACTTGAGATGGTAGAAATCAAGTAGTCTCCCTAAGGTTCTGGTTCATTTGACGCTCTGGTCATCTTTTTTGCTACGGCGCAGATGATCGTGCTATTCGCTTGGTATTCTGCTCCCGCCGCATCTCCGTAGATGTCAACATCAGCAAAGCCAGCACGGTTTAGCTCACGCCGCAAGTCGTCTACCTCAAATGTGTGGTCCCAAATGTTGTAGCAGTCTACTCCTGTGTCTGTGATTACAATGTATCTGGTCAAAAAGGTGTTGCTGTCGTCGTAGCGGTGAAATGACTCCAGACACAGATAGGGCTCAGGCCTCCAGAAACCTTCTTGCTTGAATTCCCATGTTCTCGCTTCGCCTTTTCCTTGATACTGCAGGGGAGTAAAAACATCCAGAATCAGATGTCCGTTTGGCTTCAGGGCCTGGTAAGCATGGGCGAGGATTCTCGCGCGATTTGTGTCGGACAGAGCTCCGTAATCACGATAGATGAGCACAGCGATGTCAAATGGATCATCTACAGACAGGTCCAGGTAATCTTGGTTGACGTAAATGATCTCTAGTCCCTGCTTGGCTGCGCTTGCCCGGGCATAGTTGATGGAACGCGGGGACAGATCCACCCCTGTTACTTGGTACCCCTTGCGGCAAAATCTTTCCGCGTACAGACCTGGTCCGCATCCCAAATCCAGCAGGCGTGGATTGTCTTTGGCAGGCAAGATGCTGGAGATCCACTCCACTGATTTGTCAATAAACGCGTGGCTGCGGGATGCTGCCTCCCATTCAGGATCAAGATGAGCAGCAAGCATCCTCTTGGAAATTTGCTCGTCGTCCCAAAACGGGGCAGAACTCGGAGTATATAGTTTGGGCCTACCCAAATACTTCGTTAGCTCACTCAACATAATCTCACTCCTCGCCGACCTGGATGTGCATATCCCATTCTCTATCCAGGCACTTAGGCCAGTGCCTCGTTTTGGGCCTCACTTCTTGGGTAAACTATAGACATACTTGCATATTACATGTTCCTGTCCATGATATTGCGCAGTTTCCGTCGACACCAGCTCAAACGAACACTTGTCCAACACACGACGAGAAGCCAGATTATCCTGCCGGCAAACCGCCCAGATCTCCTCAAGGCCCAGTCGTTCCATGATTACCGGTAAGAACGCCATCACGGCTTCGGATGCATAGCCATTTCTGGTATACTTGGCAGCAATGTGGTAGCCGATTTCCCATTGATCCCCGATGGGCACTGCCTGCACATAGCCAATATTCTCACCAGTCTTGAGCAGCACTGGATAGACAAACGGCCCTTCTGTGCCCTGGTAGCAGCCCATGAGGAAACGGATCGTTTCTTCCGCTTCTTCCACCGTCTCAAAGACCTCATCTGGTACAAATTTGCGGTTATCCTCATCCAAGGAGTTCAAATGGACGCACTCGGCCATTTCTTCGTGAAATTCAGTAATCAGTAGCCTGTCTGTAGTGATCATGAAGCTGCTAATAGAAACCGCATCCTCTCTTGTTAATGTGTCACCGCCAGATGATCGTTCTGTTAGGTGATTTTGCCTAATTTCAGCGCCGATTTCCGATCTCCTTTCTTCCCTTCGAACATAGTGGAAAAACCACCCTGCCCCAAGGCGAATCGCACCGATGCAGGGGCAGTGTCACCCTAGCCTGCACTTGGAGTTCTATCTCTCAAAGAAGAGCGGCACCAAGTGTTGACAGCGAAGCTTTGCAGCGGTAGAATGAAATTACATAGGAACGGGCGGATAGCTCAGCAGGTTAGAGCGCTACGCTCACATCGTAGAGGCCGGGGGTTCGAGTCCCTCTCTGCCCACCAAAGAAACAGCCTGTCGTGAAGAGGTTCTCACGGCTGGCTTTTTTGTTGTTGTGGGTTCTCAGGTGCGGAATCACCTTGAGGCTCGCTGTAGGTAATGTTAAGAAGGCGATCGCATGTACTCCGATGTAAGGGTGCGGATTAAGAGGAAGAACAAGCTGCTCCTTTCCCGAGACAGCCCGTGTTTGCAGGAACTGCACAGGCTCATGGAGCAGCAGCACCGCAGAACCCTGGTGATGTGGCTTTGGAGCGGGGACATTTGGTGCTGCGGCACTTCGAGGCCAAGTACCCAGATGAGCCGCGTCCGCGGCGATGCCTGGAATTATGTGAAGCATGGGCCCAGGGCAGCGTGAAGATGCCAGAGGCTAAACCGGCGATTTTGGCTGCCCACGAGTTGCACTGAAATGGCCTCACAGTACCGTGGAGTGGCTGACAGACTCAGTTCGTTTCGGAGCAAGGTGAAGACGAGCGATGGCGAAATCCTCCACTACAACGTTATTGACACAAAGGCCAACCCAGGTCTTCTCGGAACAAGCCGTGCTATTAGAGGAGATTCTGCAGGTAGAGCAGGCAATCGTCGGGATGGCCAGGCAGATCCTGGCGTGACGTGTCCGTGCCGGCGGATCCACCCGGAAGGCATTGGTTGAGGAGAATCACTTTGCTATTGCCCATGTTGAGGGCAGCAGTTATTCTATTCTTATAACCGACGCTGTCAAACTGGGTTAACACTATGAGGGGGATTCTGAAATGACCAGGTATGAGGAAGGGCTGCAGGTAATCGAAGAAAGATGCGGAAACGGAAAGGACAATGTCATATCCCTGGCTACCATTGCACTGGAACCAAATGAACAAGGTAGCCCCCGGCCCTATGTCCGCGAAGTGGATGCGTTATATGAGGACGGGGCGTTCTACATTACTACTTGGGCGACATCCACCAAAATGCAGCAGATAGCTCGAAACCCAGAAGTTGCCTTCGCCGTCAGTGGGCAGTGGTTTTCAGGCAATGGGATTGGCGAAAACTTCGGATGGGTGTTGGATCCGAAGAATGCCTCCCTGAGGGCGAAACTTAGAGAAGCCTTTGCTCCTTGGTATGACTTTGCCAATGACGAAAGCAACGAGAACTGCATCATTTTAGCGATTCGCATCACAAGGGCCACCGTGATTAAGGATCACGGAGCGGTTCGTTACCACCTGGACTTCCTCAACAAAGTGGAGACAGAGGATGGGAGAATAAAGTAGGAGAGTAAGCGGCAAGAGCATTGTATGTAAGGGGTGCACCGTATGGAAAGAGAAATCGAGCTGCAGTTTTCCCACGAAGTACTATCCGAAGCAGCCCAGCGCTTCGGCATGGCAGCTGACTCACTTAAGCTCTTAGGTGAATTCGAAAACTATGTATATGAAGGCAAAATCGGCGGCACTTGCTATGTTCTCAGACTGACCCACAGCTCCCATCGGAGTACCAATATGGTCCTGGGAGAGTTGGAGTGGATCAACTTCCTTGCAGAAAACGGAGTAAGCGTGGCCAAGGCCCTTCCCTCAACCTCCGGTAAGTTGGCAGAGGAGATACATGTAGGTGAAGACTTTTTCATCGCCAGCGTGTTCCAAAAAGCAAAAGGCAGATTGCTGGATCGCAGCAATCCCGCAGAACCAACTCGAGAAGTGATCACTGAGTGGGGAAGAACTATCGGAAAGATGCATAGGGCTACTAAACACTTTGAGCCCTCTGAAGAAAGGTTCAGAAGGCCTCAGTGGTTTGAAGACAACTTGATGTGCTTCGAAAACCACCTCCCCGCGGAGGACAAGCACATTGTTGACATCGGCTACTCACTGCTGGAATATGCGAAAAAGCTGCCGCAATCTCAAGATAGCTATGGCTTGATCCACACCGATGTTCATATGGGCAACTTTTTCGTTGACGAAGGAAAGATCACTGTCTTTGACTTCGACGACTGCTCCTACCAGTGGTTCGCAAGTGATATCGCTATAGCCTTGTATTACACAATTTGGTGGAAGTTTGGTGGCCAGGATACAAGGGAGAAAGATGCCTATGCCAGGGAGTTTTTGCGGGACTTCATGATTGGCTACAACGCGGAGAACAGGCTAGAAGACTATTGGCTGAATGAGCTTCCCTTTTTTATGAAGCTCCGGGATATCATTCTGTATGCTGTTTTTCATAAGAAGTTTGACCAGAGCGGCCTACAGCGGTTTTCCAAACTGCTCGATGAAATCCGAACACGGATTGAGCAAGAAGTCCCTATTGCAGTTCTTGACTCCTATCAAGGTTGATGGGCTCAGCTGGAGCTTAGTCAGACTAGGGGTTCAGTCGGCTTATCAAAAACCCTCGCTTTCCATGTTCTTTAGCGGGGGTTTTTCCTCAAGTACTGAACAGATGGCGCATTTCTCCTGCAGCAGAGTAACAGAGCTAATGGTCCGCCCACATAGGGTGTCTCTCATCTGCCTCGCGATTTCCGCGATCAACTGAAGCGACAGAGGCCGATCATAGGGAAACTAAATCGCACAAACTCCCGCCGACATTTTGGGCATTTCCACATAAGATACGGCCTCGCTTTCGCTTGGCTTTTACGGTTCATCAGCAGCGCAGGCCGCAATGCCCAACATGCCTTGACCTCCGTGCACCGCCAGGGAGGCGCCCATTTCGGCGATGAATACTTGAGCACAGTGCAGCCGCTCTTCCACTTTCTGTTTAAATTCCTCTGCCTTCTCCAGTGCATTGCTGTGCAGCACGGCAACGGTAAGTGTTTCAGTAGGAAAACGCTCTTCAACAAGGGTGATCATGCGCTGCAAAGCCTGACCGTAGGTGCGTTTCTTATCAACGGCCTGCACCAGACCATCCTTTACACCCAAGATAGGTTTAATGGTCAACAGTGAGGCTACCATGGCCTGTACCCGGCTGACCTTGCCACTGCGGGCTAGGTACTTCAGAGTAGGTACAGCCACGAACACGGCCGTTTTCCGCTTGACCCGCTCAACGATTTCCAAAATCTCTTCGCGGCTCTTACCTCTCAGAGCAGCCCGCGCAGCAGCGAGTGCGGCAAATCCCTGCCCCATGCTGGCTGATTCCGAATCAACCACTGTGATGGGAATGGGGATGTGCTCCTTAAGGAGTTCAGCTACCTGTACGGTCCCACTCTGTCTGGAAGTGATGTGGATAGAGATAATCTCTTTAGCTTTTCCAACGATCCTGTTGTAAGTGGCGAGGAAATCCCCTGGTGACGGCTGAGAAGTCGTTATACTCTCCTTTTCCTCAAGGTGCGCATAGAACTCCTCAAACGTTAGGTCAAGGCCTTCACGGTGGAATTGGTTGTCTATCTGAACTCCTACCGGCACGATTTCCAGCCCAACCTCTTTTGCCAACTCAGGAGGCACACTCGCGGCACTGTCAGTTACAATAGCTATGCGCTTCACGCTTTCACCAGCTCTCTAAATAGACTTGGTTCTCATTTTCAGTTCATTCCCCAAAAAAGGCACATATCCTGCGTTGGATCAAGTGCTTATTTTGTCACAAAGGGGGCTATGCCCAAGGACGTCGTCTGATTGGCCACATACCGTGAACGAAATGCTGTCCAAGAACGTGACCGGCAACAGCTAGCCTATCCGATTCGACAACGAACTATAAGTTGCAGGGATAAATATCTGGGAAAAGGGGATTATTGTGGAAGAATACGACAATCTCGCCGATAACAAGGGAGTCGTCCATAGAGCCGGAGAATATGCTCGGTTGCAGATAAACTACAGGGACATAATAGCGGCTTACTATCTCGGGGCAAAGTATACGGATTTCTACGGAACCATCACCTTCGATAACCGCTATCGGGATTCTGATGCCTACGC
>DURH01000055.1 GCA_012837385.1 Bacillota bacterium
ACCAAGTTTGTGAATGTGCGTTCAAGGCCGTTCACTCCAGGAGGTATATGATTGGTCCTCAACAGCACACCGCAAGAGCTTCAAAACATCATCATGCGCAGCATCAATGAGGGGATTTGGGAACCCGGTGAACGCATTCCCTCAGAAAGGCAGCTTGCACAGTCCTACAACGTGAGCAGGACTGTGGTGCGCAAGGCTATTGCCAGCCTGATTGAAAAAGGAGTTCTAATAGCCGTTCCCGGAAGCGGCACCTATGTGAGCACAACGCCAGAAAAACCCACCAACTCCAAAACTCTAGCTTTTCTGGTGTGCAGCAGGGGCAAACCAGACTACACCGTAACCACCAACCTTTTTTACGCGCAGGTACTGCGCGGGGTTGAGCTGACCGCGCGCCGCATGGGTTACCAGCTTATCGTTTCAACCATTGACGAACTGAGCCGAGACTTTGGCAGTCTAGACGAAATCATGGCCAAGGCTGATGGTCTGATCCTAGGCGAACTTAGGTGCCAAAGGCTGCACGACCATATCATGCGCAAGAGATATCCAACTGCGCTGATCAGCCCTTCCCTTAGCTCACCCTATTTGGACACGGTCAAAATCGACAGCTACTCCGGCAGCGTGGCTGCCGTGGATTACCTGGCTTCCCTGGGTCACAAGAAGATCGCCTTTATCGGCGGATCGAAGAACAGCCTTCCCGCTCAAGAGCGTTTGGAAGGCTACAAAGCCGGTCTCAGAAAGAACGATCTAGAAGTGACCGAAGGCCTAATTCGCATCAGCGGCTGGGACTTTGAAAACGCCCGCCAGGCTGTATGCGACCTGCTTGAACAGGAAGAGTTCACTGCGGTGCTGGCAGCTTCCGACTATTTGGCCTTTGCCGCTCTGCAGGTGCTGAGGGAACATAACTACCGCGTCCCAGATGACATCAGCGTTATCGGCTTTGACGATTTAGAGGTTTCAGCCCAGCAATCGCCGCCCTTGACCTCGGTGAGGGTGCATAAGGAGCACTTGGGGAAATTGGCAGTAAACATGCTGCTAGCCCGCTTGGAGGATAACAGGGACTTCGGGACCATCACCAACGTGCCGTCTGAACTGATCAAGAGGGCGTCCTGCCGCCCCGCTAACTCAAGATGACATGCCAGCATAAGAAAGGAGCCCCTTTGGAAATGAGGACCCCACAATTAAACCACGTGAAGATCACCGATTCGTTTTGGAAACCGCGCCAAGAACTAGTGAGAGATGTGATGATCCCCTATCAATACAGGGTTATGAACGATGAGATCGAAGGTGGAGAACCCAGTCATGCCCTGGAAAACTTCCGCATCGCTGCAGGTCAAGCCGAGGGCGAGTTCTATGGGATGGTCTTCCAGGACAGCGATGTTTACAAATGGCTGGAAGCGGTGGCCTATGTTTTGGCTAAAGAAGATCACCCCGATCTGGAAAAGACAGCAGATGAAGTGATCGACTTGATCGCCGCGGCCCAACAGCCCGACGGCTACCTCAATACCTACTTCACGGTGGCCAGGCCTGAAGCCCGCTGGACCAACCTGCGAGAAGATCATGAGCTCTACTGCGCGGGGCATTTTATTGAAGCCGCTGTAGCTTACTACGAAGCCACAGGGAAACGCAAGGTATTGGATGTGGCTTGCAGATTTGCTGATTATATCGGGGAAGTATTCGGGCCAGAGGAAGGACAAAAGCTGGGCTATCCCGGCCATGAGGAGATCGAACTGGCCTTAGTCAAACTCTACCGCACCACTAACGAGCCCAAGTATCTCGAACTGAGCCAGTACTTCGTCGACCAGCGCGGCCAGCAGCCCCATTACTTCGAACAGGAAGCAGTGGCCCGGGGCGATATCCATGTGAAGACACACGGCGGGCGCTGGGACAGCCGCTATAACCAGTCGCATATGCCTGTCAGGGAGCAGAAAGCGGCAGTGGGCCATTCAGTGCGCGCCGTCTACCTCTACGCAGCCCTGGCCGATTTGGCTGGCGATGCCAACGATCAAGAACTGCTCCAAGTCTGTGAGGAGCTCTGGGAAGATGTTGTGAATCGCAAGATGTACATCACCGGCGGAATCGGCTCCACCTCTTACGGAGAAGCCTTCACCATTCCCTATGACCTGCCCAATGATACTTCCTATACAGAAACTTGTGCTTCCATCGGTTTGGTCTTTTGGGCTTCCCGCATGCTCAATCTAAGACCCGACAGCTCCTATGCAGATGTGATGGAAAGAGCCCTCTACAACGGCGTGCTCAGCGGCATGTCTTTAGATGGCAAGAGTTTCTTCTACGTTAACCCCTTAGAGGTATGGCCGGACGCGGCTGAACACCGCTTTGACAAAAAACATGTTAAAACCACCAGGCAGGGCTGGTTTAAATGCGCCTGCTGCCCTCCCAACCTAGCCAGGCTCCTGGCTTCCTTAGAGCAGTACATTCTTTCCTATGATGATGACAGCATCTATCTCCATCTTTACATGGACAGCACCATGAACATACCCAAAGCTGATCACTCCGTTTCCCTCCAAGTTGCCACCCAGTACCCCTGGGATGGGCAGATAGAAATCACAGTGGACACAGACGAACCCCAAGAATTTGAGCTCGCCCTGAGAATTCCCGGCTGGTGTCAAACCCCCAGCGCAGCGGTGAATGGGCAGCCCCTCGCTTTGGGCGCCATTATGGAACGTGGCTATGCCAAGGCAAAGCGGGTCTGGCAGGCTGGCGACAAGGTCACCCTCTATTTCCCCATGCCCGTGGAACGCACAGCTGCCCATCCCGAAGTGCGGATCAATGCTGGGCGGGTGGCTCTGCAGCGGGGACCCATTGTGTACTGCCTAGAAGAAGTGGACAACGGCCCCGTCCTCACAGATATCGCCCTTCCCTTGGAACCAGAATTCGAAACCAGCTTTGAGCCGGAGCTGCTAGGCGGCGTAACTGTGATCAAAGCAGACGCCTATCGCTCCAGCAGTGATTATGATGACCCGCGGCTCTACCGCCCCTTTACCAGCTCACCGCAGCAGGTTCAGATCACTGCCGTCCCGTATTACGCCTGGAACAACAGGGGCCGCGGTGAGATGCTTGTTTGGATACGTCAAAATTGTTGTTGAGGAACGTTTTTAGTCGCAGGCAGGAGGTGATTGGAAAACCAGCTCTACTTGATGCTTCGCAGGGGTTGTTATTACTTAGTTCATCAATACAACGGGAGGTAAGTCATGAGTAAACACGTGGTACGAGTATGCCTAGTTGTTTTAAGCGTGATACTGCTGAGCCAGGCTGCCCTGGCACAGGTAACGCTGCAGTTTATGGGCTGGGAAGCAAGCCCGCTGGAAACTGAGAGTGTACAGCGCGGCCTGAGAAGGTTTGAAGAACTGAATCCTGGGATTAAAGTAGAGTACATTCCTGTGGGCGGCGATGAGTACCATACACGCCTGCTGACCATGATGGCAGGCAACGCTGCTCCAGACGTCTTCTTTATCAATGCCGAAGGTTACTACCGCAACTTCGCCAGAAGGGGTGTCCTCCTAGAGCTGGACGAATATTTCTACCAGTCCTTGAGCCTGGACGACTTCATCCCCATGGAACAGGACAAAATGCTCGTTGACGGTAAGATCTACGGCACCAGCAGCTGCGTAGTAGCACCCGTCCTCTATTACAACAAAGATCTCTTCGACAAAGCTGGGCTCCCCTATCCTCCAAGCGATCCCAAAGAAGCTTGGACCTGGGATGAGTTCATCGAAGTCGCCAAACAGCTCACCATCGAGCAAAACGGCCGTGTCACCCAGTTTGGCGTCTACGGCTTCGAGAATATGCACCCTAGAGAGGCTGCCATCTACTCCAACAACGGCTTAATCTTCAGCGAGGACTACTCCAAGCTGGATATGGGCCCCAAGGCACAGGAAGCCCTAACCAAGATCTTAGAGCTGAGAACAGTGCACAAAGTATCTCCTCCTGCCGCATTCCTGGAGCAGTCCGGCATGAACGCTGCCCAAATGCTGCAGACAGGAAGAGTGGCCATGGTTGCCGATGGTTCCTGGGCTCTGCAGGAACTGGCTAAGATGAACTTCTCCGTGGGCGTGGGCGTTCTGCCCATTATGGAGAGGCCCATCACCGCCGGTACCGCTCACCTGCATTCCATCTGGTCGGGAACCAAGCATCCTGAAGAAGCCTGGAAACTGGTGGAGTTCCTCTCCTCGGAAGAGTACCAGATTGGCTTGGTAAGAGAAGGCCTCTGGATGCCCAACCGTGCCCATATGTATGAACTAGAAGACCGTGGGCGCTGGATGGACCCTGAAGTGCATCCAGAAGGATTCGAAGGCATCGCCGACTACTTTGCAGACTACGTACTGCCCAACCCATCCATCTTCGTTCCCCGCGAAGCTTGGGACATCTTTGAAGAAGAGCTCGACAAGTTCTTCCTGGATGATCAGCCCCTGGATAAGGTTGTGGAAAACATGAGACGGAGAATCGACCCCATCCTGCAGTAAGCTTAGACGAGCATTCCCAGCAGTGTCCTGCTGCTGGGAATGTCCCCCGTGCGAAAGAGAGGCGACGATTGTGAAACTAAGAAAGCTTAAGTACAGTGATTCCTTTTGGGCGTTCATACTGCTTTTGCCCAACCTGCTGGGCTTCCTGATCTTTACCGTCTTTCCGGTGGTAGCATCTTTCGTCTTAAGCTTTTCGGAATGGGATCTTCTAAGCCCCATGAAGTTTGTGGGTGTCAGCAACTATGTGAACCTGGCTTCCGATGAGACGTTTTGGAAGGTTCTCTGGAACACTTTTTACTTCACGCTGGGTACTGTGCCCATAGGGATTGCCCTGTCTCTTTTGCTGGCCGTGGCCCTCAATCAGAAGATCCGCGGAGTGAAGCTGTTCCGAGCCATGTACTTCCTCCCGGTCATTTCCTCCACAGTGGCAGTAGCCATCGTCTGGCAATGGCTGTACAATCCCCATTTCGGACTGTTAAACTATATCTTATCATTATTTGGAATCGAAGGGCCTCTGTGGCTGACCAGCACTACTTGGGCGATGCCCGCCGTTATTATCACCAGCATTTGGAAAGGGCTGGGCTTTAATATGCTGCTTTTCCTGGCGGGACTGCAAGGCATTGATTCCCAATTCTACGAAGCCGCCAAGATCGATGGAGCGAATGCCGTGCGGCAGTTCTTCCACATCACCGTCCCCCTGCTGGCACCCACTACCTTCTTTGTCACGGTGATGTCCATCATCAACTCATTCCAAGTGTTTGACCAGATCCACGTCATGACCCAAGGGGGGCCCGCCCGCTCCACCTCTGTATTGGTCCACTACCTCTATCAAAACGCTTTCCAGTACTTCAAGATGGGCTATGCCAGCGCCATCGCCTATGTGCTGTTTATCATCATTTTCGTAGTAACCATGCTGCAGTTCAGGCGGACGAAATCTTGGGCTATCTACTAAGGGCCTGCATGAGGGAAGGAGGACAATATGCGTAAAGTCACCTTGGGACGCATTATCGCTTACATAGTACTGGTACTCGGCGCTCTATCCATGACCATCCCGTTCTTGTGGATGATCTCCACATCATTCAAAGACTTAAGTGAGGTATTTGTCTTTCCACCTACGTTCTTTGGCGAGAAGATCGTGTGGAAAAACTACCTGCGGGTGTCAGACCGCTACCCCTTTGGTAAATTCTTTCTGAACAGCATCAATATCTCTGTGGTTGTTGTGGTTTTCCAGGTCTTAACCAGCTCCATGGCGGGGTTTGCCTTTGCCAGGCTCAAGTTCAAGGGCAGGGAAGCACTGTTTGCCCTTTATCTAGCCACGCTCATGGTTCCCTTCCATGTTACCCTGGTCCCCACCTTTGTGATGATGCGCAACTTCGGCTGGGTGGACACCCACTACAGCTTGATCCTGCCTAGCCTGGTCTCGGCCTTCGGCACCTTTCTGATGCGCCAATTCTTTATCACCATCCCAGTTGAGCTGGAAGAATCGGCTCGAATCGACGGGTGCACACCCTTTGGCATTTTTGCCCGCATCTTCCTGCCCCTATCCAAACCGGCCCTGGCCACCTTAGGCGTCTTTACCTTCATGGGCACCTGGAACGATTATATTAAGCCCCTGATCTTTATCAACTCTGTGGCCAAAATGACCGTGCCCTTGGGGCTGGCCAGCATGCAGGGGCACTATTCCACGGACTGGCCCGTTCTGATGGCCGGCACAGTTATCGCCCTGCTGCCCGTTTTGGTAGTTTTCCTGTTGGCTCAGGAATACTTCGTCCAAGGTATCACCCTATCAGGAATCAAGGGTTAGATGGCTTGTTTGCGCAGCAATGCTCAAAGGAGGAAGATTATGCGTAAGATCATGCGGGAAGTGGCCATGGACAAGGTCCAGCTGCTCCCAGGGATGTTTAAGGACAGGTACGAACTGAACAGAGCCTATATGATCAGCCTGAAGAACCGCAATCTCCTGCAGAATCATTATCAGGAGGCGGGGCTGTGGATGTCGGCCCAAAAGCCAGATGACTACCACTGGGGCTGGGAATCAGCCACCTGCGAGCTCCGGGGCCATTTTCTCGGCCACTGGCTCTCCGCTGCGGCACACGCCTACCGCAGCAGCAATGACCAGGAACTCAAGGCCAAGGCAGACAGCATCGTGGCAGAACTCGCCCGCTGCCAGGAGGAAAACGGCGGGTATTGGGCTGGTTCTATCCCGGAGAAATACCTGGATTGGATCGCCCGGGGCAAGCGCGTGTGGGCACCGCACTACACCCTGCACAAAACCCTTATGGGGCTGGTTGATATGTACCGCTTGGCCCAGAACGAGCAGGCCTTGGATGTGCTGGTGAAGTTTGCCGAGTGGTTTCACCGCTGGTCCAGCCAATTCACCCGGGAAGAGTTTGACGATATCCTGGATGTGGAAACCGGCGGCATGCTGGAAGTGTGGGCAGATCTCTACGGGATCACTAAGGATGCGAAACATCTGGAACTGATGAGCAAATATGACCGGCCCCGCCTGTTCGAGCCCCTGCTGTCAGGTAAGGACGTACTGACCAATATGCATGCTAACACCACCATCCCTGAGGTGCTGGGCGCAGCCCGAGCTTGGGAGGTTACAGGCGAAGAGCGCTGGTTCAGGATTGTGGAAGCTTACTGGGATCAGGCCGTGCGCAAGCGGGGATGTTTTTGCACCGGCAGCCAGACCTCTGGCGAGGTGTGGACGCCTCCCTTCCAATTTGCCCATCGCCTCAGCGATACCACCCAGGAACACTGTGTGGTATACAACATGATCAGGCTGGCTGATTTCCTCTTTAGATGGACGGGAGAGGCGGAATACGCCGACTACATCGAGCGCAATCTCTATAACGGGATCCTAGCCCAGCAGCACCCCAAGACGGGCATGGTCGCCTACTTCCTGCCCTTAGAGGCTGGAGCGCAAAAGCAGTGGGGTACTCCCACGGATCACTTCTGGTGCTGCCATGGAACTCTCGTGCAGGCCCAAACCCGCTACAACAGCATCATCTTCTATGAGGATGATCAGGGACTGTTCATAAGCCAATACATCCCAGCCCGCTTAGATTGGGAGTACAATGGAACAGCCATCACTGTGGAACAGACCATCTCCCCGCAGGCTGGGGATAATGTGGCCATTCGCGAAATCAATCTCACCCAGCACAGCCGCCCCGACCAAATCTGTGTGGAATGGAAGATCAAGTGCCAGGAGCCTCAGTCCTTTGAACTGGCCGGCCGGATTCCCTGGTGGGCCGCTGGGGGAGTGACAATTGAGGTTGATGGGTTTCAGAGAACAGTGGAACCCAATTCAGAAGGACGGTTCACCATCGCCAGCACCTGGCACGATAATACGGTGGTAATTCGGCTGCCCAAGGCCTTGACAGTGGATATCATCCCGGATTGTCCCAACAGAGCCGCCTTTCTGGATGGGCCAGTTGTGCTGGCAGGCCTTACATCGGAGGATCTCACTCTGTATGGCGACAAAGAGGATCCCAAGTCCATATTGGAGCCTGATAACGTCCGGCTGTGGCAGACCTGGCTGCCTGGGTACCGCACCCACAGCCAGCCCAGTAATATCAGGTTTAGGCCTCTCTATGAGATTACTGATGAGAAGTACACTGTGTACTTCCCGATAGAACCTAAGAAGTAAGCATACGGCAGTTTCCCTACCTAAAAACCCCGCGGTCTACTCCGCGGGGTTTTGCATGAACTGGGTACTAAACAGCACTCCAAAAGTGGGCGCCTTAGCGCTCACCTCACAAGCACCCTACCCTTCCCACTGGATTTGGCCTGCAGGAGGAGATCATCGGCTCTCTTCAACAATGACTGCTTGCTATCACTTTCCTCGTACTCAGCGACACCGAAACTGCAGGTCATACCTTGGAAGGGACCAAAGGAACTGCTGCTGATCCGTTCTTTCAGGCGTTCGGCCAGTTTTTGTGCTTGCTGCAGATCCGTGTTGGGTAACAGAATGGCGAATTCATCGCCACCCCATCTAGCAAAGACATCTGCCTCTCTAATCGAGCTGCCGATCGCGGCAGCGACGCCCTTGAGTAGGTTGTCCCCCACAATATGGCCATGAGTGTCGTTTACCGACTTGAAGTTGTCAATATCCAACAGGATTAGAGAAAGGGAATTGCCATATCGTTTGGAAAAGCTCATCCAATGCTCCAGAGCATCATCGAATTTTTTCCTGTTGTAGAGACCCGTCAAAGGATCCTTCCAGGACAAGTCCAGGAGCTCTTTATTGGCTATAAAGGCCTTCCGTTTTGTAGTCTCAGACCAGCAGTAATACAAGTTGCAGTAAGCTAGCAGTATGATCTGGTAGGCGATGATCCTGTAATACTGATAACTCTGCAGACCTTCCAACTTCCAGATAGGGAAAGCTAAAAACCCGATGCTGAATGCTATAGATACGATTTGGGAGTACACGATCCTATTGGGGAGGAGATACATAGCCAGGGTTATGACCATGAAACCTAGTATGCTGAAGTAGTCGAGGGAATCAAATTGCTTTAGAGTGAGAAGGTAGATTACAGCCATCAGTGTTTGATAGAGAGTGATTGCCAGAACAAGGTGCTTGTGCCGAGTAATGTATCTGGCAGCCAGGAAAACGGCGATGGAAGCAAGAACAAAGATCAGCCTAATAGGCGTGATCTGAAGGAACAAGGGTGTATCTCCCTCAGTAAGATAGCTGTGCAGGACAAAAAGCCCAAAGATGGCTCCGAACACCAGGGCTAGATAAGCTGTCATTCTCCTTTTGTCACCCAGACTCTCGGCCAAAAACTCGTCTTCCACGGCCCTGTCTGTAAACTCCCCTAACAGAGATATCTTGTAACTCGTGTTTCTATCCATGTTCAAACCCCTAAGTTGCCATTTTTGACTCAGCTGCGAACAAAGTCAGTGCACACTGGTCTTCTAAGAAAATTGTAACATGTTAAAAGCGGAAAAAGAAGAGTTAAACGATACTTCATTAGTGCCCCGTGGCTAACGCTTAGGGTTTAAACCCTTTGTCCACATAGCTGTGTAAGGATGCCGCCGTGTTCAGGAATGAAATTTCCAGGCTCGGCGAGTCATCAACGGATCACTGCGACGAACGGACGGACGTTCGTTGGATTGCTCACGACGTGTATCTCTGGACAAGGCGTCATCGATATCTCCGCTTTCTCCTATTCCTAACGTGCAATGTCCTTCGGCAGCAACTGGAAACGGAATCCGCCGTTCCCTCCATCACCTCAATGAACGTCTTTCTGCCTTGCCTTTCTCCAATAAAGGCCATATTGAGGCGTCCAAAAGGGGTGCAATTATCCCAGAACCAAACTCGTGTGCCAAAGGCCCTCTTCCCTCTCTCATCTGAAACCAGCCATAGGATCACCCCGCGTATGCGGGAAAGACCGGACTAGGCCCAAGGCGGGCCCAGTTTCGGCTGGATCACCCCCGCGCAT
>DURH01000056.1 GCA_012837385.1 Bacillota bacterium
GAGCGCCAGTACGAGCTGTTCTTAGAGGAAGAGGGTGCGGTGATGAGCGGCGAACTTGCCGCCGTGGAAGGTTCAGGGCAGGGAGTTTTGACGTTGGAACTGGACGCAGATCCCAAGGCGGTGGCATTCGTTGTCGACCTGTTCACGGATCTGGGGATTGCCATTAATAGGCTGGAGTGCCTAGCGAAAGATTCTGTGAGGCAGCGTTTCCTCCTGGAGTTCTCCATAGATCGAGGCGGCTCCCTGGTGCAGAGAGCGCTCTACCAACTGGAACAGGAAACCACCAACCTGCAGCTGCTCAGTTGGCATGCAGATGCTCAGCCCTAGACAAAAAACTTTTTATAAAGAATTTTTTGTGGATAACGCAATCTAGGCACCTGATCTTATTCCCATTCGTGACGTGATTTCTCCGCGGATGCGCAAATCGGCAGCCGCTTGCTGATACCCAGAGCGGCTGGATTTCTCCTAAGCAGGAATTGTAGACGAAAACCGGAAGTAAATAAATAGAGAAGTAATCTCAGAGGGAGTGTTAAACCGTGGAGATAACATTGGTAAAAACCACCGCGCCAAAGCCCAAGCCGGACCAGGGGAAGCTGGGGTTTGGAAGAGTTTTTACAGATCATATGTTTGTTTGGGACTATGTTGAGGGGAAGGGCTGGCATAATCCCCGCATCGTTCCCTATGGGCCTATGGAGATGGATCCAGCCTGCGCTGTGCTCCACTATGGGCAGGCAGTTTTCGAAGGCATGAAAGCTTACTTGGGGCCAGAAGGTCAGATCCTGCTCTTCCGCCCAGAGCAGAATATGGCCCGTTTGAACCGCAGTAATGCCCGGATGAGCATTCCCACCTTCGATGAGGAATTTGCCCTCCATGCCATTCAGCAGTTGGTATCTCTAGATCGGGAGTGGATTCCCACTGCACCAGGCACAGCCCTGTATCTCCGCCCCTTCGTGATCGCTACAGACAATGTCTTGGGCGTAAGGCCGTCCAGCAGCTATCGGTTTATGGTAATCTTATCGCCTGTGGGTGCCTATTACGAAGAGGGCTTGAACCCAGTGAGCATCTACGTGGAACCGAACTATGTGCGGGCTGTACGGGGCGGCACAGGCTTTGCCAAAGCAGCTGGCAACTACGCTGGAAGCCTGCTGGCACAGAAAAACGCTCAAGCTAGGGGGCATGCCCAGGTCCTGTGGTTGGATGGTATCGAGCAGAAGTACGTTGAAGAGGTCGGAGCCATGAATGTGTTCTTCAACATTGATGGCAAATTGATTACACCAGAGTTAGGCGACAGCATCCTCCCTGGCGTAACCAGAGACTCTATTCTGCAGCTTCTCCGCTCCTGGGATATTCCCACCGTGGAGCGGCGCTTGGGGATAGATGAGGTGTTTAAAGCCCATGAGGAAGGCCGTTTGGTGGAAGCCTTTGGCTGCGGGACAGCTGCAGTAGTGAGCCCCATTGGTAGGTTGGAATACCAGGGCCGCACCATTGAGATCGGCGGTGGGAAGACAGGTGCCCTAACCCAGAGGCTCTATGATACAATAACCGGCATTCAAACGGGTAGACTAGCTGATCCCTTCGGCTGGGTAATGGAAGTAGATATCTAAAGAATTCTAGGCTCCATGGAAAAGCCCGCTGCAGGAAACCTACAGCGGGCGTTCTAATTGTGCCGGGAGGCACATCTGCTTAGAAGATCAGCATCAAGATCCAGAGCAGCAGTAGGAAGGGTGCGGCCCCAAAGACGATGGATATCATCACTTTGAGAAACGCCCAGCCCAGCTTGAAAAAGAGTACAAAGGGAATGAACAGCAGAGAGAGCAGGAACAGGGGGCCAAGCACTCCCAGCATGATTAACCCCACAATAAACACTACAAAGATTATCGGCAGCACCACAACTCCCTTAAGCAGGGATGGAATTCCATTCACTTCGTAAATCACCTCGCCGGTTTCAGTAGCGGTTTCCTTCGGCTTAGATGTGGCCTGGTAGAGCGCGACAAGCCCCAAGCCGATGAGAACCAGGGGCCAGATCACACCTAGACGGGGGATGATGCCTAGGTTTTTCCCTAGGAAATATCCTCCAAAAATGATTAAGGCTAAAGCGCCAAGATGTTTAGATTCCATCTATGTGACCTCCCTTCGTGTTAAGTATAACAAGGGGTGGAAAGGAGCGCAATTCGCCTGGGGACCGGATTGGCCTCAGCCTCCAGACGGAGATGCTAAAGTAGTAAGATTCACTTGACAAATCATCGATAACGACCATAATAAGGCTATACGTTTGCTCAAGGAAGGACTGTAAGCCACGGATGGACATAAATGAACTAGAGTTGACAGGGGCTCCAGCCAGGCTTCTAGCTGGCTTGGATGCCTCAACTCTCCGCCACAGTCGGAGAGTTCAGAAGTTGGCGGTGGCCATGGGCCGATCCTTAGGCGTGAGTGCCCGTGAACTGGCTGCCCTTTCCTTGGGGTCCCTGCTCCACGATGTGGGCAAGAGGGATGTTCCCCCAGGCATTCTAACTAAGACAACCGCTTTATCCAGCAGCGATTGGGAAGAGATCCAAAAGCATCCCATCTATGGCTATACCTATGCCGTTCAATTTGTCAGTGATGATCAGGTTAGGGACATAATCCTCCATCACCATGTTTGGTATGACGGGCAGGGTGGCTATCCAGTGAGCGGCAGTGTACTGAAGCCTGGACGCCTGGCCAGGATTACCACCGTGGCTGATGTAATCGATGCCATGACTCAAGATCGCCCCTACCGCAGGGCTCTGCGGTTGGAGGACAGCTTAACCTTTCTTCAGGACAGGAAGGGTACTCAATTCTGCCCCACTGTTGTGGAATCAGTTTTCCGCCAGGTGGATCAGATTAGAGGGTTGGTGGGAGCCTAGGCATGGACGAACTCTTACGCATCCTGCAGGCGCATGCGCAGCGTTACCCGCAGGCAACTGCAGTGGATTTCGTGAAGCTGGTGTATCAACATGAATTCGGCCCTGGTCATTTTATCACAGATGAAGTGGCCAGTTTGGCGCGGCTAGCAGAGGAGGTTAGGCAGCTTCAGCCCATCAGCGGTATCCAGGAGGAGCTGTTCGAACCCATTGGCGGAGGCTTAGTGCGGCTGCACTTGCGGGCTCTGGGGGGAGCCCTGCCCCTCACTACTGTGAACCGGTTTTTTGTGCTCACCGCCCAAAAGCCGCGGGGCAGTGCCGAGGGATTTCGGCGCAAGTTGGAAATTCTCCGGGAGTATCTGCAGGATCAGTCCCTGGAGCCCTTTTTTGAAGAGTATCGGCTCGCGGGCTATCCACCGCTTAGTCACAGTGAGCGTTTCCGCAGGCATTACGCACCAGCCTACAGGGTGGTGAAGGGGGAATTCTCCCTGTACTTCCCAGTTTTTCGGGAAATTGAAAGGCTGCTGTCCACCAGGAAACAAGTGGTAGTGGCCATTGATGGGCGGAGCGGCTCAGGTAAGAGTTCACTGGCTAAGCTTCTACAGGATGTATACGGCTGCAGCACCATCTCCATGGACCACTTCTTCCTCCGCCCAGAGCAGCGCACTGCCGCAAGACTTCAGGAACCAGGGGGCAATGTGGACTACGAGCGCTTTCAAGAAGAGGTGGGCGTGAAGCTCAGGGGTACCCAGCCTTTCCACTACCGCATCTTCAACTGCCAGGACGGAAGTTTCACCTCTTCGCCCAGCGTCAATCCTGAAGGTCTTACGGTTGTGGAAGGCAGCTACAGCCATCATCCGAATCTGCAGAATCTTTATGATCTCAAGGTGTTCCTCACTGTGCCCCAAGAGGTGCAGAGGGATAGGATCCTCCAGCGCAGCGGGGCGGTGCTGTTCCAGCGCTTCGAAAAGGAATGGATTCCTTTAGAAGAACTCTATTTTTCCACCCTCAAGATTGAAGACCAGAGCCATATCTCCATCAACACACACAGCTAAAAAGGGCCGCTAGGCCCTTTTTACGATCAGATCAGATAGCTGCCGTTTCGGCACATAGTGCACTTCATTCTCATCGCGCCAATAGCGGATATCTCCGTCGCTGCCGAGAGCAGTGAGCTCCACCCGTTCTCCTGGGACGCCCAGGGCTGCCACAAGTTCGATGTTCAGCCCATCAGGTAGGCCCAGGATTTCTTTTAGGCGCGGCCGATCCACGGATCCCAAGAGACAGGCACCGAAGCCCAGCTCCCGGGCACCCAAGAGGATGTTTTGGGCGGCTAAACCGAGGTCCACCAAGTGGATGCTCTTGTCCTCGCTGATGGATATGTCGTTGAGAAACACTATGTAGGCGGTGGGGCGTTCCTCCGGGCTTGGTCCTGGCCAGTCAGGCAGGTAGCCTGCCCACTTTAGGCAGGAAAAGACCTGGGGAAGCAGCTCCGGTTCCCTGATTAACACGTATTTCCAAGGCTGCTTGTTGGAAGCGGCTGGCGCCAAGCGGGCTAGCTCGATCAAGCTTTCTAGTTCAGTCAGGGTGGGTGCCGGTTCCTGTTTGAACCTGCGGAAACTCCTGGTCTTGGTGATCAACTCCTTCAGCATGTTGGGCCTCCTTAACTTTAGTGGGTTTTCCATGCACAGCATTCGTCAGTCCAGGCTGTTTTCCTCTCGGGACAAAAAAATCGATAAAAATGATAAAAAAGTACAAAAAAGGTCTTGCAATAAGAATCAGAAAATAGTATAATGCAGATACGAACTCAGAAATGCAGTTAGAAAGGGATTTTGGCCTTCCCCGGCTGTGAACGCCGGCAGCCGCTGCACCTAATGTGAGAGAAAGGAGGGATGTCCACAACCCAGCCGGTTGAGCCAGGGTGCGGGGAGGCCATTTAGGGGAAGCACAGCCGGCTGAGTCGAGAAAGAGAAAGGCATCTATCAAAAACACGCGATAGGTCCGAAGTATCAATATTCTGTTTTTTGGCATATGAATCACCTCCATACAATTGAAATGTCGGTGTGAACCGAAAATTGCTGCCCAAAGAGATAAAGGAGCTCCTCGGAGCTCCTTTATCTCTTCGGAGGGAAAGGACAGCAGGAGGTTGGGCGCTGATTTGGAACTATTACATATAACCGTTTTTAAGTATTGAGCGAACGAGGTGTCCCATGTGTATTGATACCGAGACGAAAGAGGCCTATCTTTCCACGCTCAGGGAAGAGCTGGTGACTTCAGTGGGCTGCACTGAACCCGCCTGCTTGGCCCTGGCCGGTGCCAAACTTAGGGAGATCCTGGGTGCGGTGCCGGAAGCAGTGGTGATCAAGTTGAGCGCCAATTTGATCAAGAACACCAAGTCAGTGCTGATCCCCTATTCCCAGGGTTTGAAGGGCATTCGGGCTGCTGTATGGCTGGGCATCCTGGGAGGGGACAGCCAGAGGGGTTTGGCAGCTTTGTCCTCTGTCAATGCCCAAGCCATAGCCAGAACCAGGGAGCTGCTGAGTGATCCTGGCGCCTGCCAGGTGGAGCTGCTCCGCACTCCAGAGCGGCTCCATTTAGTGTTGGCAGGCAGGGCAGCAGATCAGAGTGCCCTAGTGGAGATCAGAGGCACCCACACCAATTTCGTACGTCTGGAAAGAAATGGCGAGGTCCATCTGGAGGAGGCTGCAGCCCAGGTGGAAACTGAATTGGCATCTGAGCAGGCAGCCCTAAGTGTGCAGGAAATCCTAACCTTTGCCGAGTGTGTGGATCCCAGGGACCTGGAGCCTATTTTGCGTCCCCAAATTGAGCACAACATCGCCATTGCCGAGCGGGGCCTGGAAGGAGACTATGGGGCTAATATCGGGAGGACCTTGCTAGAGCACTTTGGCACAGACGTTCATAATCTCGCCAGGGCTCACGCTGCGGCAGCCTCAGACGCCCGCATGGGGGGCTGCCAGATGCCAGTGGTGATCAACTCCGGCAGCGGCAACCAGGGCATCACTGCTTCCATTCCTGTAATTGTCTACGCCCGCCACCTAGGCGTGTCAAAAGAGAAGCTGCTCAGGGCCCTGTGCGTAAGCAACCTTATTGCCATTCATCAAAAGAGGGGGATTGGCAGGCTCTCCGCCTACTGTGGAGCGGTGAGCGCCGCCTGCGCGGCTGGAGCAGCCCTTACCTACCTGGAGGGTGGAGATGTGGAGCAGATCAGCGCCACCATAACCAATACCTTGGCCAATGTGGCGGGCATGATCTGCGACGGCGCTAAGGCATCCTGTGCAGCCAAGATCGCTTCCGCGGTGGATGCTGCGATTCTAGGCCATACCATGGCATTGAGCAATGTGAGTTTTCCCGGAGGCGACGGCATTGTGAAAACCAATGTGGAAGAGACCATTGATGTGGTACGGGACATCGCTTCGGAAGGTATGCGGGCTACGGACTTGACCATTATCAAGCACATGATCAGCTCTTAGGAAGGCGGGGATGGGTGTGACGGACTTGTTTGATCTGCGAGGCAGAGTTGCTGTGATCACTGGCGGCACAGGTGTTTTAGGCAGTGAGCTGTCCAGAGGCTTGGCCAGCGCCCGTGCCAGGGTGGCTGTTTTAGGGCGCGACGCGACCCGGAGGGATGCTGTGGTAAGTGATATTCTGCGAGCCGGTGGAGAAGCGGTGGGTATTGCCTGCGATGTTCTAGACCGGGAGAGCCTTCTGGCCGCCCGGGCCGAAGTCTTGGAAAGGCTCGGCACCGTAGATATCCTGGTCAATGGTGCAGGGGGAAACAGGCCAGCCGCTACCACTAGTTCCGATCTATCGTTCTTCGATCTGCCTGAGGAGGCTTTGAACCATGTAGTCCAGCTGAACTTCATGGGGACACTGCTGCCTACGCAGATCTTCGGGCAAGTGTTGGCGGAGAAGAAGGAAGGTGTAATCCTCAACGTCTCCTCCATGTCCTCGTTCCAGCCCATGACCAGGGTTGTGGGGTATTCTGCAGCCAAGGCGGCGGTGAACAACCTCACCCAATGGCTGGCTGTGCATTTCTGCCAGAATTACTCGCCGAAGATCAGGGTGAATGCCATTGCTCCTGGCTTTTTCCTGACTGAGCAGAACCGCTTCCTGCTTACCGATGAAGAGACGGGTGAACTCACTGCGCGGGGGCGTTCCATTTTGGACAACACCCCCATGGGCCGTTTTGGCGAGCCTGCTGACTTAGTGGGCACCGTAATCTGGTTGGTGAGCGATGCCAGCAGGTTTGTCACTGGCACGGTGGTGCCTGTGGATGGCGGGTTTGCAGCTTTTTCCGGTGTCTAGCAGCGAACACATCATGAACTGGTTCCGGACTATCATTTGTGGTAGTCCGTTTTTTTTGGTTGTAGATGGGGAAACTGAGAAGGATCAACTTCAAGGAACAGGATGATGGCCGTGGGTTGGAATGGCTGGCCCTTTGAGCGGGTGGCAGTACTCTTTGCCTCCTGTGCTTTTCTGCTCATCTTTATCCAGGTTACTCTCTTCCACTATCGTCAAAACTTCAGGCATTGGTCCCAATGGGTGCCGGTGATCGCTCTGCCCATCTTAGCCCTCACTGGCTTTCTATTCAGTGCTTCGAATGTGGACTGGGTTCGTACGGCGTTTATTGTCCTCTGCCTGGGCGATGCCCTGGGGGGCTTGGTAGGGTTTTATCTGCACCTGAAAGGAGTGGGGCAAAGGGTGGATGGCTATCGGCTGCAAAACTTCTTAGTTGGCCCGCCCATCATCCTGCCCTTGATGATTTCCGCACTAAGCGTCTTTGCACTTTTGGCAGTGTATTGGAGTAGGCGCCTATGATTAGACATGAAAGCCTCTATCCCAATTACGATGTCTTAGCGCTGCAAGATGAATGGGATGCCAACACCCGGGGGATCGTGCTGCAGCGTTTGGGCCCTTTTCAGTTTAAACTTCTTTCAAAGTGGCAGCAGGATATGGTCAAGGCAGTGGCGCGCCATTTAGCCCATGACAACCGCACCGAAATCCTCACTTGGATTGCCGCCTATCTGGATGAGCAGCTGCGCCAACCTGTGGGGGAATCTCAGCGCAAACCGGGGCTGCCGCCTGTGAAGGATTTGATCTTGGGTGGGCTGGATGCCCTGGAAAACTGGGCGAAAGAGCAGTACCTCAAGGGGTTCCTCAGCATTAAGTCAGAACACCAGTTGGAGTACCTGCAGCTGTTGGAGGTTGGGGGCATGCCCCAGGACGGGGGCTGGGGTGTGGAAAAGCAGAAGGAGTTCTTTGCCAAGTTGGTGGGTTTGGTGGTGGCCGCCTACTACTCCCATCCCTGGGTGTGGTCGGAGATCGGTTATGGCGGCCCGGCGTATCCCCGCGGTTATGTGCGAGTAGAACTGGGGCTCGCCGACCCGTGGGAGCCTAAGCTGATTGGAGAAAAGTAGGCAGGGGAGCGGAATGGAGAACAGGGTTTCACTCAAACACAACTGTGATCATTACAATGATCTGCGCTATCCCCATCTCAACAAGCGCAAGTTTGGGGATCAAGAAGTAGACGTTGTCATCGTAGGACTGGGCGCCGCTGGAGGAGTGCTCATCTATGAGCTCGCCAAGGCTGGCCTGCAGGTGGTGGGCATTGAGGCTGGGCCTTTCTGGGACCCCCAGACCGATTTTGCCAGTGATGAGCTGCACGCCCGCTCTTTAGCCTGGAATGATACCCGCCTCTCCACAGGCCAAAACGCCCTGCAGTTTGGTGCCAACAACTCAGGCAGGGGAGTAGGGGGAGGAACTGTACACTTCACAGGGGTGTTCTACCGCTTCCATGAGAGTGATTTCCAGGTGCGATCCTTGGATGGAGTCGCGGCAGACTGGCCCATCAGCTATGAGGACCTAGCCCCTTACTACACCAAGATCGAAGAAGAGATCAAGGTGAGCGGACCCCGGGAGTTTCCCTGGGGCGCCTTCCACGGACCCTACCCCTATCCAGAGCGCAATCCCATCAGCGGGAATGCCCAGATCTTCCGCCAGGGGTGTGAGGCTTTGGGCATCCGCAGCACCGTGGCCCCGCTGGCGATCCTGTCTGCACCTTTTGATGGACGGCCACCCTGCATTAACAGGGGGTTCTGCAACCAGGGCTGCCTGCCCAACGCCAAGTTTTCCACTCTCATCCACCATGTCCCCAAGGCTATCGCCCAGGGCGCAGAAGTGCTCACGGACTGCATGGTCACCCGGATCTTAGTGGACCAGCGGGGGAAGGTGACGGGAGTGGAGTTCAACCACGACGGCCAGAACTACCAGCAGAAGGCCAAAATCGTGATCGTTTCCGCTTTTTCCGTGGAGACACCGAGGCTGCTTTTGAACTCGGCTTGCAGCCAATATCCCGACGGCTTGGCCAACAGCAGCGGGCTAGTGGGGAAGTACCTTATGCCCCACAGCGGACACGACATCTATGCCAAATTCGACCAGGAAATCCGCATGTACAAGGGGACGCCAGTTCTCGCGGTCAGTCAGGACTTTTATGAGACAGATGCCAGCCGAGGGTTTGTCAGGGGCTACTCCCTCCACGCCCATGGGAGCAGGCCAGTGGGGATGGCTTCCAAGGCGGCAGTAAATGCCGGGATCTGGGGACAGAAACTGCGGGAGATTATGCTGCACTGGAACTACTACGCCCGCATCACCTTAGTGGGCGAGGTGCTGCCGGAGATTACCAACTGCGTTTCCCTCAGTGAGGAAAAGGACGAGTATGGCCTGCCTAGGGCCCAGGTAAACTTCGCTTACGGTGAGAACGATCTCAAGCTCATTGCCCATGGCATCGCAAAGTGCCAGGAGATCCTGGCTGCGGCAGGAGGGAAGGATTCCTTTGTGGTGCCTGACAGTGCCCACCTCATGGGGGGCTGCCGCATGGGCAGGGATCCCAGCCAGTCTGTGGTAAACGAATTCTGCCGCAGCCACGATATTCCCAATCTGTACATCTGCGATGCCAGTGTCTTTGTCACTTCCGGTGCAGCTAACCCCACGGAAACGGTCATGGCCTTAGCTGCACGAACCGCCGACCACATCATCAAGCAGAAGGGTAAGTAAGAAGCAGCCAGGCAAAAAGGCCTCCCCTTAAGTAGGGGAGGCCTTCGGTTCAGTCTAAGGAAGTTAGGCTTCTGGGTTGGCGTACAGCTTCCATTTCTTATCTGCTTTTTTCAGCTCAAACTCAATCTCATCATAGACGTCTTCAAACTCTTCAGGCCACTCGCCGCCGTTTGCTTCTTTGATCATGGCAGCAATTACTTCCCAAGCTGCCTTTACAGCGTCTTCCCAACCATCTGGGAGGTCTAAGTCGCCGACTTTGCTGAGACCTTCAATCAGTTTGAGAACGGCTTGCCCGGCAATCTCTTCTTTAACCGCGCCTTTGAGCTCAAAGACTGCCTCAGACACCACCGCTGTATTGCCGCTTTCTACCACCTTATAGCCATCCCGTACATCGAGTTCCAGCGAGGCGCCGCCGTCTCTCAGCGCCTTAAAGGCGTCTTTGGTAGCGGTGACGAACATATCCCGCGTGATTTTGTCCGACTCGCCTACGATTTGCTCTAGTTCAGAGTCCTCGGGAAGGTCAGGCAGGACAATAGGGAAGTAGATGATGTCGGCAATTTTCTCAGCGTCCAGGCTGGCGAACGCCTTTTCCATCTCGACTATGAACTCAGCGACAGTCTGGTCCTTTTTCCCTCCGCCTCCAATACAACCTGCCAGCAGAAAAGCAACAGTGAGCAGGACCGCGAAACTCAATAACCGGCCACGAATTCTCATTGTTTTTCCTCCTTAATCTGTTAGTAGTTGTGGAAGAATCTCTCTGCGGCAAGATGGAACCCTGCCTGGATCCCAAAATGATCACCGGGAGTTTCCTGGGAAAAATCTTCCGTGTTAAGAAGGAATTGCCAAATGCGTGTTGTAATATTAACAAACGAGGAATCGAAACGTTTCGGATGCAGTAAACGGGCTCCGGTTTTCTTTTGTCCCGAACCCGAAACGTTTCGGATTGGGGGATGATGGCATGCCTGCCACACTAAAGGACGTTGCCCGCCGCTCAGGGTTCTCCGTGACAACTGTTTCACGGGCACTGAATGGGCACAGCGATGTGAATATCGAGACCAGGAAAAAGATCGAGCAGGCCGCTCGGGAACTGAACTACTTCCCCAACCGGATGGCTCAACAGTTGGTTACCCGCAAGACCAACGCTATCGGCCTGTATTCCTTGGATCGGGAGACTTTTCAAAATCAGTTTATTGCCTTGATGATCAGCGGCATGATGGATGAAGCAACCACCCATGATTTCAACCTCCTGCTCTTCGCCACTCAGCGGCTCATGACTGCAGAGGAGATGGTGATTCAGTGCAAGCAGAGGGGCTTGGGAGGGGCCGTAATCTCCGGATTGCGCACAGATGAGGCGTTCATTGCAGAACTGCCTGCTGTGGAGTTTCCCATTGTGCTGGTGGATGTGCCGGTTGAGGGCCCCAGGGCCACTTACGTGTCAGTGAACAATGTGTTGGGAGCACGAAGTGCAGTCGAGCACCTGGCCTCTCTAGGGCATACCGCCATCGGTATGATCAACGGCCATGATGCCGCTTGGGTAAGCCAAGAGCGTCTGCAGGGTTACAAAGAGGGCCTGCTTCAGCACGGCCTTCAGATCAAGGACAGCTATATCTATACAGGGGACTTCAGTAAGGAATCGGGCCGTCGGGGTGCTGAGCACCTGCTCGCGGCCAACCCAGAGCTTACTGCCATTTTTGCCGCCAGTGATTTGATGGCTGTGGGCGCACTGGAGCAGCTGCAGGCCATGGGGCTGGAAGTGCCTGGCCACATCTCAGTGGTGGGCTTTGATGATCAGGATTTTGCCAACCATGTGAGCCCGCCGCTGACCACTATCAGGCAGGACATGTATGTCTTTGGACGATTAGCAGCCCGGGAGCTGATCGCCATGATAGAAGACACTGCGTACACACCCCACCATGTGGACTTGCCTTGTACGCTTGTGCCGCGGGGCTCCAGCGGCCCCGTGGAAAAACAAGGGGGTGTTGACTGAAGAGTAGGAGTAGGAAAGCGTTAATGGAGTACAGTTATCAAGATAATGAGGAGGGTCTAGCTTGAAACGATTTTGCTTAGCACTTGTGATGGTGCTGCTGGTTACTTCTGCAGCTGCCGCCCAGCAGATCAGAATTGGCGGCCATGGCGGAAATGACACTATCATCGTTGAAGAAATGATTGAGCTTTTCGTGCGTCCAGCCTTGGAGGGTACTGGAATTACTGTCCAATACGAGCCGGTGGCTGACGACTATCAGCGGTTCATTGTGAACGCCCTCTCTGCTGGGACCGCCCCAGATTTGTTCTACATGGACATTTTCTGGGCTGGCTCCCTGATTCGGAGTGGTGCCGTGGAACCGCTCAACGACTATCTGGAAAAATCTACTGTGCTCAAAGCAGAAGACTTCATTCCATCCCTGGTCGATGCCTTTACGGTGGATGGCCAAGTGTACGGGATTCCCAAGGACTTCAACACCTTGGCCCTGTTCTACAACAAAGACCTCTTTGACTACGCGGGTGTAGAGTATCCCTCCAATGATGACACTTGGGATACCCTGTATGAGAAGCTGGAGAAGGTGGCCAGCATCGATCCAGACATCTACGGCTTGGCACTGCAGCCTGAGTTCGCGCGGTTCGGAGCCTTGGCCTATGCAGCTGGCTTTACTCCCTTTAATGCAGAAGGGAAGACCGATCTCTCCGATCCGGCCTTTGTAGATGCCTTCAAGTGGTATACAGGCATGGCGGAGACAGGTGTGGGCGTTATGCCCGCCGATATCTCCCAGGGTTGGGGCGGCGGAGCACTGGCCTCTGAGCAAGTGGCAGCTGCCTTAGAAGGTGCCTGGATCATCGGTGCCCTAAAGGGAGACGCCCCTAATCTGCAGTATGGAGCTACTTTGATGCCCAAGCATCCTGAAACTGGCCAGCGGGGCAATCTGATCTTCACTGTGGCCTGGGGCATGAACGCGGCTTCACCCAATAAGGATGCAGCTTTCCGAGTTCTGGAGATCCTCACCAGCGAAGAGGTTCAGCAGTGGGTATTGGAAAGGGGCTTGGCTATTCCCAGCCGCGAGGCCCTGGCTGATAACCCCTACTTCCAGCAGGACCATGCTGAGGCCCACGCCAACCATGTGGTGTTCTTGGGTGCTTCCGATGGAAACGTGCTGCCCTACAGCTTCGGTACCTATGGAGGAGACTGGATGCAGCCCATCGATCAGGCTCTAGCTGCTGTCATGAGCAAGCAGGCTACTGTGGAAGAGGCACTGCAGCAGGCCCAAGCCCAGTTGGATGCCCTCATGGGACGCTAAAGACGAAGGGGCATTTGGGGTACGCCCCAAATGTCCCTTTTAAAGGAGGTAAAGACATGCGCCGGGTATCAGCTGGGAGGCTAGGGGAAAAGCTGGCACCCTATGTGCTGCTCGCTCCCTTTTTGTTCACCCTGATAGTGTTCTTCGGCTACGCCTTTGTGCGGGTAGTCTATTTCAGTTTTACCAATTACGATCTCTTTTCCAAGCCTGAGTGGGTGGGTTTAAGAAATTACCTGAACATCTTCCGCGATCCTGAGTTTACCAGGGCCATGAAGAACTCCCTAACCTTTATGGTTGTGGTTACCGCAGCCCAAACCATGATCGCACTGCTCTTAGCCCTCTTTCTCAACCGCAAGATGCGGGGGATCAAGTTCTTCAGGGCTGCCTACTACATGCCCAGTGTGGCCAGTTCGGTGGTGGTCACCCTGATCTTTATCTGGTTTTTCCAAAGGCGGGGCGTGCTGAACTATGTGATCACCAGGTTCCAGGAATACCAGGTGATTTTGGCGCTGTTTGTCCTTTTAGCCGCAGCTCTACAGTTCGTTTTGGTGGCCTGGGAGAAGCTGCGCCGAAGGCCTGTGGCTATTTTTGAACCAAGCTTCCTGCTGCTCTCCCTGCTCGTGTCTTTTATGATCGTTTTTGGCCTTGTGCGTTTTGGTTTCATCCTGCCCCGGGAGGTTGCCCCGGTGGATATTATCTGGTTCAACACCACCAAGACTTGGCCGGATTTTTTCGGTGCCCTGGCTTTTCCCATTCCTTTAGGGGCCATTATGCTCTTTAACATTTGGACCACCGCACCCACCTTTATGCTTCTCTATCTAGCAGGGCTGCAGGATATCCCCGGTGAACTCTACGAAGCAGCTGCCGTGGATGGCGCCGAAGGGTGGCATATGTTTTGGAAGATCACCGTTCCCCAGCTCAAACCGATCACTTTCTTAGTGGTCACCATGGGCCTCATCGGCACCCTGCAGATGTTCGACCAGGTGGCGATCTTGGGCAGTCAGGCGCCCCGTAGTTCCACCATAACCCTGGCCTACTACATCTACACCAACCTCTTTCCCAGCTCAGCCTCGCCTAGGGTGGGCATGGCCAGCGCAGCTGCTATGTTCTTAGCGCTGCTCACCTTGGTGATCGTCTATGCCCAGAGAAAGGTGTTAGGAGGGGAGAACGATGCCTGATCTGCAGAGACGGCGCTGGGCCAATGCTGCTGCTGTTTACTGTTTTCTGCTGCTCTTGTCCATTCTCTTTATGGGCCCCTTTTTGTTCGCCTTTCTGTCCAGTCTCAAGGATAATCCCACAGAATGGCCGCCGAGCCTAACCGTTAACCAGCTGCGGCCTGCTAACTGGGCAGCCAGCTACCGTTTGGCTAAGCAGGGAGGGGGCAGCGGGCTCTGGGGCGGCTTGGCCCCCGGTGGCAGTATCGATTTTGAGATCACCTATTGGACAGAAGAGGGCAGGGAGCCTGCCCCTCCTGAGGTGGTGATCCCCAAGCGGGTGCAGGGCGGGGCCGCGGCAGCCCTGAGCGTAGAGCACTGGGCGGCTGATTACGTGGAGGTGGTTGGCCCCTACGAAATCAGCCGTGAACCTGACCAAGGAGGAGTGCTTACCACCTACAGCTTCACCTTAGTGAACAAGGGAGATGTCCCGCTCAAGGAAGTACCCATGGATCTCACTGTGCCTATGCGCCAGGAGTTCGTATCCGCCACTTTAAGCCCAAACCGCATTGAAAGGCTGGGGCGCACCCAGAGCTGGAATAACGTGAGTTCAGGTCTGCTGCCTTATGTCTTTTCCAACTACGCCCGGGTCTTCCGGGAGAATTACAGCGTGAGTACTGGGAAGAGGCTCTTTCTGCTCTGGATCCGCAACTCCTTTTTCCTAGCAGTAACTAGGGTGGTTACCACTCTGGTGTTTGCGTCCATGGCCGGTTACGCTTTGGCGCGCCTGCGCTTTAGGGGCAGAAACGCCGTTTTCGGCCTGCTGCTCTTTTCCATGATGATCCCGCAGCAGGTCACCTTTATCTCCAATTACCTGGTACTGAGAGACGGCGTCTTCGGTTTGTCCCGCCTGGTGGGGGTACCCACTCTGCTCAACACCTATTCGGGCTTGATCATCTCAGGGTTGGTGGGAGCCAGTTCCGTCTTTATCATGAAGCAGTTTTTTGAGCGCCTGCCGGCCAGCTTAGAAGAGTCTGCACGCATCGATGGGGCCAGCACTTACACCATCTTCTTCCGAATCTTCTTGCCCCTGGCCAAGCCTCCCTTGGGAGCCCTCACCATCTTGACCTTCCAGGGGGTGTGGAACGAGTTCTTCTGGCCCTTAGTGGTAATTACTTCGCCGGCGGACAAATACCCCTTGACCATCGGTCTTTTGAATCTGCAGCGCACCTATGGAGCGGCTACTTTTGATTGGGGGCCCATATTGGCTGGGACATTTATCTCTGCCTTACCCATCATCGTATTGTTCATCGCATTTCAGCAGTATTTTGTGGAAGGAATCAGTTTTTCCGGAAACAAGGAATAAGGAGGCACATAGATGACGTTCGATCCCCGCTGGGATTTGGTAGAATCTGATCTTTTCGAAAACATGGGACATTATGAGAGTCTTTTTGCCCTAGCCAATGGCTACTTAGGTACTCGGGGGGCCACAGAAGAAGACTACCGAGAACGTACTCCCGGGACCTACCTGGCTGGCCTTTTTGATGCGGCGCCCCGGGAGGTGACTGAACTGCCCAATCTGCCTGATTGGCTCCGCTTGGAGATCACCCTCTGCGGTGAACGCTTCGACTTAAGGCAGGGAGACGTCCTAGAGTACCACAGGGTGCTGCGCCTTAAGGAAGGGGTGCTGGAGCGCTTTGTGGTCTGGAAAAGCCCCCTGGGGCGGATTACCAGATTGCATTTTTCCCGCTTTGTTTCCATTGCTAACCACCACCTGGCGGGGCTGCGCTGTGAAATAGTGCCTGAGAACTACTCAGGCCCCATTCGGGTCGTTTCCCGCTTGGATGGGCAGGTGACGAACAGCGGCACCCAGCACCTAGCGCCAGTGGAAGCCTCCACTTTTGCAGAACGGGGCATCTACCTGATCAGCGAAACCTATGAGCAGAAGCACTTGGTGGTCCAGGGTGCGTCTCATCACATTCAAGGCCAGATCGAGTCCGAGGGCTATGCCAACGGTCCTCGCCGTATTGACTATTGGCTGGAGTCTCAGGGCCAGGAAGGCAGAGCCTTGATCCTGGACAAACTAGTCACCACCTTCAGCTCCAGGGATTTGGAGCTGAAGGGCAGCCCTTTAAGCCAAGAACTGGTCTTAGACTATGCTGTGCGGGACAACCTCCAGGCGCAGCAGGTAGGCTTCCAAGGGTCCTTGGCAGAGCATGTGCAGGCTTGGGAACAGCGCTGGGAGAAGGCGGACCTCGCCATTTCTGGCCCAGATTTTGACCAGCTCGCCCTGCGCTTCGCCCTCTTTCACCTGATGCAGATGGCTTCTTGGCACGATCACCGCGTCAGTGTGGCTGCCAAGGGCTTGAGCGGTGAAGGCTACCGGGGACATGTGTTCTGGGATACGGAGATCTTTATCTTCCCCTTCTTCCTCCATGTCTTCCCAGAAGTGGCCCAGCTGCAGCTGCGCTACCGCCATCATACCCTGCCTGGCGCTCTGCGCAAGGCCGCGGAAAATGGCTATCAAGGAGCCATGTTTCCCTGGGAGAGTGCAGACACAGGCGATGAAACCACACCTACTGTAGGCGCCATCGATTTTGAGACCAAGAAGCCCATTCCCATCCTCTCCGGCCGGTATCAGCAGCATATCACAGCTGATATTGCCTATGCCATTTCCCGGTATCTCCAGGTAACAGGGGATCGGGAGTTCCTGGCGCAATACGGAGCGGAAGTCGTGCTCTTAGGCGCGAGATTCTGGGCCAGTAGGGTGGAGTACAACCAGACCAACGACTGCTATGAGATCAAGGCTGTGATGGGCCCAGACGAGTATAAGGAAAAGGTGGATAACAACAGCTACACTAACCTACTGGTGCAGCACCACCTGCGCTTTGCCAGGGAGCTCTTGGCCCGTCCCGAACATAAGCAGCTCTGGGATAAGTGGGGCTTCTCACAGGAAGAGGGGAAGAAATGGGGGGAAATCGCCAACAAGATCTTCCTGCCCAGGCAGGGATACCTGTTGGAGCAGTTTGACGGTTTCTTTGAGCTCCCAGAAATCGATGTGCTTAAGTACCGGGAACACCCTGGAGAGCTGCAGAAGGTGTACAGTTGGCGGGAGATCACCCAGTCCCA
>DURH01000057.1 GCA_012837385.1 Bacillota bacterium
AAGGCAGTGGACAGTACGTTCAGAATGTCCAAAAGTGCCGCCACCAGCGGCACAAAGATCAATATTTGGCGCCACATTCTACGCTGTACCTCCATTCAGCTTATCAAGCTCCTTGAGCTCTTGTACCAGCTCTACAACCCTCTCCTCCGTCAAATGCCCATAGACGGTGTCATCTATGAGCGCCGCGGGGGAAACATCACAGGCACCTATGCACTCACAGGTCTCCAAAGTAAAGGCCCCATCAGGAGTGGTTTCGCCCGCCTTAATGCCCAAGGCCTGTTCAAAGGCTTCCAGTATCCTCTTGGTACCCTTGATGTGGCAGGGCGCGGTCTTGCATAGGCGGATCAGCACTCTGCCCCTCTTCTCCTTGGAGAAGAAGGAGTAAAAGGTCTGCACACTGTAGATCTGCGCCAGGGGAACGCCCATAGCTTCTGATACCGTCTTTGCTACCTCCTTGGGGATCCCGTTGCCTGCCACCTCCTGCACCTCATGGAGCACAGGAATGAGCATATCAGGCCGGCCTTTCCACCTCCCAGCGATCTCCGCCACCTGCCTGAGCACATCTTCGTCAATCTTCGGCCGCACAGCCATCACTAACACCTCCCATCTGTCTGCCCTGAACCCTCGCCAGGCAATCAGCGAAAAACTGCTCTGCCTGGGCCAGATCGATGTACTCTCTCCGGCGCAGGTTCATGGCTCTAAGTTCGCCAAGATATCCTTCCCGTATCTTTTCTGCCTCAGCACCCAACTGCACAAAGGCGCCCAGCATTTTCGCAAGGCTTTTTAACCTTTCTTCAGTAAAGGCCGGGCGGTAGGCTGCTGCAAAGGCGGCCACTCGCCCAAAGTCGCACTCCATCTCTCCCATTAAGGGCGGTTCTTCGAAATCCAAGCCCACACACTGCTCCCCTGTCCACAGGAAGTTGCGCAGGTTTACATCGCCCTTCAGCGCTCCTGTGAGCCGGTGGTGCTGAACCAGCCAGTCCGCCAGAGCCAAGGCCTGAGCTTCCGTCAGGTGGTTCACCAGATCCACATATAGTACGCCTGGAATGTACTCCAGTTTCAGCACATCGCCGTCTCTGCTCAGCAGCTGGGGAACGGCTAAACCAGCACTGCCCAGGGCAGCAAGGGCCTCAGCCTCCCGCTGCAGTGCGCTTACATCGGAGAAGCGCTTGATCACCACTCCCTGCTCCAAAAACACTTGGTTTCTTTTGGAGAGGAAAATCATGACCGCAGCTTAACCTCAATGGTGCTGTTCGCCCTAAAGCCCCGCAGCTCCTTGGCCACCCCCAGCACCGCATTCTTTAGGAGTCGCTGCACAAAGGGCACCATGGGCACGGCGGTACCAGCTATGTAGAGCTCCACTTCTGGGTCCCACAGCACGCAGTCCTCCCGGCGAGCCGTCTCCTTCACCACCAGGCCAGCCAGTTCCCGGCAGCTGTATCCACACTCCCCACAGCACTCCTGATCAAAGGAAGGTAGGGGCTCAAACGCCCGCTCCTCCACAAAATCCACCAGGCTCTCTGGGTCATGGAGAATATTAAAAACAGGCAGTCCCCAAACCTCTTTTAGCCCAGTGTTAGCCACCACCCCAGATACAGCCGCGGTGCGCTCATCCAGGTGATCCTGCACTGCTTCCACACTGTGGGCAGTGACAATGGAAAGCACATTGCAGTCGGAAACACCCTCTAGAACTAGAAAATCATGATTATAATGCCGAAAGATTTCTTCCATGGGCAGTTTAGTTTGATAGAGGATATCCGTTTCGTACATACCCCGCGCCGTAACCAAATCGGCACCTGCGGCTCGATGCCTTCTGGTGTTGGTAGTGGGATCAGGATCAATGGCAAAGGCTTCAAAATGGATTTCCTTTACTGAACCCACTGTATACCCCCGGCGACGCAGCCCGCTGATCAGGGCTTCACACACCGTGGTTTTTCCAGATTTGCTGATTCCGTTCACCGCCACCGCCTTCATAGCACTTCTCCTTTACGCATAATAAAGGCGCAGCGCAGCAGCGCCTAGGGTCAGCAGCACAAACACCGCGGCCCAATCCATTCTGTCCATCCTGGCCTGGCCAAAGATGGTTCTGCGGGGCAGCGCCCCAAAGCCCCTAGCTTCCATCACCACCGCCAATTTTGCCGCTCTGGCCAAGGCTTCACTGAGCACCGGCAGGATAAGCGCACTGTACAATCCCAGCTTCTGCCGCCAAGGGACCTTCTTTAGATCCACCCCCCGAAGCTGCAGGGCTGTGAGAGCCTGACTGAACGCCTCGCTAAAGGAAGGCAAAAAGCGTAGGGCCACAAAGAGGCTGAAACAGAACATATAGGGAACCCCCAGTTGACTCAGGGAGTTGATCACTCGGCGGCTGTCTTCGCCCATCATCACCGCGCCAGAGCAAAGAATAACGAAAAACCGCAGGGCGGCAGCTGCCCCCCTCTGCAAGCCCTCAGCTGTGATCAGCACCCGCCCCTGCACTGCCACTAAGGGACTTCCGCCGCGCCCAAAGAAAACCTGCACCACTACAATAAAGGCTAAGACTGGCAGGAATTTCACCAGACGTCTGGCTAAAGACAGCAGGTCTGCGCCTAGGAGCAGGGCACCAACAAGGGAAAAGAGGCTTAAGCCCAGCATCCACCAAGGTTCGGTGAAGAGTACCGCTCCCGTGGTGCAGAGCACTATCCACAGCAGTTTCACCCTGGGATCTGCATTCTTCACACCAGCACCCGCCCTTCTTCCAGCCTGATTCTACGGCAGGCCCAGCGGGAAGCCAGCTCCCTGCTGTGGGTAATGACGGCCAAACCCTTACCCTGGGCCAGCAGCTCATCTAACAGCTGGTACAGCTTCTCCCGGTTGTTTTTATCCAAACCCACGCTGGGTTCATCCAAGATGAAAAACTGCGCTCCCCCCATAAGCATGGTGCACAAGGCTAATCTCTGCTGTTCTCCCCTGCTTAAGGTATAGACGCTCTGCTCCTTGAGATGCCCCAAACCCATTCTCTCCAGGAGTTCTTCTGCCCGCTGCTCTGCCGCTCCTGGGTCCTGCCCCAGGATCTCCTGGACAAAGAGCATCTCCTTCCACACTGTAGGGGCAAAGAGCTGGCGGGAGGGATTCTGAAAAAGGTAGCCCACCTGGGAGCCAATTTTGCCCAGGGACAGCTGGTCAGCCCTGGTGCCAAAGATCCTGATTTCTCCCTCCAGGGGTTTTAAGACGCCGCACATCAGCTTGGAGAGAGTGGTCTTGCCACTGCCGTTGCGCCCTGTAATCAGCGTCATTTCGCCCAGGGGCAGTTCCAAAAATGGGCAGGACAGCAGAAATCCGGTCCGGGGATAGCGGTAAACCACATCGGAGAGGGCAATCGCGTTCACTGCACCACCTCCCGCAGCCTTCCCCCCGCCAGGTGGTAAAGGCGATCTACCACACTGAACTGTTCGGGATCGTGCTCTACAAGGAGTACGGCCCTGCCGCTGTGCTTGTAATCCTCTATCACCTTCTGAACTACCTGGGTTCCAGATTCATCTAAGGAGGCAAACACTTCATCTAGAATCAAAAGCCGCGGCTCCATGGCCAAGACTGCCGCCAGGGCGATAAGCTGCTTCTGCCCTTGGGAAAGATCCTTAACAGCCCTGTACCGGTATTCAGCCATGCCCACAGCCTCCAGCGAAGAGGAGATAAGCCGCTCCATATCGCCCTCAGGAAGACACAGATTCTCCAGGCCAAAAGCTATTTCCCCTTCCACCGTGGGGAAAAAGATCTGGGCCTCAGGATCTTGAAACACCACACCCACTCTGCGCACCGTCTCCGCCAAGGACAGCTGGGAGAGATTATCTCCGCAGAGCAGGATTTCTCCGCTCACCTCGCCCTGAATCGAACGGGGGATGATGCCGGAAAGAATATGCAGTAGTGTTGATTTGCCGCTGCCTGAGGGTCCAGTCACCGCCACACATTCGCCTGCCTGCACATGGAGGTGGGCGTTTTCCACTAAGAGGGGCCCCCTAGGATAGCGAAAGCTGATCTGATCTGCCTGGAGAACTATCATCGAACCACAATCTCTTCTACATATTTGCACCAACGCTGGGAGAACATCACATTTTTGATCACCATTAAGTAAGGGCCGAAACCCCCTTGTGCCTTTGGTTTCAATGCCTCGCCGTTCATGGCAATGCAGATATAGACATTGCCCGGCTCCAGCACCTCCGCCCCAGTAACCACTGAAGCATACCCGTCAAGTGCCAAGACCTGAAGGATGGAATTGGGCGTGATTTCAAGGCCGCGGCTGGCGCAGATTTTGCTCAGTTCCACCCCGGTAAAGGTGACCGGAGTGGGGTCCGTCACACTGGTATCCATCACCGCCTCGAATTCCACAGGCGCCAGGTCCAGGAGCTCAGCCATGGTCACTATGCTGCTGGAATCGCCCTGGGTGAGCAGAAACTCAGCATTCATCTCCAACTCTTTTTTCAGAGCCAGATCCCCTGCGTTCAGGTAGGCCAGCACTGCCGTGGCTGCTAGGAGCAGCACTGTGCTCACCAGCACTATGAAGTTTCCTCTGCTCATACGGATTTTCATGGCTGCTCCCATCTAAACCAAGGAACGGTGAGATCCAGCAGGCTGGCCAGGCCGTGGTCTCCTAGTTTGTCCCTTGATGTGGGGTGCTGTCCGTGGTCCGCGAGAACAAAGACTGTCCCAGAAAACCCCTGGCAGAGGGCCTGGATGTAACCATCCAGCTCCAAAAGCTTTTCACCTGCTTCTGGAGAAAAAGGCCCGCAGCTGTGGGCTGTATCATCATAGCCGTGGAAGTGCACGAACACTAAGTCAACTCCGGCAGCGAGCTGCTCTTGGGCAGACTGGAACACTTCATAATCAGTGCTACCATCTCCATCTAGATCAGGGTTAAGGATCGGCCTGATACTGGTATTCAGGATTTTGGTATTGCCTTCCACCAAGGCTGAGCTTTTGCCCAGCTGGGAAGCGTAGAAAAACAAGTCTGGCACCTGCAGTTCCCGCATCCCTCGCGCGGTAATGCCGTGTTCGGAAGGTAATGCTCCCGTCAGGATGGAGGCCAAGGCCACAGGAGTGATAGACGGGAACACAGTGCGCGCCTGCTGCACTTCCCTACTGGAAAGAAACGGCGGCTGCACCTGCTGCAGCTCAAAGAAGCCCAAACCGTCCACAAGGATGATCAGTACGCGCCCTTCCCCCAAGGCGTCCAAGGCCTGGGACAGTAGTTCAGTGACAGCCGTCTCTGGCGCGTCTGCCCACAGGGCCTTAACATCCGCTTTGCGGCTGCGCCCGTCAGGGCCCAGATAATCGGCGGACTGCCCCCGCCACTCCAAGTACCCGGCCAGGGAAACCTCCACCTGGCTGCCGTCGCCTAGATAGGCCACAACAGCAGCTGCCTCCTGCTTATTTAGAAATTGGGCAAGGGGAATTAAGCTGCGCCTGCTGAAGGGTGCCGCGGTAAAATCCCCTTTCTTCGCTTCTCCCTCGATAATCAAACGCTGCACAGAATCCACAGCAAACAAGCTGCCATAAGAGATTACGGTTTCTGTAGTGCCACTAATCAAGCGCAGGCAGGGCAGATCAGGACCTGCCGCGGCCACCACCACATATTCCAGAAACTTGACCCCAGCTTGGCGGGGATGGTGCTCGGAGATAAACTGCCAGCCGTATTCTGGGGTTAAGCGCAGATAGCACTCCTCGGTGATCTCCCCCAAGGCCAGTACTGCCCCTACCCCATCATAGGCGGAAAGGAAGATGGAACCTTCCGCCCCCAACACTCCCGCGTACTGCAGTACTGGCAGCAGGCGGATCGCCTCCTGTGCCTCGCCTCTGTACTCTAAGCCCACTACTTCCCAGCCCTGATAGCCGGCAAGCACAACCTCCTGAGCGACATCACCGGTTATCACCAGCTCACCAGGATGCCAGGCGCAGACAGGGGAGGTTTGGAATATCGCGAGGATCAACAGAATGTGCATAACGAAGACAATCTTCCTCTGCATCTACATCCCTCCTGACGTCCGCACAACACCGGACTTATCTAGACCCCTGGCCACCATATTGGCCGCCAGGCCCCCCAGACCCCCTGAAAGGGCAGCTGTGCTCAAGGACAGCAGCAGAGGAATCAAGGGCAGCCTAAAGATGGCCAGGTTTACAGCTAGGCTTCCAGCCAAGTTGGCCGCCACCCCTGCCCCAAAACAGCAAAAGGCGCAGCAGCCATGATGGCGGGTGAGCATCAACCAGATTTCCACGGCGAGACCAGATAAGGAATAGGTAAAAATGCTGGCTGCGCCATGGGAGCCCAGTGTTCCGGTGATGGCCACCAAAACCGCCTGAATCAGGGACACCATCAAGGCTGCACCCCTTTTGCCCACAATGGCACTAGCTAGAACTAAAAAGAGCATGTAGAAGCCTCCTGCCACCACTCCTCCAGGAATAAACAGGGGGCCAGTAATCATCTGGGCCAAGGGCACAACCACAGTCTTAATGGCTATGCCGCAGGCTGCCAGCATAGCCATGACAATATAATCTACCAGGGAAAAATGGCGCTTCTTCATCTGACCACTATTTTCACGATAAACTTAGTCCAGAAATTGGCCGTGTAGTCTTCACTGGCGCAGAACCACACCCTGCCGTTCTTGGGATCTTCTGTAATGGGTTCCCCATCTTTATAGAGGGCGAATACAGAATCCGCCGCCTGCACCACTTCCAGAGGGTAAACCTGTTCAAAGCCGTCGGAAGCGATCACCTGCACGGCCTTGGCCTGCTGGGCGCCGATGGCCTCAGCCAGCACGTTCCAGTGCACACCTGTATAAACGCCAGTAGTGGTCTTCCCCTTGGAGTTGGTACGGGTTAGTTCCACGGTGAGCTGTTCCAGGGCTAGAAACTCTTCCCAGGTGATGGAGTCAACCTGTGCCCCCTCAAAGGTGAGTAGGATGGCGTCTTCCTGGGCATAAGTTGGAAAACTAGCCCCCAGCATCAACACAACCAGCCACACTATGAATGCGATTTTTTTCACATTAAGCCCCCTCTGTCCCCTGTAATCACCTGCAGGTGCCCACCTACGAGCTTCTCTACTCCACTACCGCGATGGCAGCCAAGTACTTCACTTTGCCGCCACCCTTAACCTCGCTGAGGTCGTACCCATCAAACTTAACCCGCAGGTAACCAGCCTTTTCATCGGGATAGATCACTCCATAGGGTATGGCTGCGGCAGGAATCTCCACTGTAAAGCCATCACTGGCGGTAAATAGATAGGTGTCAGCGTTCTGCATGCCTACACGGGAAAACAGCTCAGCCACAGGCACTTCACTACCAAAATACACCGCATCTTCCCCGGAGATGACCAGATCCAGCTGCTTCACCCGCATGCCCAGGCTCATTTCCTCTGAGAAATAAAGGGGGAGATCTCCTTCCCGCCCTGGCTCGGCCTCTAGCGTAACAAAGCCGCTGAGGAAAACGTCTGGGGTTTCCGTCTTCTCGAATCCATCTCGTGCCAGCATGGTTACGGGCGCTTCTGGAACAACGGCAAATTCCTCAAAATAAGCCTGGAGAGAGTAGGCTTTAACCATATAGCCGCGGTTGCTCAGCTCGGTGGGCTCCAGCCCGCTCACCGCTTCCCGGAAGAAGGTGATGCGCTTGACCTGTGCCTGAAGCTGCAGGGCCAATTCCTCCGTGGGAACCAGCTCGATGGTGGCAAGGTTCTTTACCCAGTACATAGAACGCTGTTCAGGGATGCAGCTTCTAGGGTATTCCAGTCCCTGCCCATCCCGAACCAGCATGATATACACTCCATGCTCTGCCCAGATCTCCGCCGGGGCCCCCATCACATAACCATCGGAAGCAATAAAGTTGAGGGAGGCGATCTTGTCCATGTCCAATCCGTGTTCCGCTAAAAGCCCTTCCAGGGCAAATCCGGTCACTTCCGCCTCATAGACCTCGCCAGAGGAGCTGATATGTTTGCACCGGAAAGTCTCCAGGGGCCTAGCCAGCAGTTCCTGCTGCCCCAAGGACAGGCTGATTCCTGCTCCTAGGATTTCCAGCCGGGCATCCTCGGCCAGAGCCAGGGGCTCCTGGGCGAAGGTGTTTTCCATTGCAGTTCCTAAGGCAGCACAGGTCAGGATAAAGGACAGCAAAAAAACAAGTGCAGTTCGTTTATTCGGTCTCAAAACAGGATCCCCCCAGCTCTGGGAATCCAGGCCATGCCAAGGCACCTTGTTTTGACGAATTGCTGCACTTGTTCTGTGGTGTTCGAGTGATATGCTGTTGGATTTGCGGTCGTGACGGCACCTTTGGGGCCGTGGTTTCCACTATTTGCCTCATTATACATTACGCTTCCTGTAATTTCAATGATAAATTTTTCGCAAACATACCCTGACCTTAACAGAAATTGGCACCTTTACCTGGACTTGGCAGCCCTCCCTCTAGAACCCGTCAGCCCGGGATTTCCTGTGGTGCATCCCAAACATTAGACGAAAAAATAACATTTGCAGGGGCCCTGATTGACAGGGTAGCCTGGGCCTGCGCAGAATAAAGCTATATAGTCTTTATCGTGGAGGCGAATAACATCTCTAAAAACACGTATCGTTTGACGCTGCTGTTCATTGTGCTCGTTTTTGTTTTCATCCCCACTGCAGAGGCTGCTAACCCCTTCCTAATACTCCACCTTGATGCCGTGAGCTCGCAGGACTTTTTCCGGGAGTTGGAGGCCGGGAACTTACCCAATATTGAGGCCCTCTTTGCAGACGGCATACATATCAGGCACGGTATGTCACTTTTCCCCGGCGGTACAGAAATGATCTACCCCCGGCTGAAAGCAGGGCTGTCCAACAGCCAGGGCGAGAGCGTAGGCTGGGGGTATGTGGACCCAACCTCCAAGAAGGTGGTCCGCCAGCTTGATGTGCTTTTGGACCTGCTCAGCTACCTGCCCAGGAATTCCAAGAGCTTCTGGGCCTACGGGCTTCCAGGGCTGGAAAACCTAACGGCACTGTCCCTAGTGAATGCCGTTGATGTGCTGGAAACCCATGGCTATGCTGAGGTACTCTGGTTTGCCACCGATGTGGTTGGCCATTTCCTGGGCGCCACTGCCCACCTAGAGTCGCTGTATTTCTTTGATCGTGCCCTAGGCCGCTTCCTACCCATGGACCGGCTGGACCAGGTAAATATCATCCTCTATGCGGATCACGGCATGTCCTTCGCCGATCCTGTGCTCATTGATATCCCAGCCCTGGTCAAAGACGTGTTTGGCAGGGATCTGCAGTACTACTCCTATCCCAACGTCTTTGTGCACGGCTCCGTGGATCAAGCCAAGAGCGCGGACCAGCTTGTGGCCCAGGGCGTTGATTTCGTCTTTTACCGTCAAGGAGATGACGTGTACGGCCACCACAAGGGAGGCGTTGTGCATTTCAGTGGAGAGGATGGCCTAGTCAGCTACGCTTTTTCCGGTGTGGATCCCTTCGGCTACGATCAGTTGGGCTACATGGGAGAGGCGTTGGATAGATACGAATGGCTGGAGTTGACCAAGCACTCCAAATTCCCCGCCATACCGCCCAACGTCTACTCTTATTTCCAAAACCCCAACGCGGGACACTTTGTGGTCAACCTTATGCCGCCCAAGATGCCTAAAACGGTGCGGGCCAATAAGGGTAACCATGCCGACTTCACCAATACTGGTCTCATGGTACCCATCTTGCTTAAGGGGCCCGATTTTGAGCACCTGCGGGGCATGGATACCATGTGGCTGAATGAGCTGTACTCCAAGTACGCACCAGTGGATTTTGACTTCACGCCCAAGCGGGAGGACAATTCTGTGAGCTTCACTGCTGTATCTGCTCATCCAGGGTTGAGCCTGCAGCTTTCTCCCGCATACCGGCTGCGCACCCACTTCCAAGTGGCAGCGGGGCAGGCGCGCCTGGCGGTAGAGTACGATCTCTACTCCGATTTTCTAGTCCGCAACTGGCTGGGAGTGGGGACAAAACTCGCTGCCGAGGGTTCGTCCATCTTTGTACAGGGGACCAGTGAATTACAGTTGGGGCGCTTTTTGGCAGCTCTGCGCGGCACATATGATCTGGGTGAAGCCAGGTTAAAGTGGAGAAAGACGGTGGGTTACGAGCTGAACGAACAACTCTCAGCATTCTGGCACATTGGCGAAGGAGTGGGTTTGAAGTTTATCTGGTAGTGCAGTTGAAGAAAAGCACTGCAGGAGCTATTAAAGGGTGATAGAGAAAAGAGCCTGCTGCCAGGCTCTTTTCTTCTCACTATTTCACTCTGGACTTTTTAACCTCATAGCCAACCTTTTGGATGGCGTTTTCTATCTCTTCAATGGAGACCTGCTCGGCGTTGAAGCCGAGCTTCACCTTGCTGGAGTTGAACAGCACTTCCACGGTGTCTGCAGCCACACCATCCACCGATTTTACCGCTGCCTCGATTTTCTGCATGCAGGACGGGCAGGCTAGGCTCTCCAGTTGAATTGTCGCTGTTTTCATTATGCTCATCTCCTCCTCTTGAATTTATAGCTTTCTACTTTATCTGCGCAGACGATAACCCAGCAGCCGCATTCCGTTCAAGATTACTGCCAGGATGCTGCCTTCATGGACCAACATGCCGATGGACATATTCATCCAGTCGCTGAACAGAACACTGGCCAGCAGAACCATCACAACGCCTACAGCGATAACAATATTCTGCTTCATGTTCCGTGCCGTGGCTTTGGCCAAGCCCAGAGCATGGGGCAGCCTGCTGAAGTCGGAGTTCATCAAAACCACATCTGATGTCTCAATAGCCACATCTGTCCCGCCGCCCATGGCGATGCCGATCTGAGCCAGGGCCAGAGATGGGCTGTCGTTCACACCATCGCCTACAAAAGCGACGATGCGGCCTTGGTCAATAAGGGATTTAATGTGTTCCGCCTTGTCTTCGGGCAGCATATTCCCATGAGCTTCCGTTAAGCCCAATTCACGGCTGACCACATCCACTGTGCCCTGATTGTCGCCGGAAAGCACAACTAGGTTCTTCACACCCAGCCTCTTCAACCTCTGCAGGACTTCCTTCACACCTGGGCGGATCTGATCACGCACTCCCATCATGATCTTCAGTTCCCCATCAACAGCGGTGAGCACTAGGGAATGGCCCTCTTCCTCCAGGCGGGAGGCATCAGCCCGGGCCTGGGCGCTGAGCTTAACGTTTTCCCTTTCCATGAGGGACACGCTGCCCACCGCGACCCTGCGGCCATCCACCACAGCCACAACTCCGCCGCCCTTCACCACTTCCGTGTTTTCCACAGGCGAAAGGGGAACGTCTCCGATAGCTTCCAGGACTGCTTTGGCCAAGGGGTGATCAGACTCTCGCTCGATGCTGGCTAGATAACCCAAGGCTTCCTTGATACCCTCGCCATAGTACTCCTCCGCTGCCACTGAAGGGGTGCCTGCGGTCAGTGTACCCGTTTTGTCAAAGACCATGGTGTCCAGGCGGCTGAAGTCTCCGATTACTTCACTACCCTTGAACAGCACCCCGTGGCGGGCACCATTGCCGATGCCGGCAACATTGGATACAGGAACTCCGATCACTAAAGCCCCAGGGCAGCCCAGCACCAAGATGGTGATGGCCAGCTCGATATCTCTAGAAATGAGCCAGATCAGAAGACCCATCACCAGTACAGCAGGGGTGTAGTATTTGGAGAAGCGGTCGATGAAGCGTTCTGCTTCTGATTTGGAGTCCTGCGCCTCTTCCACTAGTTCGATAATCCTGCCGAAGGTAGTATCCTCGCCCACCCGGTCTGCCATAATCTGCAGAGTCCCGTTGTCCAAAATGGTCCCGGCGTACACCTCAGAACCCTTTCCTTTCGCCACTGGAAGGGATTCGCCGGTGATGCTGGCTTCATTGATGCTGCCTTCACCAGACAGCACTGTGCCGTCCACAGGCACTTTGGCGCCTGTCTTCACCAGAAGGACATCACCTACGTCCACATCCTCCACATCTACTTCTAAAAACTCCCCATCCTCCATCTGCTTCCAAGCGGTCTCAGGCGCCATCTCCACCAATTCTTTGATGGCGGAGCGGGTTTTGTTCAAAGTGCGCTGTTCCAAGTAGGCTCCAAAGAGGAACAAAAAGGTGACAATGGCTGACTCCTCAAAGTTCCTGATGGCAAAGGCGCCGAGTACGGCGATGGTCACCAAAGCGTCGATGGTCACCAACTTCAGCCGTAAAGCTTGGTAGGCTTGGAGGGCGATGGGCAGTGCACCTATGATGGAAGCGATAATTAGTGCCAGGTCGGAAACGAAAACACTGCCCGCAGTCCAGTGGTTAATAAAGGCGATAGCAATTAAGATGCCGCTGGCCAGTGCGATTTTGTTCTTGGATTTGAAGATGAACCGCTGCATCTCCTCCCCCCTCCCTATCTTCGTTTACTTCCCCTAAGACTGGTAAGCCTCATCTAGTTCAGCCAGCATGTTGTAGACAGCTTCGTAGCTTTCGCACACGTCGCCGGGTACAGTATAGCCGCCAGTCACCTGGCGCAGCTGGGCGAACTCACTATCCAGCTCAGGCTTTTCACTGCCCGCTGCAATGATTTTGGCCTTGATTGCCTCATACAGCCTGCGCACCTCATGGAATTCTGGATGATGTTCGCCGTGGACGCGGTCCACAACGGGCACATAGATATCCAAGGTCTTAAGATGGGCCTCTATCAATTCATGAAATTTCGCCATATCTATCTTCCTTTCTTCAGTGCTCTATCTGTCGTCGAGTCCAGTTTAGCATGGCTCACTGCTGCAAAAAAATGATCTAGATCAAGTTTCAGCTTACTATCACGATGAGGTTTTTTGTTATATAATTCCAATTAGATGCAGGACAAGCTTTATACTCTGGCTGGCAGGGGGACCCAAGGTGAGTGCTTGTAGCGATGAGCACGGAAGATGTCTGGTAGTTGTGCTGCTCGGCGTCATTGCCGCTCTGGTGATCGGCTATGTTGCCGTGGAGTATTATCTCGGAGCACCAGAAGTTGTGATCGATGCTGCTGTCCTCAAAAACAGCCTCACGGAACTGTCCTATGAAGACTTGGCGGAGCGGGCCGCTGAACACCGGGGCAAGGCGGTGAGCTACCGTGGCAGGGTAACCTCCACCAGGGGCAATGCCGGGCTGACAGTGCAGATCACGCCTGAAAACATCGGCTTTTGGAACGAGGTTGTCCACTTGGACCTCATGGGAGAAACAAGAGGGATTAAGCTGATGATCTGCACCCAAAATGTTAGACAATAGATAGGTTATGCGGCGTTGGAGGAATGGGTCCGGTATTCAACCGGGCTCATTCCTTCTAGTTTTGTCTTTATCCTTTGGTGATTGTAATACTCAATG
>DURH01000058.1 GCA_012837385.1 Bacillota bacterium
AGACAGGTTGTACACCATTTCCAATCTTAGGATATTCAGCGAAAACGGGACTTATACATTGGGACAGGATAAATTTGTAAGAAGTTGTCCAAGCCCAGCTATAGCCCGGAAACTGAGCCGGTCTTCTTTGGCTTGACCGCGGGGGCTGTGGCAAGGGGAAGATGGGCAAGCCGCATTCTGTACAGTCTAGAGGAGTATACTCCTGCGGTTAGCCCCTCATGACTGAATTCCCCACAACATGGATTATCTAGGTAAAGGAAACCCCACCCTCCTGTCGAAATAAGAAAAGTGTCAGGTTTTTCCAAAAAAGCGCGGAGGGTGAAGACCATGAACGTTTTCCTCGCCAGGCAGCCCATTTTGGATCTGAAGCAGAGGATTCGCGCCTACGAAATCTTTTACCGCAGCGGCTACACCAACCACTACTTAGCCGCGGATCCCGACGAAGCGTCATCCATCGTAGTCCTAGACACATTCCAGCACTTGGGTTTGGACTCTTTAACAGGCGGCAACCCCGCCTTCATCAACTTTTCCCACAGGCTTTTGGAGATGGGCATTGCCACGCTCTTTCCCACCAAGTACCTAGTGATCGAACTGTTGGAATGGCTGGAGATCACTCCGCAGCTTCTGGAAACATGCCGAGAACTCAAAGCTAATGGTTACACCCTCGCCCTCGACGACTTCGTCTACAACTCCAACACAGAACCCCTTTTAGAGGTGGCCGACATAGTCAAGATTGATTTTCAGGCTTCAGATTACGCCGGCTTAGAAGAGCTGGTGCCTGTCCTCAAGGAGCGGCGGCTCACCATGCTGGCTGAAAAAGTAGAAAGCTGGGAGGAAGTGAAACTAGCCACGGACTTAGGTTTTACCATGTTCCAAGGCTACTATTTCAGCAAGCCAGAAGTGGTTACGGCCAAAAGGCTGCTGCCCCTGCAGATGGTCTGTTTTGAGTTGATCAGCGAAGTAAGCGAACCAGACCTAGACTATGGCCAGGTCGCCTCCATTATCTCCCGCGATCTCTCCCTCACGTACAGCCTCCTCCGTGTCGTCAACTCCGCCGCCTTGTTCCGCCGCCATCGAATCGAATCAGTCAAACAGGCCTTGGTGCTCCTAGGTGAACATGAGATCAGAAAATGGGTGTCCCTGATCGCTCTGCAGCATATGCGGACCACAAAACTCGATGCGCCTGTGATCACGTCCTTGGTGAGGGGCCGTTTTGCCGAGCTTTTGGCAGAGCAGACCCATTTGCACGACAGGAGCGGCGCCTTGTTTTTGAGCGGGCTGTTTTCCATGTTGGATGTGCTGCTGCAGCGCCCTTTGGACCTAATCCTTCAGGAAGTACATGCACCTCCTGAGGTTCAGCAGGTGCTCTTGGAGGGGAAGGGTCCCTACCAGGATATCGCCAGCCTTGTGCTCGCCTACGAGCAGGGAAGGTGGGGAGATATGGAGGTTTATGCACAGAGATTGCAGCTGGAGCAGGAGATTGTCACCCAAGCCTATATCGATGCCATACAATGGTGCCCCAGGGGTTTGGATTAGAATCCCCAGCTCCCCAGGGCTTTACACACCGCTCTTTATCTTCCAGGGGGAAAGCACAGGAGAAGAGGGGTTTGATGCAGAAGTAAACGTGCTGTGGAGGTGGATGCATGAGGAGAAATTCGCCTGCCGTGCAGACAGCCGTTTGCCTGCTCTTGGCATTTCTGCTGGTTCCAGCCTGGGCGGTACCCGCTCGTGGGGAGGAACCGTTGACTATAGCGTTTTTGCCCCGAGCCCTGGGGAATCCCATTTTCCTCGATGCCTTTGAGGCCGCGCAGAAGAAAGCCCACGAACTGGGCGTGCGGTTAGAATGGGTGGCACCCTTTGATTTTGATTCCGCCATGCAGGTGGAGATGATTGAAAACCTAATCCGCCGGGGTGTGGACGGCATTATCGCCAGTGTAAACGATGAAGAAGCGGTGCAGAAGGTTATCCAAAAGGCCATGGATCAAGGAATTGCCGTGGCCACTTTTGACGGAGACAGTCCCGAGAGCGGCCGCCTCTTCCATATCGGCATTGACAACTTCCGTGCGGGCCTAGCCATCGGCGAGGCCCTTGTTGGCGTGCTCCAGGAGCGCGGTTTAGCCGAGGAAGAGCTGAACACCATGATTATGACTGGCTACCGCGAAGCGTTTCACCATGAGGAGCGCATCCGGGGCTTTTTGGAGGCCACGGATGGCCAGGTGAACTTGAATGTGGTTGATATCATCGAGAACGAGGATACAGTGGAGAAGGCCATCATCCTGCTGGAGGATTATGTGGGCAGGAACCCTGAGGTTGAGGTCATTTTCTTCGTCGGGGGCTGGCCTTTTTATGTTCCCAGTGAAGCCCTACCCAATTTCCAGCGCTGGGCTAAAGAGGGCGGCATTGCTGTGGGCATCGACCTCTTTTACGACGCCCTGCTGCTGCAAAAAGAGGGCCTGATCCAGTACCTGATTGGGCAGGATATCGCCAGCATGGGGGCTGTGGGTTTGGAGCTTTTGGTCAACTACATCCGGTACGGAGAAGTTCCCCCAGCCTTTGTGGAAACTGGTTTACAGCATGCAAACGAGAGCAACTTGGACAGGCTCTTGGAGATCCATAAGCCGTGGCTGGTGAAGTAGGGGGTGGCAGCGATTCGTCATTTGCAGCGGTTTTGGGCTAAAATAATCAAGAAGATGGAAATTCACACTATCCGCACCAAATTGATCATCTCTTTTTTGGTCATCGCCCTTCTGCCCCTTTCTATGATGACTCTTTTTTCCTACCAGACTTATTTTAGGGGCCTTTTGCACAGGGTGAGCGAGTATTCCCAAGAGGTTGTCAACCGCATGGCCAGGGATCTGGATGAGTACTTCCTGGATATTGAAGCTCTGCTCACCAAGGAGCAGGATTTCTATATAGATCAGCTGATTAAGCTGGTGCAGGGCAATGACTTTAACAACCGCAAGTACGTGTTTCGAATTTGGGAGGACCTAAACAACCTGCAGAGGGTTAAGCCAGGTGTGGAAGAGATCTCTGTCATCTTCTCCAATGGCAACCGCCTCAGCAGCTATGGGCTGTACACCATGGACTATTCAGCCTTTTTCCAGGAGTACCAGGCGGCTTCCGGGAGGGGAGGAGTGGCCATTATCGGTCCCCGCCGCAATTTTTTGAACCGCTCGGTTGTAACCATGGTGAAACCCTATGCTTCCCCCACCGCGGGGGGCCAGCTCTACCTCAGCGCGGACATCAACCTGGAACGCTTAGCTTCCATCACCGATGTGAAGCTGGGGGAGAACGGCTACATCTTCGTCGCGGATGAGCGGGGGCGCCTGATCTACCATCCAGAAGAGGAGCAGCTGGGCACCATCAGCTGTTTTTTCCAAAGCGGCGCCACCCAAGGATTTGTGGATGGTTTCAGCGATCTGGATGAGGAGAGTTACTTCCTTACCACCGCCCAGTCTCCAGTGACTGGCTGGACAGTGGTAAGTGTGGTGGATGCCGACGAGTTCGGGGCTGAGCTCCAGCCCATTCAGAGGGTCACCCTGTGGGTTATCTTTTTGATCCTGGCGGGGGTGGTGTTCCTATCCATCTACCTGTCCCATGCCCTGAGCAGGCCCATCAAGGATCTCCAGGATCTCACTAGGCGTGCCGCCAACAACGAGCTCTCCGTCCATATTGAGCCCCAGGGTAATGATGAAATTGCCCTTTTGGGCCACAGCTTTAACAAGATGATCAGCCGCATTCAGGAATTGATGGCGGAGAATGTGAAAGAGCAGGAAATGCTGCGCAAGCTGGAGATGGAGAGCCTGGATAATCAGATCAAGCCGCACTTTATCTACAACACCCTAGATCTGATCATCGGGCAGCTGGAGAGCAACCAAACAGAAGAAGCAAGCTACATCATTGAGGCCTTGGGCAGCTTCTTCCGCCTCAGCCTGAGCAAGGGCAAGGAGACTGTGCCCATTGCCAGTGAGGTGGAGCATGTCCGCAACTACCTCTTTATCCAACAGCTCAGGCACGGCAGGGAGTATCAATACGAGATTAAGATCGAAGAGGAAGGGATACTGTCTAAGTACATTCCCAGACTCTTGCTGCAGCCCTTGGTGGAAAATGCCATCTACCACGGCATCCTCCGGGCTGGGCGTGAGGGTAAGATTACTGTTTTTGGTTACCAAAAGACCGGCGATATCTATTTTGAAATCCAAGATGACGGTATGGGCATTGAGCCCGCCAAACTGCAGGATATCAACGAAGTGCTGCGGGGGCAGCGCCGCCTGCAGAATGATCGGGAATACTTCGGGCTGCGCAACGTGAATACACGGGCCCAGCTCAGGTTTGGCCCCGACTATGGTGTGGTGCTGAAAAGCGAACTGAACCGAGGTACCACAGCCATTTTGAGGATTCCGGCACTTGAGGGGGATTCTAATGTGTAATCTGCTGATCGCAGAAGACGAGAAATATCTGAGGGAGAAAGTCACCAAGAATGTGGACTGGGAGAGTTATGGCTACAAAGTGTTTGCCGCTGCCGATGGTGAAGAAGCGTTGGAAATCATCAAAAACGAAGATATCCACATTCTAGTTACAGATATTCGCATGCCAGGCATGGATGGCCTGGAACTCACAGAAAGGGCGAAGGCTCTGAATGAGCAGATCAAGGCGATCATTATCTCCGGCCATGCCGAGTTTGAGCTGGCCCAATCCTCCATCCGCTTAGGTGTTGAGGACTATCTGCTCAAACCTTTCCGCACCCAACGGCTTTTGGAGGTGGTGGAGAAAACCAGGGCCAAGTTGGAGGCAGAGCGGGAGCGCTTGGAACAGGAGCGCCGCCAGGAGGAGCAGGCTAAGCAAAACTTGGAGAAACGTATCCGCCATGTCTTTGGCTGGCTGGCCGATCCCCGTTCCCTGCCCCATCATCCTGAGGCACCCATCCGCCACCGCTTGGGAGAAATTCTGCGCACTGGCACCCACAGCGAACTGGAAGAGGAGATTGCCCTCCTCCATACAGCCATGGATGAGAACGCGCCTGACCCTGATAAACTCCTGATCATCCTCAGCGACATCGTCCTTTCCACTTTTACAGCCATGAAAGCCCTGGGCTGGGATATGCAGCAGGGCATTCAGGTGATGAATAAGCATCTGCCAGCAGATCCCCAGGATCAGCTGATGGAACTGAAGCTGTGGGTGAAAAGCTTTCTGCTGGAGATCAATGACCTAATCAAGTCCCGGCAGCAGGGGAGTGTGGAACAGCTCATTGCCACCATCAAGGCCTATGTGGACGAGCACTACCGCAGCCGGGTGACCCTGGGCATGCTCGCGGAGCGTCTGAATATGAGCACCTCTCAGCTCAGCAAGCTGTTCTATGAGTATGTGGGGGAAAACTTCTCCGATTATGTGAACCGCCTTAAGGGGCAGAAGGCCAAGGAACTCCTAAAGGGAACGGATCAGAGGATTTACGAAATCGCGGATTACCTGGGCTTCACCGACGCCTATTATTTCAGTGCTTGGTTCAAGCGTACGGTGGGTGTGAGCCCCACAGAATACAGGGAAGGATTGTCCGAAGAGCGTTAGGTATGGTGGGGCCTTGGAAAAAGATTAAAACAAAAAGAAATATATTAAATGGAGTGCTGCACCCTTTTCCTTTACAATAAGGCCATAACCGCAAAAACGGTTAACAATCTAGGAAAAGGAAAGGTGGCAGTTTATGAAGAGATTTCTTGTGTTTCTTGTAGCACTCTCAGTTCTGTTGATGAGTACCGGGGCAGTCTTTGCCCAAAGGGTAGACGTTGGTATCGTTCTGCCAACAAAAGACGAACCCCGCTGGCTGCAGGACGTTGCACGTTTTGAAGATGTAATTGCCCAGACTCCTTACAGTGTTGAGGTTCTTTTCAGCCAAGGTTCTTCCGCTGCTGAGAAAACCAATGTAGAAACCCTCATTGCTAGAGGTGCAAAGGTGATCATCATCTGCGCCCACGACGCAGCTGCAGCAGCTATCGCCGTTGAGATGGCCAAGGCAGAAGGCATCACCGTAATCTCTTACGACCGCCTGATCACCGACACCGATGCAGTAGACTACTATGTAACCTTTGACAGCATCTCCGTTGGCGAAGCCATGGGTCAATACCTGGTAGACAACGCCTCCGGTCAAGGCAACCCACTCTACCTGTATGCCGGTGCTCTCACCGACAACAACTCCTTCCTGTTCTTCCAAGGCGCTTGGAACATCCTCCAGCCTAAGATCGCTGACGGAACCTTTGTAGTTAAGAACTCCTCCCAAGCTGAAGCTGTGAAGGGTACCAAGGACCTGAGCAGAGAGCAGTTGGCTGCCATCATCGGCGAAATCACCACCGATTGGGATATGAACGTAGCTAAGTCCAAGGCTGAAGCTCACCTCACCGCTAAGAGCGCTGCTGACAAGGGCCAAGTCTACGTCCTGGCTCCCAACGATGGTACTTCCCGGTCCATCGCAGACGTATTTGCAGCTGACACTGATGTGACCAAGTATTTCATTACCGGTCAAGACGCTGAGAAGGCCTCTGTACAGTACATCATCGATGGACTCCAGAGCATGACCGTATTCAAGGATACCCGGGTTCTTGCCGCTGACGCCATGAACATGGCCATCGAGATTCTCCAAGGCAAGACTCCTCAGACCGATGCTTTCTACAACAACCAAGCTATCGATGTTCCTTCGAAACAGTCTCCTGTAGTAGTTGTTACCGAGGACAATGTGAAGTCCGTATTGATCGAATCCGGCTACTATGAAGCTGGAGAATTCACCGGTATCTAATTCAGCATTGCACTGCAAGGCCGGCTCGGTATCGGGTCGGCCTTCTCCCACGTGAAAGGAGGGCTGGAGATTGAGTGATTTTATCTTGGAAATGAAATCCATCACAAAGGAATTTCCCGGCGTGAAGGCGTTGGATGATGTATCATTCCAAGTGCGCAGGGGAGAAATTCACTGTCTAGTAGGAGAGAATGGTGCGGGTAAATCTACACTGATGAAGATCCTCTCCGGCGTATATCCTTTCGGCACCTTTGATGGTTCCATAGTGATTAATGGACAGCCTCAGCAGTTCCGTCATGTCTCAGACAGCGAAAGGCAAGGAATTGCCATCATTTATCAAGAATTAGCGCTCTTTCCTGAACTGCCCATTTACGAGAATCTGTTTGTGGGCCATGAGATCATGAAGGGCAGAATTATCAACTGGAATGAAACCAAGGTGAGGGCTAAGGAAATCCTCAAACGGGTAGGCCTGGATCTGGATCCTGCCACCAAGATCAAAGACTTGGGGGTAGGCCATCGTCAGCTGGTGGAGATTGCCAAAGCGCTCTCCCAGGATGTTAAGATACTAATTTTGGATGAACCTACCGCGGCTCTGAACGAAGCGGATAGCGAGAACCTCCTCAATTTGCTGCAGGAGCTGAAGAGCCAGGGGGTTACCTGCATCCTGATTTCCCATAAACTCAAGGAAATTGTGGCTGTAGCAGATACGATCACCGTTCTCCGCGATGGCAGGGTGGTTACGTCCCTGAATGCCAAGGAACGGAAGGTTACCGAGCAGGAGATTATCAAGCACATGGTGGGCCGGGAAATTGAGAACATCTATCCCAAGCGGGAGCAGGTGAATATCGGCGATGTGCTGTTCGAGATAAAGGATTGGACCGTGGTGGACCGAGCCGCTAACAGAGAGATTCTCCATGATGTGAACATGCAGGTTCGCAGGGGAGAAATTGTTGGGGTTGCCGGGTTGATGGGCTCAGGCCGTACTGAGCTGGCCCTCAGCATCTTCGGGAATGCCCCAGGCTACGACATCACGAAGGGTGAAATGTACCTGGAAGGCAAAGCGGTGAAGTTCAAGCATCCCGCCGATGCCATTCAAAGCGGTGTGGCGTATGTAACGGAAGACCGCAAAGGGAACGGGCTGGTATTGATTCAGGATGTGAAGTTCAACATCTCTCTGCCTGCCCTGGAAAAGCTGATGCACGGCTTGGTGGTGAATGAGCACGAAGAAATCACCATGGCTGAAGAGTATCGGCGCTCCTTTGATATTCGGACCCCCAGCGTGAAGACCAAGGTGGAGAACCTCTCTGGAGGCAACCAGCAGAAGGCCTCGGTGGCTAAGTGGCTGTTTGCAGAACCCAACCTGATTATCTTGGACGAACCCACCCGCGGCATTGATATTGGGGCTAAGTATGAGATTTACACTTTGATGAATCAACTGGTGTCCCAGGGCATGAGCATCATCATGATTTCCAGCGAGCTTTTAGAGGTGCTGGGCATGAGCGACCGCATCTACATTATGTCTGAGGGAACCATTACAGGCGAATTAGATGCCCAGGAAGCTACTGAAGAGAAGATCATGGCCCTGGCAACAAAAACAACGGAGGGAGTAATGGCATGAAGACGGCCAGAGTTTCTGAGACTGCAGCACACGGGGGCCTAGGGGCGGAAATCCGTTCACTAGTAGCCAGCAATATTCGTGACTATGCCATGTATATCGCCTTGGTGGTCATCTTCGTTACCTTCACCATTGCCACCCAGGGATTGTTCGTTTCTTCCCGCAACCTGATCAACTTGGTGAACCAGACTGGTTATGTGGCTGTCTTGGCCATCGGCATGACTCTGATCTTGATCATCAAACACATTGACCTATCTGTGGGCTTTGTGGCAGGTTTCCTGGGAGCGGTGGGCGCCATTCTGATGATGAAGGGCTGGAATGTGTGGTTGGTCATTCCCACCGTCCTCTTGTGCGGAATCGTCGTCGGCGTTTATCAAGGCTTCTTAGTTACCAGGATTAAGGTGCCAGCTTTTGTTACTACCCTGGCTGGTATGTTCATCTTCCGCGGCCTGCTCTCTTGGGTTACCGCGGGAACTGGTACCATCATCGTGCGGGACCGTACCTTCCTGCAGCTTTCCAACGGGTACATCCCTGACCTGCCCTGGGGAGAAGGACTGAGCTTCCATCTGCTCACCCTGCTTTTGGGCTTGGTTATGGTGGCTGCAGTGATCTTTACCCAGATTAAGCAGCGACAGGATTTGAAACGGTACAACTTTGCCACCACTTCGCCTGTTATCTTCGTGGCGAAACTGGTCTTTTTCTCCTTGGTGATTATGGCTGTCACCTGGATTATGGCCACCTATCGGGGCCTGCCCTGGACAGCAGTGATTGTAGCAGTGGTTCTGGTGATCTACAATTTCATACTCACCAAGACCAGGTTCGGCCGCCACATTTACGCCATTGGCGGCAACGCTGAAGCTGCGGAGCTTTCAGGTATCAAGGTGAAGCAGGTTACCTTCTTGGTCTTTGCTTCTATGGGCTTGATGTCAGCCTTGGCAGGCATCCTGTACACCTCCCGGCTGGCTTCCGCGACGCCAACTGCTGGCCTCGGCTTTGAGATGGACGCGATCGCCTCCAGCTACATCGGCGGTGTGTCGGTGGGCGGCGGAGTGGGCAGGGTAACCAACACCATTGTGGGTGCTTTAGTGATCATGTCCCTGACCAATGGTATGAACTTACTGGGTGTGGACATTTCCTTCCAGTATGTTGTTAAGGGTATCATCTTTGTTTTGGCGGTGGCCTTTGACGTGACCACCCGCAGCAAGGCGAAGGCTTGATCAAGAACAGGTGAACAAGAATGGGCTTCATCAGATGATGGGCCCCTTTTCTTGTTGGCTGCACCTCTAAAGGAATCTGTAGGCGCAGCGAGAACTCTTCAGGTGGAGGTAAGGCCTATGCTGTTATTGGGTGTAGATGCAGGCGGATCCACTACAGTTGCCGCTCTGGCGGACGAGACCGGCCAGGTGCTGGGAATGGGAGTGGCAGGCCCAGGCAATTTCCAAACCTGGGGCCTAGAGGCGGCCCGCGGAGAGGTGGAAAAGAGTATAGCTTTGGCTCTTCAGAACGCCCGGGCGGAGCGTGGCGAGATCGCTGCCGCCTATTTGGGCATGGCCGGTGCGGATCGCCCCCGAGACTATGAACTGGTACGCCAGCTCCTGGAGCCTATTGTGCCACCGCAGGCCAGCTGGGCTTTTGAAAACGATGCCTTTTTGGGCCTCTGGGCTGGCACCAAGACAGGTGTGGGGGTGGGTGTGATCTGCGGCACTGGCACCAATGTGGTGGGTGTGAACGCCCAGGGCAGAAGGCTCCAGATCGGCGGACTTGGCACCCTCTTCGGCGACTACGCAGGTGGAGCTTACATAG
>DURH01000059.1 GCA_012837385.1 Bacillota bacterium
AATCCATTCTTCCCACTGCTGGCCAGTAGTGTAGAGACAGCTCTTAATGAGAGCGGTTTCAACATGTTTCTCTGCAACACATCTCGCCGGGAAGATAACGAACTGAAGCATATTCGCAGGCTGCTCGATCGCTACGTGGATGGCATAATTCTCTTCTCCCCATCAGAGAAGGCAATCGAGTACCTTCGCCGCAGCAAACCAAGCAATACAGCGGTGGTTTTCATCGAAGAACCAGTCAATGCAGCGGGCAGATGCGATAGCTTTATCAGGATTGATAATGTCAAAGGGATGACAGAGGCACTCCAATATATAGTTTCACTTAGGCACCAACGGATAGCTTACATTACAGGCCCCCTGAGCAGAGCCTGTAACAGAGAACGTCTAGAAATCTTCAAGAATGTCTTGGGAGAACTAGGTGTTCCACTGGCTGAGGAACTGATCTTGGAGAGCAATTTTGAGTTCGAAGGTGGATATAACCTTGGTTGGCAGCTGCTCAAGCACCCATCCCCCCCTACGGCCATCTTTACCGGCAACGATTTGATGGCATTTGGTGTGATCAATGCCGCGATTGCGCAGGGGCTGCGTGTCCCAGAGGATGTCTCCGTAATCGGGTTTGACGATATTCCTCAAGCAAGTCACTTCATTCCATCATTGACTACGATTAGGCAGCCTGCCAAAGAGATCGGTAAGATGGCAGCACACTTGATCTTGGACAAGCTTTCGGGAACCGAGATTCCCGAGAAGGTTGAGCTCCCAACAAGCTTGGTGATTCGGCAAAGTACGGGATACTGCTCCGAGCAGTTTGCAAAAAGAGTAATCCTGATTGACGAAACTGTGTAATTGACATTTCCATAGGAGTTGACAGCAATGGAACAATTGATCAAAGAACTTGAATCGAGGGCGCGTACTTTACGCTATAGAATTGTCAAGATGATTGGCCCTGAGGAGAAAGGTCATCTGGGGGGTTCCTGCTCGATCGCTGATGTGGTCACAGCCCTCTATTTCCACAAAATGCGCCATGACCCCAAGCAGCCGAAGCTGAGAACGCGGGATCGCTTTTTGCTGAGCAAGGGCCATGCCGCCTTAGTGCAATACGCAGCGTTAGCAGAATGCGGCTACTTCCCATTGTCTGAGCTTGATACTCTCAAGGAATTAGGCTCAAGACTGCAGGGCCATCCAGATATGATGAAACTGCCTGGTGTCGAAGCTAACACAGGCTCTTTAGGACAAGGGTTATCTATCGCGAGTGGCATGGCTGCTGCGCTGAAATTGGATGGCCTTGACAGCAAAGTGTACTGCGTTGTTGGGGACGGTGAAATGGCCGAAGGCCAGATTTGGGAAGCAGCCATGGCGGCTAGTTTCTACAAATTGGACAATCTAGTTGCTATCTTGGATCGGAACGGCTTGCAGGCAACGGGCAGGATCCAAGAGAGGTTTAACACCAACCCGGTGAGGGAAAAATGGGAGAGTTTTGGGTGGCATGTCCTGGAGATTGATGGACACGATTTCGCTCAGATAATTGAAGCCCTAGATACAGCTGATCAGGTGCAGGGTAAACCAGTTATGATCATTGCCAATACCGTGAAGGGCAAAGGAATTCCTTTTGCTGAAGGAGTGGCCAGTTTCCACAACGGTACCATGACACAGGAACAGTTTGCACGCGCCTGTCAATTATTGGAGGCCGAGGAGTGTGAAGGCAGATGAAAGAGCTTAATCCCCGTGTAGTGTATGGAGAAACATTGAGATCTCTTGGCGAAAAGGACCAGCGGGTTGTGGCCCTCGAGGCAGACTTAGGCGGGTCTACCATGAGCTGCTTATTTGAACGGGCTTTTCCAGATAGATTCTTTGAGATGGGAATTGCCGAGCAGAATATGGCCTCCTTTGCAGCAGGTTTGGCCATCGAAGGAAAGATACCTTTCATCCACTCGTTTGCCGTGTTCGCTTCTGGCCGGGCTTACGACCAGATTAGGCAGGGAATCTGTATTGGCAATGTAAACGTGAAAATCGTGGGATCGAGTTCAGGTCTGTCGGACTTTGGCGATGGTGCTACACATCAATCCATTGAAGATACGGCTCTGATGTGTTCGCTGCCAAATATGACAGTGCTGGAACCCATGGACGCAGCGGAAACCGAGAAAATCGTGGAAGCTGCCTATCGGCACCAAGGCCCTGTATATATCCGCATCAACCGCAATGATCTCCCCATTTTGTACCCTGAAGATCATGACTTTGTGATTGGTGAACCTGTCGTAATCAGGGAAGGCACAGATCTCGTTGTGTTTGCATCGGGGGTAATGGTATCCAAGGCGGTATCTGCAGCTAATCAATTAGCAGAGATGGGCTTTTCACTCAAAGTTGTCAATGTTAGTTCCCTGAAGCCGCTCAATGCAGAAAGGGTCAAGGAGCTTGCAAATGGTGTTCAAGGGATCATAACCGCGCAAGAGCATTCTCAATTAGGCGGTTTGGCAAGTATCATTACTTCCATTTTCAAGGGTGATGGTAGACCGATTGAAACCATTGGTGTAGCAGATAGATTTGGGCAGTCTGCTAAGAGCTATGAAGATTTGCTGCAGCACTATGGGCTGACCGAAGAAGAAATCGTTGCTTCTGCCCAAAGAATCCTCAGGAGGTAAATGAATTGAAGAAGAAAATCGGTTTTATCGGATTAGGTATCATGGGAAAACCCATGGCTATCAACTTGATCAAAGCAGGCTATGAGTTAACTGTCTATGATATCAATCAGTCTGCTGTGGAAGAAGTGGCTGCACTGGGTGCAAGTAAAGCTGCTTCCTCCAAAGAGGTAGCCGAAAAGAGTGACGTGATTATCACCATGCTGCCCAATTCCCCCCATGTGAAAGCGGCGGTTTTGGGAGAGAACGGTGTTTTAGAAGGTGCTAGACCCAACAGCATCCTGATTGATATGAGTTCGATTGCACCACTGGTTTCGCAGGAAATTGCTGCGAAAGTACGAGAGAAAGGTATGGAAATGCTTGATGCTCCGGTCAGCGGTGGTGAACCGAAGGCTATCGATGGTACCCTAGCCATTATGGTGGGCGGCCCAGAAGAAGTATTTAAACAGGTGGAAGAAATCCTTTCGGTAATGGCTTCCTCGGTTACTTTGGTTGGTGAAATCGGCAGTGGAAACGTAACCAAACTGGCTAACCAAGTCATTGTCGCACTCAATATCGCAGCCATGTCCGAAGCGATGGTGCTGGCCCAGAAGTCTGGTGTCGATCCATACCAGGTATACCAGGCGATCCGCAAAGGGTTAGCAGGGAGTACAGTTCTGGATGCAAAGATGCCGCTGGTTGTGGAGCGCAATTTCAAGCCTGGCTTTAGGATTGAGCTGCACATTAAGGATCTCTTGAATGCACTGGAAACCGGTCATGATGTAGGTGCTCCCATGCCTCTCTCCAGTCAAGTAATGGAAATGATGCAGGTATTGAAAGCAGACGGGAAGGCCGGAGATGACCACGGAGGCCTGATTCAGTATTACGAGAAATTGGCCAACGTTGAAGTAGGGAAGTGACGTTGGCAGCTATGAAAATCGGATGCTGCGGCAGCATGGTTACCAGTCATCTGAGTGGGATTGGCTTTGAGGTTATGGAGAGACTTGAAGAGCTGGGTTATGACTACATCGAGTTATCACTGGCCCACATTGCACGACTCTCTCCTGATGAGTTTGCCCAGTTCAAGGAGTACATCCACGCTTCTAAACTGGAGTGTCTAGCCTGCAACAACTTCTTTCCTGCGGAAATCCGTTTGACAGGCGAAAATGCCAACATGGATCAAATCATGGCCTATGTGGATCACGCACTGGCCCGTGCAGGCCAGCTGGGAGTCAAGTTCATCGTCTTTGGCAGTTCAGGGGCAAAAAACGTGCCCCCTGGCTTCTCCCACGCTGAAGCCTGGCAGCAGATCATAACGGTACTCAGAGAGATTGACCCAATTGCCGCCAAGTACGGGATCACCATCTGCATAGAACCACTGAACAAAAAGGAAAGCAACATCGTCAACACCGTCGCGGAAGGCCTTCAGCTGGCCAAAGAAGTGGATCGGGAACACATCAAACTCCTTGCCGATTACTACCACATGGCTTTGGAAGGAGAACCCCTTTCTATTTTGGAGAGTGCCATCGACTATATCAAGCATACGCACTTTGCTGATCCATGCGGCCGGGTGTTTCCGCTCAAACCAACAGATCAATACACGCAGTTCATTACCAAGTTAAAAGAACTGAATTACACAGGCGGAATCAGTATAGAGGCCTATTCAGATGACTTCACAAATGATGCAGAAACTGCTATAGGTATCCTCAAGCAATATACCTAGAAGCGTTCAAAAGGAGCAGGTGGCGTGGTGTTTACGCCACCTGCTCCTTTTCATCATGTTTTCAGAAATCGCCAGGTTAGCGGACTATGGTCATGTAGTAGCCCTGCAGCTGGGTGGCGATATCGCCGAAGTAAAAGTTGGTATTATCAAAGGTGCCGATGTAGTCCTCGCCCAGCATTTTGAACAAGTTGGAGCGGATGGCAAACTCGGGAAGTTTCCCGATAATGCGCTCGCCGTCGAAGAGGAAGGCTATTTGGACCGGCGTGGCAAAGCTGCCGTCGGCTGTGAACTCTCCCCCCGAAGCAATGATGGAGAGGATAGCCGGGCGCCCCTGCAGCGCTTCTTTCATGTTTGCGCTGTCTGTCCTAAAGGAAAGTGAACTTCCCAGGGGCCCGTCAATGGAGGGCAGATCATCATAGTCGCCCAGGGCAGCCCCGGTGTGTTCGAGCCCGTAAGCATCCGCGGTCCTTTTGTCCGTGAGCACCTTAATCAATTTCCCCTTCTCAACTACAGCTAGACGGTCGTTGGGCAGCACTACACCCTCTGTATCGAAGAAGGGCCTGCCTGTGGTTTGGGGATCGCGGTTTAGTTCAATAGTAACCTTTTCTGAGAAAAGCTGTTCACCTAGGCGGCCGCTCAGCAGTGAGCTGCCCCGGGCGAAGCGTTCGCCGTGGAGGGACCGCCCTAAGAAATGGAGGAGTGTATCTGTCTGCCACATAAAGACTGGCATCACTTCTTCTTTTGGTAGTTCCACCTTGTTGCGGTAGGCCTCTAGGAAAGCGCGGTTGAAGCTCCAGAACTTATCTGCGTCGAAGTTGCGGGCGATGCAGAACAAGGCTCCATCAAAGAGGTTGGCAGTAGCTTTTTCCTTTAAGATTAGGTTCACCGCGAAATAAGAGTCCTTGTATTCCAGATCCAGCCCGGCGCTGCTGCGCATCTGAAAAGTCCCTTCCTGGCACGAAATGGACTCGCTGAAAGTGAAATCAGAGTATTCTTCCCTCAGTACTCTGAGCACCTGCTCAGCCTGTTCCACAACCTCCTGGGAGCTCATGGGCTTGGGGTTGTAACAGCGGTGGTCCTTGAGGTTTTCGGTAAGGGGATAGGGGTAAGCAATCCCAGCACTGAGGTTCTGCTGGGCGTTCTCCAAGAGAACGGCATCAGGTGTGTCGCCTACGGAACCGGCAATGCCGATGGTGCCATCCTGATAAACCCGGACTCCCTTTTTAGTTATGTCCTTAACCCTCACTGCCGCGATATCACTTCCTTGGACCCTGACCGCAGTTTCCTTAGTGCGAATGGTTAGAAATTCCTGTTTCACAGCAATCCCCCCCTTATTGAACTTGCAGTTTCCGGACCCTGGTGTACGGGCCGCCAAAGCCAACGGGCAGGGGATACTGCTCCATCTTACCGCAGCCTCCGCCTACGGGGCTTACCACCCTAAACTCTTGGCTCACTGCATCAACTTCCTGCAGAGTGGTGAACACATTGCCTGTGATCACCGCGATTTTCACGGGCTTAGCAATCTTTCCGCCTTCGATTTTATAAGCCCGGGCAGGGGCAATGGTGAAGGTGGACATGCCTGACCCATGTTTGATGGTGTCCACGAAAATCCCCTCGTCCATTTCGGCCAGAATATCTTTGAGGGGCCTATCGCCTTTGGCAATATAGGTGGTGGTCATGCGCACAATGGGTTCATATTCAAAGCTCACCGCCCGGGCATTGCCAGTGGGCTCTTCACCCAAAGCTACCGCGGTTGGCGTGCTGTGCAGCCTGCCTGTGAGGATTCCCCCAGAGATAATCTCCGTCTTTCTGCCCTTGGTACCCTCGTCATCAAAGGGGGTGTAACCTGCGCCTAACTCAGTGCTGTCATCGATAATGGTCAGAAGATCCCCGCCGATTCTTTTCCCCAGAGCCCATTCTGCCTTCATGGTTTCATCGCCCACCATAAAGTCGGACTCGCTTTTGTGTCCAAAGCTCTCGTGGGTAAACACTCCTGTGGCCTCTGGGCTGAGCAGGACCTGGTATTCCCCGGGAACAACTGGTTCAGCATCGCGCACATAGGAGATATCCTTACACATCTCTTCCAGGAAATACTCTTTGAACCCCTTGAGCTCCTCAAAGGTTGTGGCGGCTCTAGACACCGAGGTTTGATCCTTGTTGTCCCCCCAGACAATATCCAAATGAAAGCGCATGCCGCAGATTTGGCGGTCAAAAGTAAGGGCTGCTCCACGGGAGGAATAAAAAGACTTCACTGTGCGATTATCCACATAATAAGAGCTGTGGTTGACTACTGCCGGATCCGCAATTTTCCGCAGGATGCTCTCCACGAGGGACTGTTTTTCCTCAAGTGAAACGTCTGTAACCGAATTCCTCTTGTATCTCAGCAGCGTTTCCCGATTGGCTTCGAAGGCCTTTACCACAGGGTGTTCCAAGATGTGAGGATTGGGTTCTGCCATCTGGGCAAGGCTGTTGATCTGAGCCTGGATACTGTCCAGGTCAGTAGTGGAAGCGTAATACCAGCGTCTGCCGTCGAAAACCCTGATCAGGGCTCCCTTGGTTTGGCGAACCTTCTGCCCCTGCAGGGTCCGCTGTTTGAAGCGGATTTCAGTGTCCACCGAGTCTTCTATCCGTACGTCCACATACAAGTCACGGGGAAATTTGAACATGCTAGACCTCCTTAGGTTCAGTTTGCAGTGCGTTTCCGTTTTTCGTTTCCGGCGTTCCCCCCCTTGCTCTGTGTGGTAGTTATTTTCTGGGAAAAGCGCTGATTTCCTTCTTAAAGATGGCCTACAGGCCCTTTGGAGAGGCAAAAAGGTTAACTCAGCCCGATGGAGAAATATTGACTCGCGCGAATCTCGGAAAGAAACAGAAAGGATGATGCTCGTGAGGATTGAGTATTTGGGTCATGCCTGTTTTCTGCTGGACGACTCTAAGACGAAAATTCTAATTGATCCCTTTTTGTCCGGAAACCCTCTAGCAGCCAGATCGGCCGCTGAAGTTGAGGCAGACTACATCCTGGTCACCCACGGTCACCATGATCATGTGGGAGATGCGGTGGACATCGCCAAACGGACAGGGGCTGTGGTATGTGCTGTAGTGGAAGTGGCAGAAGAGTTATTCAGCTCGCAGGGGATCGAGGTCAGGGCAGGCAATATTGGGGGCAAGATGCAGATGCCCTTTGGCAGCCTGAAGTACGTTCCCGCCCACCACGGCAGCGGAGTTCCCGGCGCCCTGGCCTGCGGTTTCGTGGTGGAGATGGGAGGTTTCAAGGTGTATCATGCTGGGGATACGGGCCTCTTTGCAGAAATGGAGTTCCTGAAGGATGAGAAGCTGGACGCCGCCTTACTGCCCATCGGCGATCACTATACCATGGGGCCGGAGGATGCGTTGAGGGCGGTGGAGATGATCCGCCCCCAGTTGGTAATTCCCATGCACTACAACACCTTTCCCGCGATCAAGCAGGATCCCTACCAGTTCAAACAGTCCGTTCAGGCACTAGGACTCCAGGCAGCGGTGCTGGATCCGGGACAGAGTTGGCGGCTATAGGCCGTAGCTTTAGGCCGTCGCTCTAAGCCGCCGCCCGCCCAGAGGGCTGTCGCGCCAGCAGACGGCTTTTCAGGGATAGGAACTTTACTGCTGCCCAGTCAGTGACGGGCACCAGCAGCAGGAAGTAGGCTAGAATCCAGGGCAGCGGAATGGGATCTGGATAGAGCACCCAAGTGAAGGAAATGATCAGCCAGTGGATAAAGTAGATTTCCGTGATGTTCCTGCTCCAGCGGCAGAGCGCCCCAACGACAAACTGAGGCAGCCGAGGAGTGAGGAAGTAGAAGGCACTGGTCCAGGCCAGCACAAAGCTGACCAAGACCAGGTTGCCTAGGATGTTGTGATGGAAGTAGGGGGACTCCCAGAAACCATCGGCCCAGCCGAAATCAATTCCATACTGCCTAGCGAAAAGCGCTAAGCCCAACAGCGCGGGCAGGCAGATCCACAGGCAGTACTGGTAGAGGCGCTGCTTATCCCGGCAGTGCACTAAGAGCTGTCCAAACAGGTACCCTGCAATAGGGAAAGGGATCCAGGTCAGGAAGGGGAACCAGGTGTATTCACTGGTTCCCCAAAACAGATCGGTGATTCTGTAGACGGCTGGAGAGTCAAAGGAAATCTCCGAGAGCAGCAGGTTCACCGCTCCGCCCATCAGGGCCGCAGCGAGGTAGTGGATGCTGTGCAAGCGCAGTTTGGCAGCTCCCGCGAAGAACAGGAAAGTGAGTCCCGCGAAGGCCAGAATATCCACTGCAAAGAGGTAGTGGACAGCATCAGCCTGATCCGCTGGATCGCCAGTGCGCAGATAAACTAGCCAACAGGTCAAGGTATCCCTGGCGAAATTCAGAATATACCCTAGAACCAGGAGCTGCAGCCCCCTTTTGGCTAAGTCCCTGGGAGTGTTTTTCCTGGTATAAGCTACGCCCACTCCCAGCGCGAACATGAACACGGGAGCCCCGGGCGGACTGCCCAAGAACCTGATCAGCCGGTTGGCCCAGGTGGGCGCGAAAGGATAGACAGAGAACGTCTCTTGACAGTGCACCAGCAGCATGAACAAGATGGCCAACCCTTTAACCACGTCCAGCTCAATCTGGCGGCCGCGGTTGACTGGGCTGTCGGCGAACAAGCTCGCTCGCTCCATGAACGTTACCCCCTACGGAGATAGATTACCGTTCTAGTAAATCTGCTTCTGCATCTCCGCGTATTCTTGGAACAGCTCCACGCAGGCGTCCCGCCCGTATTCCTCAATTAGGAGGATGGAGCTGTCCACGCGCCCGCCTTCAATAAAGCGGTAGATAAAATCATCGCGAAAACCAATGGCCTCCGCATCTTCCGGCCTGGCCCCATAGATTACATGGGAGATGTTGGACCAGATGGTGGCGGCTAGGCACATGGGGCAGGGATAGCCTGTGGCGTAGAGGATGTAGCCTGACAGATCGTGGGTGCCTAAGACGCGGCCCGCTTCCCGAATAGCATTCACCTCCGCATGGGCAGTGGGGTCGTGATCCCGCAGTACACTGTTGGAGGCCACCACAATGATGTTGCCCTCCATGTCAAAAATGGCTGCGCCAAAAGGGCCTCCGATATTCTCGTTCATGGTTTGGCGGGCCCGCTCCACAGATTTTTCCATGGCTTCATCTAAGACACCCCGCCAGCTCTGAAAATCCGGCGAGTCCACAGGGAAATCGAAGTACCGATCAGTATAGGGCTCATCTGCCAGGCGGTAGTGCCACCATTCCTCGGGATAAGGTTCAAAGCCCGCGGCCACCATGGCATCCCGCAAGATGTTGCGGTTGGCTTCCTGCTCAGGCGTAATTAGGTCTGTGCCGTGGTGGGAGATCTCTCCGAAAAAGTCAAAGGGGCTGCCCATATCCACTTCATCTAAGGTATCTTTGTAAATCAGGGTGAGATCCACCACGCTTCCTCTGCTGTGGCCGGATCTCAGGGCCACATAGCCCAGCTCGAAAAGGCGTTCCTTATCTACTTCTGGATAGAAATCTGCCTTCATCTTTTGATCATCAAGATCCTGAGCCCAGAGCACGAAGTGTTCCACAGCCCGCAGCGGCCGGTAAGCGTCGAAGACCTTGATATAGTAACCCTGCTCGTCCAAGATCTCCGCGGCCTGTTTCAAGGCTTCCGCCGCTTCTTTGGTCAAAATGGCGGTAGGTGCGTGGTAGCCCTCAATGCGGGTTCCCACGAAGTTGTAGCCAGTGTAGTAGCGGATATCCAGCTTTGCCGTGGGGATCACATCGGTGATGTACACAAACCCCTCTGGAAGCCCAGAGGCCAGAACAGGAGATGCCAACAGGGCAACGAGAACAACTAGCAAGACAATCCGGATTCTGCTTTTCATTATTTCCACCCCGCTTTTTAAATTATTCCGTTAATTCCTTGCTGATCGTTTTCTGAGTACGCCGGCGATTTCCTGCTTGATTTTTCCAGGCCGGGTTACCTTTTTAGTTACCATAGCGAGGGTTAGTTGGGCCAGCGGGAAGGTCTTTCCCTTTCTCCGTCTAAGTGGACAAGTACAGGAAGATCTGAGAAGGGACGTGGCAGCATGAAAACCATCAGCAAACAGCTCTGGAGGAGCATGGTCTTCACCCTCATCCTGGCGGTATTGTGGACGGCAGGAGCAGCCGCGGAAACGCCGGTGAAGAACGTGATTCTGCTCATCGGCGATGGCATGGGCATCAACCACATAACCGCGGCCAGGCTGAGCTTGGCAGAGGGAGCGTATTCGGTGCTCAACTTGGACACCATGCCCTACACAGGTTTTTCCCTCAACTTTGCCGACAACAATCTGGTAACCGACTCGGCAGCAGCGGCTACCGCCCTGGCCACTGGTTTCCGCACGGAAACAGGGAGGCTGGCTACTCTGCCAGATGGAACTCCTCTGGAAAGCATTATGTTGAGGGCTAAGGCAGAGGGGCTGAGCACCGGGATTGTGTCTACAGTGAAGATCACCGACGCTACCCCTGCAGCCTTTTTGGTGAACGCGGATTCCCGTACCTTTGAGCGGGATGTGGCTGCGGCTATCCTAGAAACGGAAACCGATGTGTTCCTAGGCGGCGGGGCAGATGCCTTTGGCATCAATCCCTTTACCAAACAGCCTAAGTCTAACGCCCTGATCCATCGTGCCCTAGAAAAGGGTTACACCTTTGTGTCCGACCGGGAAGGGCTGCTCAATCTGGAAATCACCCCCGGACTCAAACTCATCGGGCTCTTTATCGGAGGGGACATGAGCTTTGAGCTCACTCGCCTGCCCACAGAACCTTCCCTGATGGAAATGACAGAAAGGGCCCTGGAAGTGGTGAGCCAGAACCCCCGAGGCTTTTTCTTGATGGTGGAGGGTGCCCGTATTGACCGGGCTTCCCACACCCAGAGCGCCAAGGAAATGGTGGGTGAGCTCTTGATGTTTGATCAAGTGGTGGGCTTGGCTTTAGAGTTTGCCAAAGACAATCCCGGTACCTTGGTGGTGGTGACCGCTGATCATGAGACAGGTGGACTGGCCATCACCAGCGGTCACCCCTCTGGTGAGACGGTGAACTACCACTGGGCTTCCACAGGGCATACAGCGGCGGTCGTCCCCATCTATGCCTATGGTCCGGGAGCAGAGCGCTTCAGCGGGACCCTGCCCATAACGGAGATCCCTGTGCGCATTGCAGAGCTGATGGGCCTGACTGGCTTTCCTGCAGCGAAAGAAATGGAAGAATGAGGGGACTGTCCTGCTTGCAAAGGGTTGATTAAGTAAATCTAAACTTTTGAATCGGGGCAGGAATCGAGAAACTAGGTGTGGAAGAAGGGAACAAGCAGCGCCTCCTGAGGTTGCTGCTTGTTTGCGGATTGCAGGGGATAGACCTAATCCTAACTTAACAGCACTACTTGGGTCCCAAATTCCATCTTAGTGAGAGGAAGTCTTTGGAGTCTACTTGCAGTACAGATGCAGCTTGATTCACAGCACATTCGCAGTATACTCGGACCAGGATTCGCGGGAAGGCCTATTATTCTTCAGGATTAGGAACCCTTTGCATTCAAGTGCAGCCGTATCGGCTGCACTTTTTTACGTTCAAGGGGCAGGGATGCGGGCAGCATCTGGGTATAAGTCGTTGGAAACTTGGAACCATAAAAGGGAAAACAACCATGAGGAGGCTGTGTATGGAAGTCCACTGCACTGTGAAGAACTGCCAATGGTGGGACGACAACTACTGCGTGGCAGAAAGCATCCTAATCACCAGTGACGAGATGGGAGCTAAACTACCGGAGAGTTACGATTTTCAGGATACACAGAGCATAGTGCAGCAGTACGGGCCAACTTCGGTTTCATCCTGTGAGGCCACCTGCTGCAAGACCTTTCAAGAACGGGGGACACCTTAAGGGGTGTCTCGTTTTCTTCCAGGAAATCACTAGGACCTGGGAAAAGGAATCTAAGGAGGAATCATCTGGAGTTTGGAGAATACTATTTTGTTCGTTATATCAATTTTGGCAAAGAATGTTAACCACAGCTTGCAGATAAGGGGGGAATGAGTTAAGCAAATTAACTGTGGTTACAGGGGAGTACTAAGAAAGGAGAATCTGCTTGAAAAGAACTTTTGTACTGTTACTTATTGCATTGTCCTTGATCTTCTCCAGCATCGTCAGTGCTCAGACCATTGAGCTGACCTATTGGACCCATACTGACGACAACCGTAGTGAAATCGAAAACCGCTATATCGAAGAGTTCCAGAAGCTGTATCCCAATGTTACTATTAAGAGGGTCGTAAACGAAGCGGCGAAGATGGGGGACCTGGTTCTCACTGCTTTCTCGGCTCAAAATGCTCCTGATCTCTTCAACCTGCCCATCGAGCAGGAGTATGGGTACATGATCCACGGACGGGTTGCTCCTGTAAACTATGAAGCAGCCGGTTACGCCAACGCTGAGGAGCTTGTTGCCAACTATCTACCAGGCACTTTTGATCCAGTAACCATGGACGGCGAGATCTACGGCCTGCCCCTGGAGCTCACCAACTGGGCCATTTACATCAACGACAGAGTGTTCCGCGATGCCGGGCTCGATCCTGATGTTGACTATCCAAAGACTTGGGAAGAGATGATCGAGGTCTCCGAGAAGCTGGTCATCCGTGAAGGCGACATTATCGTACGCCGCGGCTTTGACTTCCGCTATCCCTACTACCTGGTAGCCATGCTGCCCATGGTGGAACAGCTTGGCGGAGCCCTGCTCAGTGAAGATGGCAGAACCGCCATCGTCAATGACGACGCCTGGCTCCAGGTTCTGAACTGGTTCCAAGAATTTGGACCCCATGGACGCAACCTGGGCAGCCCCACCTACACTTCCGCCCGGAAGATCTGGGACTATGACAACGATGACATGGCCATGTGCCTGAGCGGTTTCTACCAGCAGGGTAGGCTGCGCATTGACAATCCCGAGTTCTTCGAAAGTGGCGAGTGGAGAGTTATTCCTTTCCCAGTATTTAAAAACGCCGTACAGGACGTAGCCTGCGCTTACTACGGCCACTACCTGATGGTCAACGCTCAAGCTTCCCAAGAGAAGCAGTACTGGGCCTGGAAGTTCATCTCCTACATGCTGGATCATCCTTGGGAGTATCTGGAAACCGTTAATATCATCCAGCCCCGCAACGACCTGCTTGAAGATCCAAGGTTCATGGAACTGCCCTATATGGACGTATTCATGAACGATATGGAAAGAGGCCACATCGTGTTCCTGCACGAGAACGGCTATCAGTTCGAGCGCTTCATTAAGGAAGCTGTGGAAAGCGTCATGCTGGAGAACATGGATACCAGAGAAGCTTTGGATATTCTCCGTGAGAAAATCCAAGAAGTCTTGGATGACGAATACTAAGATCTATCGCCCGTAAGGAGCCCGGGCCCAGCTCGGGCTCCTCTATTTCACTTCGTTAGGAGGGAAGACCAATGCGCCGCAAACGAGGATTCAGTATGGAGAGGAAAAAGGCGCTGTGGGGATGGATCTTCGTCATTCCCTCGCTCCTCTTTTTCTCTGCTTTCAGCTTCTATCCAATTATCAATGCTTTTTATGAGAGCTTTTTTAACCGCAACCTACTGTCCTTACGGCCGCCCCGCTTTGTCGGTTGGTCCAACTACACTTATTTGTTCAACTCCCGTGATTTCTGGCTGTCGGTGCAGAACACGGCCATTTTCACCGTGGGGACGTTTATACCCTTGGTAGTGTTCAGCTTAATCTTGGCGGTCTTTATCATGTCTATCTCGCGGTTCCGCCGCTTTTTCCAGCTGGCCTTCTATGCACCGGCTGTGCTGTCTTCAGTGGTTGCGGCCTTGATTTGGCTGCTGATCTTTGACCCCCGCGGCCTGGCCAATCAGGGTATGAATGCCCTTTTGGGAACAACCGGGGTGAACTACAATTGGCTGTCAGATACGTTTATGCTGCGCCTTTCCACTATAGTTGTCTATTTCTGGAAATATATCGGCTATTTTACCGTCCTTTTTGTTTCCGGTATCGGCGCGATTCCCCATACCCTAACTGAAGCAGCTCTCATTGACGGGGCCAACCGCTGGCAGCTGTTCTGGCGGATCACCTTTCCGCTGCTCAAGCCTACCACTCTGCTGGTCTCGGTTATGACCATGATTCAGTGCCTGAAAACATTCAGCACCCAGTACTTGTTTACATCTGCGGGAGCTCCCACCCGTCCGCTCAATGTGATTACCTTGAGCATTTACAATACGGCTATTAAGGACTACCGTATTGGGCGGGCTACAGCCATGAGTATCCTGCTTTTCCTGGTCATGTTCGCCTTCACCTGGCTGCAGCTGAGGGTGTCCCGGACCGAGGAAGTCACATTCATGTAGGCACTGAAGCAGGATAGGAGGGTTGACATGCACTTGAATAAAACACGATCTTGGTATCTTGAAAAAGCAGGTACAGCTTTTGTGTGGCTGTTTCTAATTGTGGCCTGTGCCCTGGTTTTGATTCCCCTGGTCTTTATGTTCACCGCATCTGCCATGCCTGCCAGGGATATTCTGCGCTTGCCCTATCCGTGGATTCCCAAGGGCATCCACTGGCCCAACTTCATTAAGGGCCTGATGGGGCCTGAGGATGATTGGATCTTTTTCCGCAACGCCTTTAACTCTTTGGTTGTGGCAGGCAGTGTGTCTCTGTTTACAGTGCTGCTTTCATCCATGACAGGCTACGGGCTGGCTAAGTTCAAATTCAGAGGGAGAACCTTGGTCTTTATGCTGATCATGGCCACCATGATGATCCCCTTTGAAGCGATTATGATTCCCTTGTACATGGTAGCCATGCGCATGGGCCTGCAGGACACCTATGCAGGATTGATCCTGCCCTTTTTGGCCAACGCCTTTGGGGTGTTCTTGATGCGGCAGTTTTTAATCACGTTCCCTGATGAAATCCTGGACGCGGCTCGTATTGACGGTGCTGGCGAGATCCGGATTTTCACCAACATCGTCCTGCCCAGCTCTGGGCCTTCCGTTGCCACCCTGGCAATCCTGGCCTTTAGGTCGCAGTGGGACAGCCTGCTCTGGCCCCTTCTGGTGGTGCAGAGCGATGAGATGAAGACCATTCCCCTGTACATCACCAGGTACATGGCGGAAACCCACAGTGATGAAGGGATTATGATGGCCGTGGCTGTACTGGCCAGCATACCCATGATCACCCTGTTTTTAACCCTATCGAAGTACTTTGTGAGCAAGGACGGCCTTACCTCAGCCACAAAGGGATAGACGGCAAAACCCCGTTCAAGCATCTGCTGTGAACGGGGTTTTTTGACTGTAATCAGCGCATGGAACCTCCCACGGGAAGCCATGCTATTTTCGAAACCTTCTCTACCACTTCTCGTAGTGGATCCTGTCTTCTTCCCAAGTTTGGGGGCGGGGCCGTTCCTCTGCAGGATGGCCCACGGCAATTACCGCGGCAGGCTCAATCTGCTCTGGCAGCTCGAGGGTTTCCCTAATCAGCTGGTACCACTCGGAATCCTTGGTCACTCCCAGCCACACTCCGCCTAAGCCCAAGCCGTGAATGGCCAGCAGCATGTTCTGGGTGGCGGCGAAACAGTCGGCATAGAAGTGCTCAGGGCGCTCTTCCAAAGCAGTATCTCCGCAGATCACCAAGCCGCAGGCTGCTGAAGAGAGCATGCGGGCGTGGATCTTGCCCTGGGCCAGGGTAGTGAGGCGCTCCCGGTCTTTGATTACGATGAAATGGAAAGGCCTGCGGTTTCTGGCGGTGGGAGCGCAGAGGCCAGCATGGAGGATGGTGTTCAGTTCCTCTTCGCTGATGGCTTCTTCAGTGTATTTGCGGATGCTGCGCCGCTCCCGGATGGCAGTGAGCACATCGGTGCTGGTGGGTTTGAATTCGGGCTCGCCTGCGTAGCGTTCAATCGTCACTAGTGACACCTCCAAGGATAGTGTTTTCCTACTCATATTTCGCCAGAGCAGGAAAAAACCTTGCTTTTCTGCGCGAAAGCCCTTGACTTTATTAATGATAAGAGTTATTATTAAGACAGCTTACAAGTCCAGGAACATTTTCCTGAGAAATACAATGTACATGGGAGGCTTTTAGTATGAACCGCATTGGATTGTCGAATGAAGCAACGAAAAAGGTGGCAGACCACCTGGACCAGCATCTTGCTGATCTCCATGTCCTCTACACTAAACTGCACAACTATCATTGGAATGTTGAAGGCCCCGAGTTCTTTACTCTCCACGCTCAACTGGAAGAGCTGTATGACGCAGTAGCAGAAGAGATTGACGCAGTGGCTGAGCGCATATTGATGATCGGCCACCGCCCCAGCGCCTCTTTGGCTGCCTACCTGAAGAAGGCGCAGCTGCAGGAAGCTGAAAGCGTACCTGTAAGGGGCAAGCAAGTTGTTGAGCAGCTGATGGCCGACTATGGCAAACTAGTGGAAGGCCTGCGTGCCGGCATCGCAGCTGCCCAAGAAATTGGCGACGAGGTCAGTGCGGACCTTATGATCGGATCCCTCTCCGCTTACGAAAAAACCCTCTGGATGCTGGACGCCTATCTGAAGTAGGATCGCAGCATCACCCCTGAGCCCCAGGCTGGAACGGCAGCCTGGGGTTTTTCTTTTCCCGCCAGCTGTTTGCCTGTAAATACTGTGTTGTGGTATTGTTACAGTAGGGACAAAGCGAGGAAAGAAGGGAACTCAGCATGCACAAGAAAGTGGTCACCTTTGGAGAAATCATGCTCCGGCTCACGCCTCCCAACTACCAGCGCATCGTACAGGCGCAGAGTTTGGACGTGATTTACGGCGGCGGGGAAGCCAATGTCGCGGTCACTCTGGCCAACTTTGGCTTGGATGCCTATTATGTCACCAAACTGCCTCCTAACCCACTGGGGCAGGCGGCCCTCAATGAACTGCGGCGCTTCGGGGTGAAGACCGACTACATCGCCTGGGGAGGATCCCGGCTGGGCATTTACTTCTGTGAAAATGGAGCCAGCCAGCGCCCTTCCAACGTGGTTTACGACCGGGCCCATTCTGCCATCGCCGAAGCGAGGCCCGAGGACTTCGATTGGGATGCCATTTTCAGGGAGGCCGCCTGGTTTCATATTACAGGCATTACACCGGCATTAAGTGCAGGTATGGCCCAGATTTCCCTCCAGGCCGTGCAGGCGGCTAAGCAGCACGGCCTCAAGGTGAGCTGTGATCTCAATTACCGGGCCAAACTGTGGGGCAGGGAGCGGGCCGGTGAAGTAATGTCCAAACTGATGGAATATGTGGATGTGTGCATCGCCAATGAAGAAGATGCGGAAATGGTATTTGGCATTAAGAGCGGGTCGGATATCTCTGCAGGGGACATTATGGTGGAAGGGTTTAGGGAAGTGGCTCAAAAGTTGATGGACCGCTTCGGTTTGGAACTGGTAGGAAGCCACCTGCGCATCAGCCGCAGTGCCTCGGACAACGGCTGGCTGGTGGTGCTCTATGACGGGAAGGAGTTCGTGCAGTCCACTGAGTATGATATCCATATCGTAGACAGGGTCGGTGGGGGAGATGCCTTCGCGGGAGGTTTGATCTATGCCCTTTTGAACAAGATGAGCCTCCAGGAAGCGGCGGAATTCGGAGCCGCGGCCTCCTGCCTGAAGCAGACCATCCCCGGTGACTTTAACCATGTAACCCTGCGGGAGGTTGAGGCCCTAGCCAAGGGCGACCGCTCGGGACGGGTGAAGAGGTAAAGACAGCAGGCGCAGCCACTAGGGCCGCGCCTTTTCCAAACGCAGCTGTTCCCAGTCAAAGAGCTCCCCAGGATCCCATTTGCGCCCAGGATCATACTGGTGATGGGTGAGGATGTTTTCTGGCGGGATGGCATAGCGCTGCATCAGGTGCTCCAACAGGAAATCCAAGGCGGCATACTGCTGCGGGGTATAACCTCGGTCTGCCGCGCGCACCTGACCGTTGGCCAGGGGCCCGATCACGTACTCCATCTCTGCTGCACTTCCAATGCCCAACAATTCAATACCAATGGCATAGCGGTTCATATTATCAGTGAGCTGGGGATCGCCGGCCCAGGAGCCGCGGCCGGCATGGCGGGCCAGGCAAGCATCGGAAACGAACCTGTAGATCTGTCCCTCCCTGTCGATCACGTAGTGGGCTTCTACTTGGTACCCTTCAAAGATGGCGCGGATACGTTCCAGCCGGTAGGGGCTGGTGGGGTTGGCTGCGGCATCACTGATGGCGTGGAGCATGATATAGCGGATGTCCTTTTCCCCTCCTGGCCTGAGGGGCCTGGGAATGAGGCCTCCAGGGGCAGGCTTAATTTCTGGGGAATAGCTGTAGTCCAGGGCCGGTGACGTTAGGCAGCCTCCTGTTCCCAAAGCAGTGGCGATCAGGAGGAGTATAATTAGGCTTCTCATACTCACCACTTCTTACTGGGACAGCTTTCTTCCTTTGGGAAATCGTCCCAGGGCGAGTGGAAACTCCTGGGAGGTTCTGACGGGCTGGGACAGAATTAAGCAGGGAAGGACAAAGGGGGGAGTAGAATGCCTTTTGGCATCGTCAGGCAGGATATTACCACCATGCAGGTGGACGCCATTGTTAATGCAGCCAATACCAGCTTGGCTAGGGGCGGTGGAGTATGCGGCGCCATCTTCCAGGCCGCTGGGCCAGAGGAAATGGACAAGGCCTGCCAGGCTCTAGCCCCCATCAGGGTGGGAGAGGCGGTGATCACTCCAGGCTTTCATCTCCCAGCCAAGTACGTCATCCACACCGCGGGCCCCATCTATCAAGGGGGAACCAAGGGCGAGCCGGAGCAGCTGCGCTCCAGCTACCTAAACAGCCTGCGCTTGGCCGTTGAAAACCACTGCAGCAGTATAGCCTTCCCCTTGATTTCCAGCGGCGTGTATGGTTATCCCAGGGGGGAAGCCCTGCGCATCGCCACCGAGGCCATTGGAGATTTCTTAGTCGAGCATGATCTCGACATCTACCTGGCTGTTCTGAACCGCCAGGAGATTCAGGTCAGGGGTAACCTGGTGGAGGGCTTGAATCGGCGTTTGGCGGAAATCCAGGCCGAGCAGGAGAGAATTCTGGAACCCTTAGTTGTGTATTCCCACCTGCGGCGCAGTCTCTTGGTGGAGCTGGACGAACCCTTTACAGAAACCCTCTTTCGGCTAATTGACGCCAAAGGCAAAACCGATGTTGAGGTGTATAAAAAGGCCAATCTGGATCGGAGGCTTTTTTCCAAAATCCGCAGTGACCCGGGTTATGTGCCCAGCAAACGCACAGTGCTGGCCCTGGCCATCGGCTTGGAACTGACTATAGAGGAGACCCATGATCTGTTAAGAAGGGCGGGCTATGCTCTCTCTCCCAGCCAAGCGCTGGATGTGATCGTGGAGTACTTCATTATCAGCCGCAGGTATGACATTTTTGAGATCAATGAAGTGCTGTTCAGCTATGATCAGCCCCTGCTGGGGAGCGTGGGGAAGCATGCTGAAGATTAGGTGAGGGGAAAACCAAGCCTTATTTGTCGCCTTCCAAGCGACCAACCGGCTGCCTACTCCTGTTATCCTAGAGTCAAAAGATGAAAGGGAGTGCAGAAGATGGCATACACGGAGCTGGTCTTTATTCTGGACAAAAGCGGATCCATGGCGGGCTTGGAGGACGACACCATCGGCGGGTACAATGCCATGCTGGCTAAGCAGAAAGAGGTTGAGGGCAGCTGCCTGGTGACCACCGTGCTCTTCGATCATAGTATGCGGCTGATCCACGACCGCATCGACCTCCGGGCTGTGCAGCCCCTGACGGAAAAGGAGTATCAAGTGGGCGGTTCCACAGCCCTGCTGGATGCCATGGGGAGCGCCATTCAAAAAATCAGCGATGTGCAGGAGCAGAGCGGTGAGGAATACCGGGCGGACAAGGTGCTGTTTGTAATTATCACCGATGGCTGCGAAAACAGCAGCAGGGATTTTTCTCCGAACAAGGTGAAGGCTCTCGTGGAGGAGCACAAGGAGCAGGGCTGGGAGTTTGTCTTTTTGGGAGCAAACATGGACGCCATTGCCGCTGCTAGCAGTTACGGCATCAGTGCGGACCGGGCCCAAAGCTATCACTCCGACCATCTAGGCGTGGCCCTGAACTTCGCAGTGATGAGCGATGTGGTGGCTTCCTATCGCCGCACCGGTGTTTTGGATAACGAGTGGAAGAAGACCATCGCCTCTGACTTTGAGAGGCGCAAAAAGAGCTGAGAATAATAAGCAAGATCCCAGGCCTGGCCTGGGATCTTCCTATTCGCCGTGCTTCCTGCCGAAACCACGCCGGTGCCTGCGGCAGCGCCCGCAGCCCCAGGCAGTATCCTCAGGCGGGTAAAACTCGTAATCGCCGCCTTCAATGCGCAGGATGGACCCCTCGTACAAAGCTTCCGCAACCTTCCTGCGCGCTGCCGCGTAGATGCGCTGTACCGTAGTGCGGGCTACATCCATACGCTGCGCTGCTTCTTCTTGGGTGAGCCCTTCCAAATCCAGCAAGCGGATGGCTTCGTACTCATCCACCGTCATCACCACCTCATCCCCGTGTGGAGGTGTATGGAGGGGCCCAAATACCGTATTCTGAGGCAGACAGCATACCCTGCGCCCTTTGCGAGGCCTTGGCAAGATAATCACTCCCTTAGTTAATCATGCTCAGCCGGTTCAAGCTCTTCGTTGATCCGAGCTAATTCCTTCTCCAGGATGCGTTTCCGTTCCTGCAGCAGCTCTTCCCTGGAAAACCCTGCAGAGTAAAAGGCGGAGCCCCGCCCCCAGCCTGGGCCACAGCGCCATCCCCAGGCACGTCCGCACGGTCCCCAACCTCCGCCGCTGAGCTGTCCCATTCCCCAGGGCCCTGTTCCATCTCTTCCAGGCATGCTGAATCCTCCTTTTGTATTTCGGGCATATGTTCGTTTATCTTTAGTATAGTCTGGTTGTGAGCATATGTCAATAACCTTCCCGATGAAAAACACAGGATGGCGGGGAGAGAGGCAGGAAGTTAGCGAGGCTGGCAGGAATGAACATCACAAGAACGATTGAGGAGTGATGGAACGTGCAATGGGAAAACTTGACTTCCCCGGAATTCGCCCAGGCTGTGAGGGACACGAAAACATGCGTGCTGGCTTTGGGCGTGGTGGAACGCCACGGCGATCATATGCCCTTAGGGACCGACTTCCTCAATGGGCATGCCCTGGCCTGTTTGGCCGCGGAACGGGAGCCTGCTGTGGTCTTTCCGCCTTTTTATTTCGGCCAGATCTATGAAGCCCGCTGTTTTCCAGGGACCATTACCATCAAACCGACCCTGCTGCTGGAGCTGCTCCAGGCGGTACTAGATGAGATCGGCCGTAATGGCTTTGAGAAGATCATCCTCTGCAACGCCCATGGCGGGAACAGCTATCTGTTGGGCTTTCTCACCCAATGTCAGCTCTGGGAGCCCAAGCCCTATGCGGTTTACTACTACCAAGGGCTGTCCCCTGAAGGCCGGGAAAAGCAGAAGGCGATTTTGGAGACGGAGTTCCACGGCCATGCCTGCGAATGGGAGACCTCCCTTTCCCTGGCCAACCATCCCCAGTTAGTGAAGATGGATCAGGTGCCGCCGGGAGTGACGGAGCCCCTCAGGCGGGCAGCACACCTTAAGGCCGGTTTCTCAGCCTTGTCCTGGTACAGCAACTTCCCTGAGCATTATGTAGGCGATGCCAGTTATGCTAGCAGGGAGAAGGGGCAAGCCCTGCGGGAGTTGGAAGTGGAATCGCTAGTGCAGTTTATCCGGGCTGTCAAGGCCGATGAGGTAATCCCCGCCCTGCAAAGAGAATTCCACGGCCGAGTGCAGAGCATCGGTGACTAAGATTTTCTTAACTTTCCCAATGAAAAATTTGCCCAAAAGGAAGGAGCTGCTGCATGGTTAGAGAATGTTTAGGGCAGGAGGACACCGTCCTCTTGTTCCGTTAACAATTAGTGCAAACGTTGTCATTGCGGAGGTGATGGGTTCTTTCAGGTCGCATCGTCAAAGTGGAGAAAATCAAATGGAGGTGCCTGTATGAAAAGATTAGCCACGATCTGTCTCGTGCTTGTGTTGGCTGCGGTGCTCAGCCTGCCTGCAGCAGCTTCTGTTCCTGGTGAGTTGTTGATCTGGACCGATGGTGAAAGGGCTCCAGTACTTACTGAAGTAGCTAAGTCTTTTGTAGGTGAGTACGGCATTACTGTCCGCATTCAAGAGCTGCCCTTTGGCGATATCCGCGATAACTTGGCCATTGTGGCTCCCACAGGAGAAGGCCCCGACATCATCATTGGTGCCCATGACTGGTTGGGCCAGTTGGTCACTGACGGCCTTATTGAACCCATTGACATAGAGGATCCATCCCTGTTCCTCTCTTCTGGTCTAGACGCCTTTACCTGGGGCGGGCAGTATTATGGAATCCCCTATGCCATTGAGTCCATCGGCCTGTTTTACAACAAAGACTTAGTGGGCGAAGATGGGGTAAAGAGCTTTGAAGAGCTTATTGAGATCAGCGAAGGCCTGCAAGCCCAGGGTATTTACGGCTTAGTGCTGCCCCAGCCTGATCCCTACCACACCTTCCCCTTCTTCAGCATTCTAGGCGGCTATGTGTTTGGCATGGATGATCAGGGTGTTCTTGATCCCCTAGATGTTGGCCTAGCTAACGAAGGCGGCGTAGCCGGCTTTGAGTTCTTCCAAGAGCTCATGGATGCAGGCATCATCGCAAGGGCCACACCCTACGACACCATGATGAGCCTGTTTAAGGAAGGCCAGGCAGCAACCATGATGACCGGCCCCTGGGCATTTGGTGACGTACGGGCCGCTGGGGTGAACTATGGATTTACCCAGATTCCTTCCTACAAGGGGCAGTATGGTAAGCCCTTCTTGGGAGCTCAAGGCTTTATGGTCAGCTCCTTTAGCGAGAACAAGATGCTGGCCAACATCTTCCTCAACGAGTTTGTGGCCACCACCGAAACCATGCTGGCCATTTACGAGGGAGATCCTCGTCCCACCGCTTTCCTGCCTGCAGCTGAAATCATCAACGAAGATCCTGATATGCGCGGGGTAATGGAGGCCGCTTCCACAGCTGTGCCCATGCCGGCTATTCCAGCCATGAACTCAGTTTGGACCGCTTGGAGCGACGCCATTGAGCTGGTGATCAACCAGCAGTCCACTCCCAAGGCAGCAATCGAGAATGCTGTGGAGCTCATTGTGCAGACCATTAAGGACAGCATGTAATCACTGCAGTACCGATTCCCCTTGGAGCTTCTCCAAGGGGAATCTCTTCAGATCTCCAGCTTTAGAAATGAGTGATGGAAGTGGGTAAGCTGATCAAGATTATCTTCTTGGGCGTGCTCAACGTAGTCTTTATCTGGACTGCGCTGTTTCTGTACAGCAGCCAGGCCTATTGGGTTCTGCTTCTCCTACTCCTAGGGGCGGCTCTGGTCAATTTCGTCTTTATTTCGGAGAAAGCCTATCCCTACCGCTATTTACTGCCGGCAACCTTTTTTATGGTCCTTTTAGTGGTTTATCCCATTGTCTATACTGTGTATATCTCCCTGACCAACTACGGAACGGGGAATATCCTCAGCAAGGAGCAGGCTGTGGCCCAGCTCCAAGAACGCTCCATCCTAGACACTGAGGCTGGCAACTACGCCTATCAGGCCTACCGGGATGGCCAAGGCCAGCTGCACTTTGTGTTCACCAGCCCAGGGGGTGAGCTGTTTTTGGGCTATGCTGGTGGCTTGACCCCTGTCCAGGAGGGAGATCCGCGCCTGGTTGAGCTGGAGGGGTTCACTGAGCTGACCCGGGCGGATTTGGTGCGGGCCACCAATGAAATCTCTGCACTGTCCTTTTCCTTGGATGAGGGGCGGCAGCTCAGGATGCGGAATATCAACTCCTTTGGGGTCTACCGTCAGCAGTACGAGTACTACCCAGAGCGGGATGAGCTCCTTGATTTGGAGACGGGCACCACTTACCGATCCGTGCAGGGGTATTTCCAGGCTCCTGACGGTACCCGCTTAACCCCTGGTTTCCGGGAGGTGATCGGCTTTCAGAATTTCCGCAAGCTGTTCACCAATCCCCAGGTTACAGGTCCTTTCCTGCGGGTGTTTGTCTGGACCATTCAGTGGGCGCTGCTCAGCGTGGGCTGTACCTTTGCCGTGGGCTTGTTTTTGGCCCTGCTCCTCAACGATCCCCATCTGCGCTTCCGCAGGTTCTACCGCTCAGTCCTGATTCTGCCCTATGCGGTGCCAGCCTTTATCTCGGCTCTGATCTGGCGGGGGCTCTTTCATACTGAGCTAGGGGTGATTAACCAGATCCTAAAAGCGACCATTGGCTCTGGTGTGCCTTGGCTGCAGGATCCGGTGTGGGCCAAGGTAGCGCTGGTTATCCTCAATCTGTGGCTGGGCTTTCCCTATATGATGATCGTCTGTTTAGGGGCACTGCAGAGCATCAATTCAGAGATGTATGAAGCCGCGGTGGTGGACGGCGCTTCCACCTGGCAGCAGTTTTACCATATCACCCTGCCGCTGCTCATGGTGAGCGTTGCACCTCTGCTCATTGCGTCTTTTTCCTTTAACTTCAACAACTTCTCAGTCATTTATCTGTTGACCAGGGGGCGGCCGCCCATAGTCAACGCTCAAACTCCCGCAGGGCATACCGATATTCTCATCTCCTACACCTATCGCTTGGCCTTTGAAAGCGGGCGGGGAGTGGACTACGGTTTGGCTTCCGCGGTTACTCTGGTTATCTTTCTGATCACTGGGGCCATCACTTTCCTAAACTTCCGCTTCACTGGGGCCCTGGAGGAGGTGCGTAAGAATGTATAGAAAACACAGCTTCTTTCGGGCTCTCTGGCGCCATGCGGTGCTGCTGTTCTTCGTGGTGTTTGCCCTCTTTCCCATTCTGTGGGTGATCTCCGCATCCTTCAACCCAGCCAACACCTTAGTGGGGCAGAGACTGATTCCCTCCAACCCCAGTTTAGACAACTACCGGGAAATCTTCACCAGTGAGCAGTATCCCATCGCTTTGTGGATCAAGAACTCGGTGGTGATTGGCCTAATCACCTCTACGTTGGTGGTGATCCTGACCGCCTTTGCCGCCTACGCCTTTTCCAGGTTTCGTTTTAAGGGGCGCCGCACCGGGCTTTTTGCCTCCCTGTTGATTCAAGTCTTTCCCCAGATGCTGGCCGCGGTTTCCATCTACCTCTTGGTGCTGAGCATCGGCCGGTTGGTTCCTGCCTTGGGCATCAACACCCATGCGGGCTTGATCATGGTGTATCTAGGGGGAGCCATGGGGGTCAATGCCTGGCTGATGAAAGGTTATTTTGACACCATTCCCAGTTCTTTAGAGGAGTCGGCCATGATCGACGGGGCCTCTCCTTTCCAAGCTTTCTACATGATCATCCTGCCCTTAGCTAGGCCCATTTTGGCTGTCATCTTCCTGCTGCAGTTTATCGGCACCTATTCCGAGCTGATCCTGGCCAGCGTGCTGATCAGTTCCAGCGAGAAATACACCCTGGCTGTGGGCCTGCAGCTCTTTATCCATGACCAGTACGCCAGCCGCTGGGGGGTCTTTGCCGCCGCCTCTGTCCTAGGTGCCCTACCCATCGTGCTGTTGTTTATGTTCCTCCAGAAGTACCTGGTAACGGGGCTGACTACCGGCGCGGTGAAGGGATAGTTTGTACCAAAAAGAACTAATTGGAAGAAGAAGGAAATGGCACCACCCTGGCGAAGGTTCATACACTAAACCTTGAGGGGGGTTCATATGGTACCTAGGAAGCTAGTCGGGTTGGCATTGGTACTCGCTGCTTTTCTTCTGACGGGATGTGCCGGGGAGTTCGTGACCGACTTATATGTTCAGGATATATGGGATGTGATCAACGGCGAAGAGGAATACATTCTGACCACAGGTTCTATCCTCATTGAATCGCCAGGGGAAGAATACAATGAGCTGCTCAAGAATGTGCTGGAGCAGAACTTTAGGGACGTGAAGAACTTCCGCACGGGAAGCGGAGATTACTCCTCTAAAGTGATTGTGGACGTGAAGGTGCCTGTACTGGACTTCGACGAGTCCCTGGAAGAGCCCTGGATCGAGGAATCCATGGCGATTGTGGTGATGCCCATGGATGATGGTTGGGCTGCCTTTGGGCTGGCCCTCAACGGAGAGAAGATCGATGGCATGTTCGCAGCCATCCAGGAAGAAACCTTTATGACGGTGGGCGTGAAAGACTTCTCCTTTTTCGTGAATCTGAACAACGACATGAGGGGAACCCAACCCGTCTATCTGCAGGGAGTATATGCTGACGGCAGGCCCTTTGCCTATGAAGAAGTAATCGAGATGGAAAGACGGGACATGGTAGAGCTTCAGCTGGGCGATGTGGCCAGAGATTACGCTTACGAAGAAGGTTGGGTGTTCATAGGAGTTTTGGAGCCTCTAGAGTAACTCCATACATTAGGGAACTAGGGCTGGGAGGTTTCTTCCAGCTTTTTTTATGCCTAGGGTCAGGGCCTTAGCTAAGGCAGGAACAGCACCAGCTCTGGAGAATATGTGTGGGCAGGCAGGAAGCAGATAAAGCGAGGAAAGATCCATGATTAGACGCAGCAAAGCAGTGGTGTTAACTGAAGGAAGCATCTTGCAAGGACTGCTCAGGCTGGCCCTACCCACCATTGGCACTTCTTTTGTCCAGATGGCTTACGGGTTTATCGATATGATCTGGGTGGGCAGGCTGGGGAGTGGAGCTGTAGCCGCGGTGGGTACCGCGGGCTTTTTTACCTGGCTGGCCCATGCTTTTATCATTATCCCCAGGATTGGGGCAGAGGTGGGGGTAGCCCAATCCATAGGGAGGCAGGATAGGGAGGGTGCCGCCAAGGCCATCCGCCACAGCCTCCAGCTCATCGTAGTGCTCAGCGTGCTCTATGCTGCAGCCCTAGTGGCCCTGCGGGAGCCGCTCCTGGGCTTCTACCGCTTAGGTGCGGAAATCCAGGGTTTAGCCAGCACTTATCTTACCATCATCTGTTATGGAATGGTGTTTTTTGCCGCCAACCCTGTCTTCACCGCCATTTTCAACGGAGCGGGCGACAGCACCACCCCCTTTCGGATCAATGCCCTAGGATTGGTTGCGAATATTATCCTTGATCCCATTTTCATTTTTGGCTTAGGCCCCATTCCAGAGATGGGGGTAGCTGGAGCAGCTGTGGCCACGGTGTTAGCTCAGCTGCTGGCTACTGGCGCCTTTGTTCTGGAAGCTCGCAAGAGACCAGAACTCTTTGCAGGCCTGAAGCCCTTTGCCAAGCCTGATTGGGCGTACCTAAAAGGTATGGTGATCATGGGCTTACCCATGGCTGTGCAGAACGCGCTGTTCACCTCCATTTCCATGGGCATAGCCAGGATTATCTCTGCGTGGGGGCCGTTAGCCATTGCGGTACAGAAGGTGGGCTCGCAGATTGAGTCCATTTCCTGGATGACTGCTGGCGGCTTTCAATCGGCCATGAGTGCCTTCTCGGGCCAAAACTACGGCGCCAAGAAGGGCCAGAGGGTGTATCGAGGCTACTATGTGGGTTTAGGGATTGTCTCCTGCATAGGGTTTGCTGCCACCGCCGCCCTGATCTTCGCCGCCAGGCCCCTAATCTCCATTTTCCTGCATGAGCCAGAGGCCATTGCCCTTGGCGTCGCCTATTTGCGGATTTTGGGCATCTCCCAGCTGCCTCAAACGGTGGAGATCCTCACAGCAGGGGCCTTTATCGGCTTGGGCAGGACTGCGCCCCCTTCCATTGTGGGCATCAGCCTCAATCTGTTCAGGATCCCTGCGGCTCTGATCCTGTCCGCGACTGCCCTGAACCTGGATGGGGTATGGTGGGCTATCAGTATTTCCTCCATCCTGAAGGGGATAATCCTCAGTACTTGGTATCTGCGCTTTATGAATAGGGATCAGGAAATGCTGAATCTCCGTGCAGCAAGCACGGCACAGGAGGGAATTAAGTGAATCTAAACATTGGTGATCTGGGAGTCTGCTACCCTTCCCAGAGGTTTCCTTTTTATGGCCGGAAGGGCATGGTGGCCACTTCCAACGCCTTAGCAGCCCAAGCGGGGCTGGAAATGTTGAAAAAGGGAGGCAATGCGGTGGATGCCGCTTTGGCTGCCGCAGCCTGCCTTACCGTTCTTGAACCAACTTCCAACGGTATCGGCGGTGACGCCTTTGCCATTGTGGCTTTTCAAGGTGAGCTCTACGGCTTAAACGCCAGCGGACCGGCACCTCAGGCCATCAGCCTTAGGGCGCTGCAAGAGCAGGGGTATAAGGAAATACCTAAGTATGGTTTTGTGCCTGTGAACGTACCAGGAGCGCCCGCGGGCTGGGCGGCCCTCTCTAAGCGCTTCGGTAGGCTTGATCTCAAGGAAGTCTTTGCTCCAGCTGTCGATTATGCGGAAAACGGCTATCCAGTTTCACCGGTGCTCAGCCGCCAGTGGAACCGCGCCTTTGAGATTTATTCTAAGCATCTGCAGAGCGAGGAGTATAAGCCTTGGTTTGACACCTTTGCCCCAGAGGGCAGGCCTCCCCAGGCTGGAGAAATGGTCCGTCTGCGTGATCATGCCAAGACCTTAAGCCTGATTGCGGACACCAAGGCTGAGGCCTTTTACCGCGGCGAGATCGCGGAGCGCATCGACTCCTTCTCCAAAAAACACGGAGGCTATCTGCGGGCTGAGGATCTAGCCGCCTACCAGGCGGAGTGGGTGGATCCCATCTTCACTAAGTACGGTGATTTGGAAGTGTGGGAGATTCCCCCCAACGGGCAGGGCATTGTGGCCCTGATGGCTCTGAACATCCTGCGGGGGTTTGACCTCAAGCCGGAAGACAAACATGCTGCCAGAACCTACCACCTGCAGATCGAGGCTCTGAAACTGGCCTTTACCGATGCCCAGAAATATGTGGCTGATGCCAAGCATATGCAGGCTTCCGTTCCTTACCTGCTCTCTGAAGAGTGGGCGAAGGAAAAGCGCAAGCTGATCCGCTCAGATGCGCTGCTGCCTCCTCCTTCTCAGGAAGTCAAGGGAGGTACTGTGTACCTGTGTACCGCAGATGCGGAGGGTAATATGGTTTCCTTTATTCAGAGCAATTACATGGGCTTTGGCTCAGGGCTAGTGGTGCCAGGCACGGGTATCGCCCTCCACAACCGGGGACACAATTTCTCCTTTGATCCCCAGCATGTGAACTGCCTTGCTCCAGGCAAAAGGCCCTACCACACCATTATCCCAGGTTTCCTCACTAAGGATCGCAGGCCCTTGGGCCCCCTAGGCGTTATGGGCGGCTTTATGCAGCCCCAGGGGCATGTGCAGGTGGTGATGAACCTGGTGAACTTCGGGCACAATCCCCAAGCTGCCCTGGATGCCCCCCGTTTTCAGTGGATTAAGGGCAATCAAGTGCAGTTGGAGAAGACCATGCCCCAGGAAGTGGTGGAACAGCTTGCCAGCTTGGGCCATGAGATAACGGTGACGGAAGAAAACACTGGTTACGGCCGGGGCCAGATCATCCTCAAGGCCGGGGACGTGTTAGTGGGCGGTACGGAGAGCCGGGTGGACGGAACGGTGGCTGTGTGGTAAAGCAAGCAGGATCGGAGCTGCACAGACGAGAAGTGAATCTAGAGTGCAGGGAAGGAGGCGTCCCATGATCTACTTAGACCAGGCCGCCACTTCATTTCCAAAGCCGCCCCAGGTGGGGCAGGCGGTGGTTTCAGCGCTGCAGACTGTGGGCAACAGTGGGCGGGGAGGCCATGAGCTGAGCTTAAGCGCCAGCCGCCTGATCTTCGAGGCCAGGCTGGAAGCCGCTCGGTTTTTTGGCAGCAGCGATCCCAGCCGCATCGCTTTTACCGCCAATGCCACGGAGAGTTTGAATCAAGCCCTGTTCGGCCTCTTGGAGCCGGGGGATCATGTGATCACCACAGCCCAGGAGCATAATTCAGTGCTCAGGCCCCTCTTTCTCCTGGAGCGGCGGGGAGTGGAACTGACAATCTTACCAGTAGACAGCCGGGGTGTAGTGGATCTGGAAGCCATAAGGCGCGAGCTGCGCCCTAACACCAGGGCGGTGGTGGCCGCCCATGGTTCCAATCTTACAGGAAGTCTTTTGGATCTAGGTTTTCTACTGGGCTTCTGCCGCGAGCATGGACTTATTGTGATTATTGATGCAGCCCAGACAGCGGGCTGGTATCCTTACAACCTAGCAGAGCAGCCCATTGATATCCTGTGTTTTACAGGACATAAGGCCCTCTACGGGCCCCAGGGAGTTGGCGGGATTTATGTGCGCCCAGGCCTCAAGTTGCGCCCCTTAAAAGTAGGGGGCAGCGGCGTTCAGACCTTTTCCCAGGAGCATCCCCAGGAGATGCCGGAAGCGCTGGAAGCGGGCACCTTGAATACTCCTGGGATTGCCGGGCTCTTGGCGGGGCTGCACTATGTGCAGGCCCAGGGGCTGGAGAAGATCCAGCAGCTGGAAGCTGATCTCACCAGCTATTTCCACGGGCTCGTTAAGGAAATTCCAGAGGTTGTGGTGTACGGAGATTTCCAGGCTGTTCACCGCCTGCCCATTGTGACTTTGAATCTTAAGGGTGTGGGAGCTAGTTTGGTCAGCCAGCTTTTGGCGGAAAGGGGCATCTGCACCCGCTCAGGGGGGCACTGTGCGCCCCTGCTCCACAAAGCGCTGGGCACCCAAGATCAAGGAGCGGTGCGGTTCAGCTTCTCCCACTTGAATACCAAGGCGGAGCTGGCAGAGACCGCGGCAGCTCTAGGGGAAATCGCCCGACAGTATGGAGGGAAGCAGCATGGTTGAAACCAGGGTAGTGATAACTTTTCAGACCACCACCCACGCCATAGCCTGGGAGCGGGCGTGTAAAGAGGAAGGCCTGCCAGGCCGCCTCATTCCCATGCCGGTGGAGATCAGCGCCCACTGCGGCTTAGCCTGGTTGGCTGCCCCGGATACTGTGGACATTCTATTGGAGCGTGCCCGAGAGTTAGACTTAAGCTATGATCGAGTTGTGGAATTGAAGTGAGGTGAGGCAGATGGCAGAAGAATTGGTCTTTTGCCGAGGCGGGGGTTGAACCGCGAAAATTGGACCGGAGGTCCTGGCGAACATTTTGGCTCAGCTCCCCAAGGTTCAGGATCCTGATTTCTTGGTGGGCTTTGACCAGTCAGATGATGCAGCGGTTTACCGGCTCACAGATGAGTTGGCTTTAGTGCACACTTTGGATTTCTTCCCCCCCATGGTGGAAGATCCTTATACCTTCGGCCAGATTGCTGCCGCCAACGCCCTGAGCGATATCTGGGCCATGGGCGGTGAGCCCAAGACTGCCCTAAATATCGTCTGCTTTCCAGAGAAGATGGACTTGGAGATCCTCTCCCAGATTCTTCAGGGGGGCAGCGAAAAGGTGCTGGAAGCAGGCGCGGTGTTAGCCGGGGGCCATTCTATTGAGGACGATGGAGTGAAATATGGGCTCTCGGTAACTGGCATAGTGCATCCCCAGAAGATTTATACCAATAGGGGATGTGAGCCTGGGGATCTGCTCGTTTTAACCAAGCCCCTAGGCGTAGCCATTATCTGCGGCGCGGCTAGGGTGGGAGAAGCATCCCAGCAGGCCCTACAGAAGGCGGTCGCTTCCATGGCCACCCTTAATAAATACGCCGCGGAGATAATTAGGAAGTACCCCGTGCACGCCTGCACAGATGTGACGGGCTTTGGCTTCTTAGGCCACTTACATGAGATGCTGGGCGGAGAGCGCAAGGCTGTGATCTTCAGCAGTGAAGTACCGGTTATTCCCGAAGCCTTGGAGTATGCTGCGGAGTTCTTGGTTACCGGTGCGGCCCAGCGCAACCGCAATTTCCTCGAGGGGTATGTGGAGTTTGGGCCAGAGGTGCATTTCAGCATGGAAGAAGTGCTCTTTGATCCCCAGACTTCAGGGGGCCTTTTGGTGAGTGTGCCCAAGGCTGCCGCGGAGGATCTCCTGGCGGAGCTGGAGGGCCTGGATTTGCCCTGTGGGATTGTAGGAGAAATCGTGGACGAGCAGGAAAAGGAGATTGTGGTGAAATGAAAAAGACCCTTGATGCCACAGGCTTGAGCTGCCCTTTGCCGGTTTTGGAAGCCAAAAAGGCACTGAAAGAACTCACAGCTGGGCAGCTGGAGGTTGTGGTTGACAATACCATCGCCCAGCAGAACTTGGAGAAAATGGCTAAGCAGCTGGGGTTGGAGTATGAACTGAACACTATCAGCGAGGACAGGTATGCCATAGTGATTACTGTGGGATCCGGGGAGCCCCAAACCCCAACAGCCCAGCCCGAGAAGGAGGCTGTGAGGGGCGATGAAATTGTGGTTTTGTCCAGTGACCAGATGGGCGCTGGGGATCCAGAACTTGGACGCCTGCTAATGAAATCATTTGTCTATGCTGTAACTGAGCTGGAGGAGCTTCCCGCCAAGGTACTGCTCTACAACTCCGGCGTGAAGCTGGCAGTAAAGGGCGCGGATACCTTGGAAGACCTGCGCAAGCTCTCCGCCCAGGGAGTGGAGATTATGAGCTGCGGAACCTGCCTGAACTTCTTCGGACTCACAGAGCAGTTGGGTGTAGGTTCCATTACGAATATGTATGAGATTGTCCAGAGCCAGCTGGCTGCTGGACGCATTCTGCGTCCCTAGAGAGGAGTCTTAATCAATGAGGTATCACGGCTGGTTTAAGCCGCAGCACGATTTTGAGTATGCTGTGCAGGCCCTGGAGGCAGGCCTGCATGGCTTTGAGGTGGTAGGCGGAGAGTCGCACTACGATCCTGAGCAGTTTAAAGTGTACAGGGAAAACATCAAGCGCATTAAAGAAGAGCTTGAGGCGACCTTTACCCTCCATGCCCCCATCACCGATATCAACCTGGGCAGCATCAACCGCCGGATCAGGGAGGCATCTGTGCAGGATGTCAAGGCTGCCCTGGAGATGGCCCGGGAGATTGGAGCTTCCGCGGTGGCGGTGCATGCCTCCCCAGGCATTCTCGCCATGCCCGGTGGGAAGTGGTCCAAGGAGACAGCGTCGCCTACCATCCGGGACGAGCTGGTGCCCCAAGAGGAGTTTTTGGTGCGGTCCATCAAGGATTTGGCGGATCTCGCCCCAGACCTGTTGATCTGCCTCGAGAACTTAGTCTATCCCCATGAACTCTACCGCAGCCCAGAAGAGCTCAAAAGACTGCTGGGTAAGGTGAACCGCAGTAATGTGGGGATGACCCTTGATGTGGGGCACGCGGTTGTATCTGGCTATCAGCCCAGCGAGTTTATCAACCTGCTCTTCGATGAGATCTTCCATGTTCACCTCCACGACAACTCGGGAAGCGTCGATGAACACCTGCCTTTAGGCCAGGGCACCATCGACTATGTCCACGTCATCCAGTCCTTGAAGCAGCTGGACTATCAGGGTGTGGTCACGTTTGAGTTTTCGCTGGAAGATCCTAATAGCTACCGTGATTATCTATACAAATTTTCCTGAGGGGAGCCCGTTATGTACAGCAAGGAGGATCTTAAAAGGGATTTGAAGGGCCTGGGCATCCAGCCCCAGGACACCCTCCTGGTGCATTCTTCCCTCAAGTCTTTGGGACCGGTGCGGGGGGGAGCTGAGGCGGTGCTGGATGCCTTCTGCGAATACTTAGCTCCAGGCCTGTTGGTTTTACCCACCCACACTTGGGACCAGATCAATGGGATCTACAATGTCTTTGATTTGGCAGAGGAACCCTCTTGCGTGGGGGTGCTCACCAACCTGTTCCGCCAGCGCCCAGGAGTTCTGCGCTCCTGGCATCCCACCCATTCTGTGGCGGCCTATGGCCCAGATGCCCAGGAGTTTATCCAGGGTGAGGAGAAATTTGACACTCCCTGTCCCAGGGAAGGGTGCTGGGGCAAGCTCTACGACCGCGGAGCTAAGGTGCTGTTCTTAGGCGTCCCTCTTACCTGCAACACCCTCATTCACGGAGTGGAGGAGTGGGCAGGGGTACCCAACCGCATCAGTGCCGGGTATCAACTGCTGAAAATCCGCACTCCTGATGGGCGCCTCCTAGATCGGCCCATGCGCCGCCATAAGGCCCCCATCCGTAATCTATCTGACAACTATGACAAGCTGGAGGAGCCTTTACTCACCCTGGGTATTGCGGTACGGGGGAAGATTGGCGCTGCGGTGAGTACCCTGATCGAGGTGGCACCCATGGTGGACCTCACCATGGAGTTCCTGCGGCGCAATCCCGATCTGTTCTTAGATCGGGAGCCCATCCCTATAGAGTGGTATCAAGGATAGGAGAGAGAAATGGAAAACCTGCCCAAGCGCTTAGCACAGCAGCTGAAGTTCGTGATGGAGATCGATAAGCTCAAGAACATCTACAGGCAGAACCTGATCGCCGATGCTTCCCGCCGGGAAAACGATGCAGAGCATTCCTGGCACCTAGCGGTGTTGGCGGTGCTGTTGGCAGAATACGTGCCTGAGCCTGTGGATCTGCTCAAGGTGATGAAGATGGTGCTGCTCCACGATGTGGTGGAGATCGACGCGGGAGATGTCTTCTGCTACGATCCTGAAGCCGCGGTGGGCAAGGAGGAGCGAGAAATCAAGGCGGCGGAGCGCATTTACGGCCTGCTCCCAGCTGATCAGGGGCGGGAACTGCGGGAACTCTGGGACGAGTTTGAAGCCAGGGCCACCCCGGAAGCCAAGTTCGCGGCCTGTCTAGATCGCCTCCAGCCCCTCCTGCTCAACTTCCACACAGAAGGAGGCACCTGGCGCATCCACGGCGTACCCGCGGCTAAGGTGCGGCAGCGCATGGAACCCATTGCCCAGATCTCCCCGGTCTTAGGGGAAGCGGTGGAACAGCTGCTGCAGGAGGCGATTGCCAGAGGGATTCTGCAGGAATGATGAACAGATAGAAAAGAAGCGGCCCCAGCCCTTTCCGAGCTGGCGCCGCTTCAACTGTTCTTGCCTCTTGCTTCCCGCTTCTTACCTCCTGCTTCCTGCTTCCTGCCTCCTGCCTCTTGCTTCCTGCCTCACTTCACCACAATATTGTAGATGCGCCCTGGCACGTAGATTTCCTTGACAATGGTCTTGCCATCCAAAGCCTTTTGGATGGCCTCGTTGGCCATTACCTTCTCTTTGGCAGCTTCCTGAGGATCGTTGATATTCACCGTAATGGTGCCCCGCACCTTGCCATTGATCTGTACACCGATCTCAATGGTCTGCTCAATGGTCTTCTCTTCATCCCAGGTGGGCCAGCTCTGCTCATTGAGCATCCCCTCAAAGCCCAATTTCTCCCACATTTCTTCTGTAATATGGGGTGCCACTGGGTTGAGGAGGATCAGGAAGGCCTTGATCTCCGCCTCATTGATGGAACCCACATGGTTGATCTCGTTGAGCAGGGTCATAAGCGCCGCAATGGCCGTGTTGAACTTGAGGCCCTCGTAGTCCTGGCTCACCTTCTTGATGGTCTGATGCATCTTAGCTTCCAGTTCAGGGCTGTAGGCATCACCTGGTTTGACCACTTCCATCAGCTTCCAAACTCTGTCCAAAAAGCGCTTGCAGCCCCGCACCCCATCGGTGCTCCAGGGTACGCTCTTCTCAAAATCGCCGATAAACATCTCGTAGAGGCGCATGGTGTCTGCACCGTACTCTGCCACAACATCATCGGGGTTGACCACATTACCCCGGGATTTGGACATCTTCTCGTTGTTCTCGCCTAGGATCATGCCATGGGAAGTGCGCTTGCTGTACGGCTCTGGCCCAGGCACGATGCCCAGATCGTATAGGAACTTATGCCAGAAGCGGGAGTAGAGCAGGTGCAGAGTGGTGTGTTCCATCCCGCCGTTGTACCAATCCACAGGCAGCCAATAATTCAACGCTTCCTTGCTGGCTAGCGCCTGGTCGTTGTGGGGATCCGTGTAGCGCATGAAGTACCAGGACGAACCAGCCCATTGGGGCATGGTGTCCGTTTCCCGCTCCGCATAGCCTCCGCACTTGGGGCAGGTGGTTTCCACCCAGTGCCTGATTTTGGCCAAGGGCGACTCACCTGTATCGGTGGGCTCGTAATTGGTCACCTGGGGCAGGCGCACAGGCAGTTCTTCTTCAGGTACCGGCACCCAACCGCATTTTTCGCAGTGCACTAGGGGAATTGGTTCGCCCCAGTAGCGCTGCCTGGAAAAGACCCAGTCCCGCAGCTTGTAGTTTACCTTGGGCTCGCCTAAACCCTGTTCCCGCAGCCACTCTGTAATCTTGGCTTTAGCGGTCTGCACATCCAGGCCATTTAAGAACCCGGAATTGACCATGGTTCCCGTCTCTGTATCGGTGTAAGCCTGTTCGGTAACATCGCCGCCGGCTACTACTTCAATAATGGGCAGGCCGAACTTTTTGGCAAATTCCCAGTCCCTCTCATCGTGGCCGGGCACAGCCATAATTGCTCCAGTGCCGTAGCTCATGAGTACGTAGTCGGATACCCAGATGCTGATTTCCTCGCCATTCACTGGGTTGATGGCCTTTAACCCCTCAACTTGGACACCGGTCTTCTCCCGGGCCAGCTGGGAGCGTTCAAACTCCGACTTTCGCCGGGCCTGCTCTTGGTATGCGGTGATATCTGGCAGATTGGTAATGCGCTCCTTGAGCCTCTCCAAGACAGGGTGCTCAGGGGAAATTACCATATAGGTGGCACCAAAAAGGGTGTCGGGCCTGGTGGTAAAGACCACAAGGCTTTCCTCGGTATCCTTGATCTTAAAGGTAACATCTGCACCTTCGGAGCGGCCAATCCAGTTGCGCTGCTGGATCTTGACCCGTTCGATATAATCCACCAGGTCCAGATCATTGATCAGTCTTTCCGCGTAGGCAGTGATCTTCAGCATCCACTGGTTCTTCACTTTGGTTTCCACTTCGTGGCCGCAGCGTTCACAGCCGCCGTCTACCACTTCTTCGTTGGCCAGGCCGATTTTACACCTGGGGCACCAGTTAATGGGCATCTCCTTCTTGTAGGCCAGCCCCTTTTCAAAGAGCTTAAGGAAGATCCACTGGGTCCACTTGAAGTAGGCGGGGTCAGTGGTGTTCACTTCCCGGGACCAGTCAAAGGAAAAGCCCAGGGATTTCAGTTGTTCCCGAAAGCGGTTGATATTGCGTTCCGTGATCACAGCTGGGTGGATCTTAGTTTGAATTGCATAGTTTTCTGTGGGCAGCCCAAAGGCATCCCAGCCCATGGGGTAGAGGACATTGTAACCCTCCAAGCGCCGCTTGCGGGCCACCACATCCAGAGCTGTGTAGGGCCTGGGATGTCCCACATGCAGCCCCTCCCCGGAAGGATAGGGAAACTCCACCAGGGCATAGAACTTCGGTTTAGTAAAATCATTGCGTGTTTTGAAGATCTCTTCGTTTTCCCAGATCTCCTGCCATTTCTTTTCTACGGCTCGAAAGTTGTAGCGGGCCATCAAGCATCCTCCGTTTCGCTTTAAATCGGTTAAAAATGAAAAAACCTTTCTCCTCTATTTAGAGACGAAAGATTTTCGCGGTACCACTCTAATTGATCGCGCTAAAACGGCGATCCTCTCGGCATGGTAACGGTATGACCGGCTGGCACTACATCTCGCACCAGCGGCTCCCAGGCGAGTTCTGAAGGGATTTGTGCTGCTTTGCACCAACCAGCAGCTCTCTGAAAACCCGTCATACTACTCCTGTTCACAACCTTTGCATATCAGCCTAATTGTATCAACGGCTGCACATGATGTCAACCGGGACTTAGTGCGGAGATCAGCAATACGGCGGCGAACACCAAGGCCGCGCCCCAAAGCCACACAGAGTGGATGGGGAAAACGGCTCGCAGAAAGATGTAATCCTGGTTTGCATTCCAAAGCAGCAGGGCGAACAATGCGAGTGCGGCCAAGGCCCGCAGCCACCGAGAGCGAATCGATTTTGGTGTGAAAAGCTGTGTGAGCAGCATCACGCTTTGAGCCAGGAGCAGGGCGGCAATTCCAGCCAGACCCCAACTGCCCCACAGAATCCTTTCCATTCCTAGGGAGGGAAACCCCCGCCACCTAGCCCACTCTCTGAGCAGGTAGGCTATGAAGGGCCAGCTTCTTTGACTGTTGGTTAGGATGACGAATCCATCACCTGTTTCTGGAAATGCCTGGAAATGTGTCATAATACCGGTGCCTTGCCCGCCGTGGGAAACGGACAGCATGCCGCTGGAGAGAGTTTCCAGGTAATGCCCGAAGCCGTAGGCGTCAAAGACGAGGCTGTAAATGCCGATCTTGTCAACTGTGGGCGTATACATAAGGTTGATACTATCCTTGCTTAACACTGGGTTTTCGCCCATACTCCCCAGCAAGAACCGTGCGATGTCCTCCGCCGTGGCAAAGAGGCCGCCGGAGGCCTTCTCTGGATAGACATAGGCGGGTACAGCACTGCCATCCAACCCGTAACCCGTGGGTGGAGCAGGCGTCAGAGCAGCGCTCCAGTTGAAGGAGGAGTTTTCCATGCCCAGGGGCCGCAGGATCTCCGTCTCCATATACTCCGCAAAGTCCCGCCCCGTCACCTCCTCGATCAGCAGTTCCAATAGATTGTACCCGGTGTTGGAATAGGAAAATGCTGTCCCTGGATGCCTAGCTAAGACAACTTCCTGCGTCAGTTTTTCCTGGAGAGAGGGCATTTCTTCTGTAGGTGAGTAAATGGTAAACACATCTCCCAGCGGCAAGCCAGCCGTATGGCTCAGCAGGCGGCGGACAGTGATCTCTTCTACGGGGAAATCCGAGGGGGGAAGACTGAAGTTTTTGAGATATGCCCCCGCCGGGGCATCGAGGTCTATTAGTCCTTGGTCATAGAGGCTGAGCACACCCCAGGCGGTGACCGACTTCGAAATGGACTGCACCCGCATGGGCGTTTCCACCATAAGCAGTCTGCCGCTTTCCAGATCGGCGTAACCAAAAGCCTCCGCCCACACGATGCGTCCATCATAGACCAGGGCCAAGCTGACCCCTGGAATCTGGTGTTTCTTCATTAAAAACTGCAGGCGTTCCTCGAGATAGGGCACGAAGCCATCTACGCTATCCCCGCGGATCCTTCCCATCCACTGGACGCTGCCCGTGCTTACGGCAATGATCAGAAAAAAGAGCAGCGACAAGATGGCAAACCACAACCACCTTCTGCGGCCAGTAATGTCGCGCATAGAGCAAGCCCTCCCCATAACTGCGCTTATTGAGCTGTTCGTGAGTTGCTGTAGAACAGGAGTATATTTCCACAAAATAGAAGAAGATCCCCCCTCCTGAATGGAGTTGAGATCTTCTAGCAAGCAATATCAATTGAAGGTTTTGCGTTTCCCTTCGTGAGGCAGCTGGCAAAAGGCCATTAGTATAGTTTGTCAACGACAGATAGTGCGGTCTTCTTTTTCAGTTCTACCACCTTGTCGCCGAGGCGGTGGGCCACACCGGTATACAATAAATCGATCATATGCACCTGGGCCAGCTTGGAGCGGAGGGATCCCCCTTGGAGTGGATCTTCAGCGGAGCTGGTGAGGAGTACAATGTCTGACACTTCAGTGATGGGCGATTTCACCACATCGGTTACGGCGATGGTGAAGGCGCCGTTTTTCTTGGCCAGGCGCATGCAGTCCACAGTGTCCTTGGTGCTGCCGGAGTGGGAGAAACCAACACACAGGTCTTCTTTGCTGATATGGGCCAGTGCCATAATTTGATGATGGGCATCGGCAAGGGCGTGGGCAATCATGCCGATTCTCAAAAACTTGCTTTGGGCATCAAGGGCTGTAAGCCCGGAGGTACCCACCCCCACAAAAAACAGGTTCTTCGCTTTAATGATCGCTTCCACTGCTTTTTCCAAAGCTGCAGGGCGCACCATTTGGGAGGTGTCGTGGAGTGCGCTGGCATTCATGGCGGTGATCTTTTCGATCAAGGTTTCCATGGAATCGTCCGCGGTTAGGGTACCGCCTGTGCCGTTTTCCTGTTTGTTGGCCAATTCTAAGGCTAAGTTGAGTTTTAGGGCCTGGTAGCCGGAAAAACCCACCGCTTGGGAAAAACGGATAATGGTGGCTTCTCCCACTCCGCAGCGCTCACCCAATTGGGTTACGGAAAGATAAATGATCTCCTCGGGCTTTTCTAAGCAGTAATCAGCGACCTTCTTTTCTGTAGGGGTTAGGGAAGGGTATGCGCTGCGAATGCGGGCAAACCCTCCGGCTGGCAGGCTGATTTCTCTAGCCATTTGCCTCCTCCTCGCTTCCGTTGTCAACCTTACGTTGCTTTTATTACATATTCCACACGAATTGGAGAGTTCCTCCTTGTTATATGTCCAGCTCAGAGCCGAATGGAGAAAAACTTCATTTTGTCTTCGATCCGTGAAGGAATTTGCCACCGGCTGTAGAAGATCCGAAATACCACAAGAAAGAATACGTGACTTTAACATGAGTTACTTAACCTTACGGAGGTGGTAGGTGGGGAAAGCAAACTTACCTGCGTTGGAAGAGTACCGAGGTTGCGTAGAAATCAAAGGAGGAATCATCTTGAAGCGACTAAGCATTCTCTGTCTCACATTAGTCATCGCGTTTGCGAGCACAGCATTAGCATTCGCGGCTCAGCCAAGCCCATTGGCAGACCCCCGTGTTCGCCAGGCTATCGCCTATGCCATTGACATGGAAGCATTGATTGACAGCTTGATGGAAGGCCGGGCCAGCGTGGCCAACAGCCTGACGCCTGATGGCGAGTGGAAAGTTGACGGTTTGAATCCATATGAATACAATCCGGAAAAAGCCAAGCAGCTTCTTAAGGAAGCCGGTTGGGATCCCAACACTGTATTAGACGTAGTTTACTACTATGGTGACCAGGAAACTGTTGACCTGATGGCTGCAATCCAGGTTTACCTGGACCAAGTAGGCATCAAAATGAACGCCCGCAAGCTCGAAGGTGACCTGGCTGCCCAGCTGTGGATGCCTCCAGCAGATCCTGTAAACGGACCCTCCGCTGTGGACTGGGATCTGGCCTACGGTGCCGTTGCTGCCCTGGCTATGCACGAGTACTATAACCGCTTTATGGGAGGAGCAGCCAGCAACTCTCATACACCCACCGATCCGGTACTCGATGAGTTAATTAAAGCCACCAATGTTGCCGATATAGAAGCACAAAAACAAGCGTTTTTCGAATTACAGAAATACGAGAACGAGACTCTGTTTAACATCCCCCTCTACCATCAACAGCAGTTTGTAGTAGAGAGCAACAGATTAGACCGCAAGGGTGCCCCCATTGGTAACCAGCAGTTCTTCTCCGACTGGAGAATTATTGATTGGGATGTGCAGCCAGATGCCAAGGGCAACTACACCCTGTATTCCTCTGGTGGTCCCATTGAGTTCTTTGAAACCGTATTTACCAACCCAGCGCTGTACATGACCCAGAAGTTCCTCTTCGACCGCCTGGTGGTCGCAGATGAGAACCTCACCCCTTACAAGGGACAGCTCGCTTCTGAGTACTCGGTGAGCGAAGATGGACTGACCATTGAGTTTGTACTCCGTGATGGCATCACCTGGCACGATGGTACCCCCATCACCGCTGAAGACGTGAAGTTCACTGTTGAGTACTCCGCTCGGGTACCTCAGCTTAACGCCGTGGCAGCTGCTACCTACAGCTCCCTGGAAGGATACGATGCCTTCATGAACGGCGAAGCCGATGGCATCAGCGGCATCGTAATTGATGGCAACAAGATTACCTTTAACTTTGCCACCGTTGATCCCAACGCTCTGCTCACCTTCTCGCAGTGGCCGCCGCTGCCCAAGCATCTCCTGAAGGACACCGATCCAGTGCAGGCTCAGCGTGCTGCCTACTGGCAGGCACCAGTTGGCTCCGGCCCCTTCAAGATTGAAGAGGTACAGATGAACAGCTACTCCACTTATGTACGCTGGGAAGGCTACTGGGATGAAGGCACAGGCAATATTGAGAGAGTTCAGCTCTATCCAAGCGGCGAAAGCGATCCCAGCTTCGTAATCAACGCCCAGTCTGGCTTGATCGACTTCGGATTTACCAAGAACGTTGCCGAATCCATCGCCGTTGAGAAAATGGATCATATGACAGTGCACCCAATCAACATTAGGTACACTCGTCTGTTCTACCCCAATAAGTTCCCAAGATAAGCACTAGAGCTATTGGGTTGAGATTTAAGGGCCGCCGAAACCCCAGGGTTTCGGCAGCCCTGCCTCTGATTCTGCTCCCAGTCTAGAGGCAAGGTCTGGAGGGTGTAAATATGCTTACCTACACACTGCGCAAACTTTTGATGCTGATCCCCATGTTATTGGTGATTACCTTTTTGATCTATGTGGGATTAGAGCTCACCCCAGGTGATGCGGTCTCCTTCATGGTGGGGCCGGATGCCCTGGCTAATATGTCCCCAGAGAGGCTCAATGAACTCAGAGATGCCCTGGGGCTCAACGATCCCTTCATAGTTCGCTACTTTAGATGGCTGGGCAGGGCTCTGCAGGGCGATTTCGGTTACAGCCTCACCAGCGGGGTGCCCATTAAGACCATCGTCTTCAGCCGTTTACCCGCGACTTTGGAACTCTCCATCGCGGCGCTGATTGTTTCCACCATCTTAGGAAGCATTCTGGGCATGATCAGTGCCCTCAGAAAGGGTTCCGTTTTAGACGTGAGCCTGACTGTAGCTGGCATGGTTGGTGTTTCCATTCCCCAATTCTTCTTTGCACTGGTATCCATCTTAATCTTTTCCTTCAACCTGGGTTGGCTGCCCTCAGGAGGGCGTACCCTGCCTGGTTACACCACCTTCCTTGATCGCCTGCCCCACTTGGTGATGCCTGCCCTAGTATTGGGCGCGACCATGACCGCTGGGGTAATGCGCTATTCACGTGCCAGCATGCTGGATGCCTTAAGTAAAGACTATATCAAAACAGCCCGCAGCAAGGGTTTGCCAGAGTGGCGGGTTAACTTGATGCACGGGTTTAGAGTGGCCCTCACACCGGTAGTTGTACTGGTGGGCTTTAGGCTGCCAATGCTCATCGGCGGCTCAGTAGTGGTTGAACAGATTTTCCAGTGGCCTGGCATCGGCAAGGAGTTTGTGGCCGCGGTTAGGGGCCAGAACCTTCCCCTAGTGATGATGATCGCATTGTTCACTGTGGCCGCTGTGTTGATTGCCAGTTTCCTGGTGGATTTGGTAACTGCACTCCTAGACCCCAGAATTCGTTTAGAGTAGGGTGATATCGTGAGCCGGACAGCTAGTCGTTTAGACCGCAAAATGGACCTCCTGAAGATGCAGGAAAAGGAGGGCCTGCTCAAGTCTAAAGAAGGAAGCAGGGCGGTGGGCAAGTTTATCCAGAACAAGCTGGCCCTCATCGGCCTAGTGGTTTTTGCTGTAATCCTGCTTTCCTCTATCTTCGCCCCCCTGCTGACCAAGTATGATCCTGCTATGATTGACCTGAGGGCTAGGCTGAGCCCGCCGTCTTGGGAACATCTCTTTGGTACGGACAAGCTGGGGCGAGATGTTTTTGCCCGCGTTTTGTACGGGGGCCGCATTTCCATCTTGGTTGGTTTCGGCGGCGCCTTAGGCGCAGCCCTAGTTGGCGTGAGCTTAGGCACTTACGCAGGTTACAAAGGAGGTTGGCTGGATAAGATTCTCCTCCGCGTCTCAGAAATATTTATGGCCTTTCCTCAAATCATCTTAGTCCTCTTACTAGTTTCTCTTCTGGGACAGAGCCTCTGGAATCTGCTAGTGATCTTCACCATTACGGGCTGGGGCTCAGTGTACCGCATGGCCCGTTCCCAGATGCTCTCCATCCGTGAGGAAGAATACGTGCAGGCCCTTAAGGCCTTTGGGTTGAGCGATGCCATCATTGCCTACAAGCACATGCTGCCCAACGCACTGGGTCCCATAATGGTTAACCTCACTTTGAGTACCGCCATGTTTATCTTAGAGGAAACCGCCCTCAGTTTCCTGGGCTTAGGTGTACCTCTGCACATCCCCACCTGGGGGAATATTCTCAACGCTGCCCAGGACCTCACCATTCTGCAGGAAGCGTGGTGGATTTGGGTCCCGGTTGGATTGGTTATCTCCGCCTTCGTCCTCAGCATCAACTTCGTCGGTGACGGGCTGCGGGACTCTGCCGATCCTACGCAGCAGGGTTAGGAAGGTGGTTTCGTGGACACGATTCTTACTGTGGATAACCTCCACATCAATTTCTATACAAACAACCGCTGCAACGAAGCAGTGAGGGGGGTCTCCTTCCAGCTCAAGAAGGGGCGCACCCTCTGCCTGGTGGGCGAAAGCGGCTGTGGGAAGAGTGTGACAGCATCCTCCATCATGAGGCTGTTGCCGCCCCTGAGCCGTATTGAGGAAGGTGAGATTATCTACCATACCGACCAGGGTGATCTCCGCCTTCACGAGCTGGATCCCAATGGACCTGAGATCCGCTCCATCAGGGGCGCGGAAATCGCCATGATCTTCCAGGATCCCATGACCGCACTTAACCCCGTGTACACCGTGGGGTTCCAGATTCGGGAAGCCTTTATGTACCACACCAAGATGGCCGCGGCAGCCATGAAGGAGAAGGCAGTGGAGCTCTTACGCAGCATGCGCATCCCCGCACCGGAGCAGCGGGTGAACGAGTATATTCACCAGTATTCCGGCGGTATGCGCCAAAGGGCCATGATCGCCATGGCCATGGCCTGCAATCCCCAGATTCTCATTGCCGATGAGCCCACCACCGCTTTGGACGTGACTGTGCAGGCCCAGATTTTTGACCTCATGAACGACCTGCAGCGGGAACACAATGCCGCCATTCTGCTGATCACCCATGATATGGGTGTCGTGGCAGAGCTGGCCCATGATGTGGTGGTAATGTACATGGGCGATGCTGTAGAGAACGGGCCGGTGGAGGAAATCCTCACCAAACCAGCCCATCCCTATACCTCGGCGCTGCTGAGGTCCATTCCAGTTTTGGGGCAGTCCAAATCCCAGAAGTTGGAGCCCATCCGTGGTTCCACTCCTGATCCCTATAATCGCCCCAAGGGCTGCCAATTCCGCCCCCGCTGCGATTTTGCCACCGAAAAGTGCCTGCAGGATCCTGAGACTTTTGACGTCAGTGCCGACCATACGGTGAAGTGCTGGCATTGGGAGAAGGTGTTAGCGAATGCATAGGGAAAAGGAAGTTCTTTTGAAAATCAGAAACGCCCAAACCTATTTCCCCGTCCAGAAAGGCCTGCTCAAACGCACTGTGGGCCATGTTCGGGCGGTGGACAATGTCAGCCTCGATGTGTACCGGGGAGAGACCCTGGGATTGGTGGGGGAAAGCGGCTGCGGCAAGACCACTTTAGGCAAATCCATCCTGCAGCTGGTTCGTCCCACAGGCGGCGAGTTTATCTACAACTTCGATGGACAAGAAAAGGATCTGCGCAAGCTCTCTAATGAAGAGATGATGCAGGCCAGAAAGAGGCTGCAGATTGTCTTCCAGGATCCCCATTCTTCCCTGAATCCCGCCTTTACCATTTTCGGATCGCTCCAGGATCCCCTGAAGAAGTTTGGGATCAAATCCAAGGAAGAGCGCAAGCAGATTATCGGCGACCTGCTAGAAGCAGTCAACCTGCGTAGGGAGTACATGCACCGCTATCCCCACGAGTTCAGCGGAGGGCAGCGGCAGCGCATTGGCATTGCCAGGGCTTTGTCTTTGGGGCCAGAGCTGATTATCTGCGATGAGGCAGTGAGTGCCTTGGACGTTTCCATCCAGGCCCAGGTGCTCAACCTCCTTCTGGAGCTGAAGGAGAAGCATAAGCTCACCTATATCTTTATCAGCCACGACCTCAGCGTTGTGGAATATATGAGCGACCGCATCGCCGTAATGTACCTGGGTAAGATTGTGGAGTTGGCCCAGGCGGAAGACCTGTTTGCCAACGCTATGCATCCTTACTCCCAGGCTCTGCTCTCCGCCATTCCCGTGGCGGAAGTGGGGCGCAAGAGAAACAGGATTGTTTTGGAGGGGAATGTCCCCAGCCCGGTGGATCCGCCTCCAGGCTGTGCTTTCCATCCACGGTGCCCCTATGCCATGGAGATGTGCAAAACCACCGTTCCTGAACTGCGCAAGCACATCATCGACGGTAGGGAGCACCATGTTGCCTGTCATCTGACAGATGCCAGGGCAGTCACGACACAGAAAACGTCTTAATTATGGAGGTAGACACCAATGACATTAACTGAGCTGAGAGGGGTCATTCCACCGATTGTCACGCCTTTTGATGAGGCCGGTGAGCTAGATACAGCTTCCCTGAGAAGAGCGACCAACTATTTGATTGACAACGGCGTGCACGGCATTTTCTGCCTGGGATCCACTGGCGAATGTGCAGCGCTCACCGATGTGGAAAGAATCACTATCGTGCAAACAGTTGTGGAGGAAACCGCGGGCCGAGTGCCGGTTTTGGCGGGCATTACCGAAACCAGCACCAGAAGGACCATTCGCTTGGGCCAAATGGTAATTGAAGCCGGCGCCCAGGCAGTAGTTGTGGCTCCGCCCTTTTACCACATGAACAGCCAGGATGAGCTGCTCACCTACTACCGTGACCTAGCAGCCGCTCTGCCTGTACCCATCATCGCTTACAATGTACCAGTTCTGGTAAAAACTCCACTGGAGCCAGCCACTGTGGAAATCTTGGCCAAGGAAGGAACTATCCTGGCTTTGAAAGACAGCGGCGGCAACTCCAACATCCTCCGGGACTACATTATGAGGACCAAGGGTATTCCCGGCTTTACAGTGTTAACCGGTATGGAGTTTCTGGTGGATACAGCCATCCAGATGGGTGCCCACGGCTCGGTGCCTGGGATCGGCAATGTGGCTCCCGCGGAATATGTGGAGCTCTACAACCTGTCCTGCGCCGGCGAATACGCCAAGGCCCGGGAACTGCAGGAACGCCTGATCAAGCTCTTCGAGATCTGCTACCAGGGATCGCCTAAGCTCTCTGGCTCAGCATCGGCTTTAAGCGGCTTTAAATCAGCCATGCGCTGGCTGGGCGTGATCGAAACCGCCAAAATGGCTCCACCCCTGGGGTCCCTCAATGCTGAGGAAGAAGAAAAAGTACGCCAGGTCTTAGTGGACCTAGGCTTTCTGAAGTAATCCGCCAACGGGAAGGAAGAGTAGATTGGGTGTTTTGAGTGCTGTTCATAAAGGATTAATTGTCTCTTGTCAGGCCTTAGAAGATGAACCTCTTCACGGCCCCATGCTCATGGCCGCCATGGCTAGGGCAGTTCAGTTCGGCGGAGCGGTAGGTATTCGCACCAACGGCAAGTACGAAGTTGAGGTGATCAAAAAGATCACCAATCTGCCAGTGATCGGCATCAAAAAGGTGACCAATGAGGCAGGGAAGATGGCCATCACTCCCACCTTCAGCCTAGCCCAGGAACTGGTGGAGGCTGGTGCAGATATGATCGCGGTGGATGTGCGCCGGGAAAGGCCCTTTGGTGAGCCCCTGGAGGAGCTGATCCCCAGGATTCGGGAAGAGCTTGGGGTTCCCGTGATGGCTGACTGCGCGGCTCTGGAAGATGCCCAGGCCGCGGTGGAAATTGGGGTTGATGTGATTGCTTCCACCTTTGGTTTCCGCCTAAACGACTTGGGTACAGAACCTGACTTTGAGCTCTTGGAAGGGATGCTGAAACTGGGCGTTCCAGTGATCGCAGAAGGCGGTTTCTGGTATCCTGAACAGGTAGTGCAGGCCTTTGAGATGGGCGTGTGGTCTGTGGTGGTGGGCAGCGCCATTACCAGGCCTTTGGAAATAACGAAGCGGTTTGTGCGTGCCTTGGGCTAGGCAGCTGCCGAATCCAGAAATGCTGAATAGGCCAAATGCTTGATCAGAGGGACTCCAGATGGGGTCCCTCTTTTTTCGGAAAAAACGTAACAAAAAGTGAAAAGCAAAGAAGGATATTCAAAAACTGTGTCAAATAAGTATGGCGAGAACCATTTGAAACGGTTTAAATTCATTTTCTGTACATAGCAGTGGTCCGAGATCTTGTTATCGCTATTGAGTCAATTTCCCAGACCACTCTATTTGTCCCGTCATTTGAAACGGTTTAAATGGCGAGTCAACGCCTGGCTGCCCCAGCTTGTCTCTTTACAGCAGGGGTGAGCACAACATTTGTTAAGGGAGGAGTCTTAAAATGACAGAACGTCTCAAGCTGAGCGATGTGGAAGTTGTTGAAATACCGTGGGTGGAACCGGTGTATACCCGGGACTTCCCGGAAATCCCAGAGGAAACCTATGCTCAGCGCGTCGCCAGCCTCAGGGCCCGCATGGAAGAGCACGGCCTGTCCCATGTGGTGGTTTACGGCGACCGGGAGCATTTCGCCAATACAAGGTGGCTCACGGGCTATGACCCGCGCTTTGAGGAAAGCCTGACCATCGTGGGCCTGTCCGGCAAGCCCCGCCTGCTGGTGGGTCTGGAAGGTTTGTATTACGCAGCCATCGCCAAGGGCGTAGATGCTGAGCTGTATGATGAGTTCAGCCTGCAGGGACAGCCCGGTAAGGGCCGGTCGCTGGCTGAGATTTTCGCGGACTGCGGCCTGGCTGCAGGGAGCAGGGTGGGCTTGGTAGGTACCAAGTACCGCCAGACAAATGAGTACGGCCAGACCAAGCTGGCCAGCGATGTCCCCTACTACTTGGTGGAGGTCTTGGCCAAGACTGTGGGCTTCGACAACATAAGCGATGTCACCCGGTGGTTCACCGATACCACAACTGGCCTGAGGATTCCTCTCACAGTGGATGAGATCGCTCGCAACGAAATGATCAACCTCATGGTATATGCGGGCATGCGCAACGCCATGGCTGCCCTCAAACCGGGAGTGACTGAAGCTGAGATCTCCGGCAAACTGAATTATGACGGTAGTATACCCCTATCCTGCCACATTGTGGTCAGCTTCGGGGACAACGTGGGCTTGGCTCTGAACAGCCCCACCAATAATGAGCTGCGCCTGGGCGATCCCCTCAGTGTAGCCCTAGGTGTATGGGGTGCCAATATGGCCCGTACAGGCATCGCGGTGCACAGCGAGGATGAGTTCTCCCCTGAGATCGCCGACGCCATGGAAAAGGTATTCGTGCCCTATTTCGATATGCTGCTGCGCTGGTATGGAGCGCTGCATGTGGGTGTTAAGTGCGGAGACGTCTACGAGGTAGTCAGGGACTACATGGAGGATCCCTTCTTCCAGATTGCCCTGAACGCAGGACACCTCATTCACTTTGAGGAGTGGATCAACGCTCCCTTTGTGCCCGGCTCCGAGGATGTGCTCCAGTCCGGCACCATGATTCAGTGCGATATCATCGTCCCCGCGACTGCTCCCTATCCAGGTGTACACACTGAAGACAGCCTGGTTGTGGCCGACGCCGCGCTCCGGGCCGAATTAGCGGAGAAATATCCTGAGGTTTGGGCCCGCATCCAAGGGCGGCGCACCATGATGGAAGGCCTTGGTTACACGCTCCATGAAGATGTCCTGCCCCTCTGCGATTTGCAGGGACAGGTACAACCCTTTATGCTCAACCCCACGCAAGTGCTGCGGTTGAAGAAATAGGTTGGTTCAAGGATTGAGTTAGGAAAGACTGGTCGAAGAACTGCTGCGGCAGTATGACGCAAAGGAGGGTAGAGCTTGCGGTAACTGAATAATTGAGCCGCAGCCAACAACATGAGTGGAGGGATGAAGTAAATGAAACTATTTAAGCGTCGTCTACCAATCGTATTGCTGCTTACCTTTGTTGTGGTGCTTGGTGCAACCGGATTGGCATCGGCCAAGAAACCTTTGATCGGTGTATCCATCCGCAGCCTGTCTGAAGAGCGTTGGGCCCGTGAAAAGGATATCATGGAACAGTTGGCTAAGGAAATGGGAGCAGACATCATGTTCACAGATGCCAACCATGATGAGAATCTCCAGAACTCCCAGATCGAGAACCTGATTTCCCGTGGAGTAGATGTACTGATTATTATCGCCCAGAACAGTGACGTAGCCGCCACTGGAGTGCAGATGGCTTCTGAAGAAGGAATCCCAGCCATTGCTTACGACGTAGCTGTCTTCCACCCCGACGCCATCTACCTCTCCTTTGACAGCATCAAAGTGGGCTACGAGATGGCCAAGGTTATCGTGGACCTGGTTCCCAAAGGCAACTACATGTGGCTTGGTGGATCCCCAACCGATGACAACGCCTATCTCGTGCGCCAGGGACATTTCCAAGTTCTGCAGCCTCTCATTGACAAAGGCGACATCGTCCTCGTAGGTGAGCAGTGGTGCACCGCTTGGAGCCCCCAGGAAGCTATGATGCACACAGAGAACGCTCTCGTTGCCAACGATGACAAGATTGACGCAGTTGTAGCTTCCAACGACGGTACCGCTGGCGGCGCAGTTCAAGCCCTTATGGAGCGCGGGCTGGCTGGCACAGTACCCACCTGCGGACAAGACGTTGACCTTGCCGCTGCTCAGCGCATTGCCGAAGGTACCCAGGCGGTATCCATCTTCAAGGACGTTAGGGTATTGGCTCGCACTGCCATTGAAGCCGCTATGGAGCTGGCTGAAGGCAAGAAGCCATCCCACATCAACGGCACGTATCGCAACGAGGAGCGGGGCATTGAGCAGGAAGCCATCCTTCTCGACGTAGTGCCCATCACCCAGGATAACCTGTATGAAGTGATTATCCTTGGCGGGTTCCACGCCCTTGAGGATGTCTATCGCAACGTTCCCAGGTCCGAATGGCCTGACCAAAAGTAGAGTTAACCGTAACTAAGGGAAATTACTAAGGAAAGACGGGTGGACTTATGCCAGAACAAAAGAAAGTTCTTCTGAGGATATCGAACGTAAGCAAATCATTCCCGGGCACCAAAGCCCTGGACAATGTGAGCTTAGATGTCTATGAGGGGGAAATTCACGCCATCTGCGGCGAAAATGGGGCTGGTAAGTCCACCCTCATGAAAATCTTGAGCGGCGTCTACCCCGGGGGGAGCTATGAGGGTGAGTTTTTCCTCCAGGGCACCAAATGCCAGTTTGCAGGGGTCAAGGACTCAGAGCAATTCGGCATACGCATCATCTACCAGGAACTGACCTTGGTGCCCCAGATGACCGTGGCGGAGAACATCCTGCTGGGAGCTGAGCCCAACAAATACGGGATAATCAACCAGAATCAATTATACAGCCAAGCAGAACAGCTCTTGAAGGAATACGACCTCAATGTGCCATGCAGTGCTAAAGTCAGCTCTTTGGGCATAGGCCAGCAGCAGATGGTGGAAATCGCCAAAGCCCTCTCGGGGAGGGCGCGGCTCTTGATTTTAGATGAGCCCACTTCTGCCCTGACTATTGATGAGACCGAAACGCTCCTCCGGATCATTAGGGAGCTCAAGGGAAGGGGCGTCACCTGCATCTATATATCTCACAAACTAGAAGAGGTTTTTGAAATAGCAGACCGGATCTCGGTACTGCGCGATGGCAAGCTGATCGGCACAGCGGAAACCTCTCAACTGGATCACAACAAGGTGGTCTCCATGATGGTGGGACGGGAGATGGAAAGCCAGTATCCTCCGCGCCAGAGGCAGGTGGGCGACGTGATCCTCTCTGTGAAGAACTGGACAGTTGTCAAGGACGGCGGGGCTTCCCGCCCGGTTGTGCAGGACGTTTCCTTTGATCTGCGCAGGGGCGAAGTATTGGGTATCGCGGGCCTGATGGGCTCAGGCCGCACCGAACTGGTGCAGAGCATTTTCGGGGAGTACGGCAAGAGGGTTTCTGGCGAGCTGATCCTCAACGGTGAACCGGTGACGATCAACTCTTCCCAGGATGCCATCAAACACGGGCTGGCTCTGCTGGCTGAAGACCGCAAGCAGCTGAGCCTAATCCTCAAGCACCCGATTCTAACCAACGTTACCATATCTTCCCTGAGGGAGCTGCTGCGCGGGGGAGTGATTGACCAGAACAGAGAACTCTCCGCGGTCCATGACTACCGGGATCGTCTGGCCATCAAGGCTCCCTCGGTGCACACGGTGGTGAATGAACTGAGCGGCGGCAACCAGCAGAAGGTGGCCATCGCCAAGTGGCTCATGACGGACCCGCAGGTGCTGATCATGGATGAGCCCACCCGCGGCATCGATGTGGGCACCAAGTATGAAGTGTACAAGTTAATGAACGACTTAACCAGTCGGGGCGTTTCCATAATTATGGTTTCTTCTGAGCTCCCCGAAGTACTGGGGATGAGTGACCGGATCTTGGTCATGCGCGAAGGTACTATGGCAGGCATTGTGGACAATGACAATGTAAGCATGGAAGAGATCATGCTGCTGGCAACAGGAGCAGCTTAAAACCCAAATCATTTTGAAAAGAAGTGATGCATGTGAATACGGGAGATGTAAAACTCGGCACAAAGGAGCGCTCTAAGATGAAGGGCCTCCTGGCAGTAGATATGCGTTCTTACACCATCGTTTTGGCCCTGGTGGTCTTGTGGATCGCCCTCAGCTTGCTGAGCGACGGCGCTTTCTTTACCCCTCGCAATCTATCTAACCTTTTTAGGCAAGGATCTGTAGTAGCATTCATCGCCGTGGGTATGGTGTTGGTGATTGCGGCAGGCCAAATTGACCTCTCAGCAGGATCCCTGGCCGGTCTGGCGGGAGCCATAGCCGCGCTCATGCAGGTGCGCTGGCTGCCTGCCCTGGCCGCAAGTACTGGATGGACTGCCCTGGCCTCCGGTTGGCCCGCGGCCATCTTGAGCATCGCCGCCGCAGTGGCCTGCGGAGTGGCGCTAGGCGCGGTGCAGGGCGTGTGGGTCGCTTACGGTAAAGTCCCGGCGTTCATCGTTACCCTGGGCGGTTCCTTAGTGTTTCGCGGCTGGCTGCTGGGCATTACCAGGGGAGTGAACATCGCCCCCATGGATCCCAAGTTCCAGCTTTTGGGCCAAGCGTACCTGTCCACTGGGTTGGGGACAACCTTGGGCATGATCGCAGTGGCAGCTGTTATAGCCTACCGCATCTACTCGCGGATCAACAGGCAGCGCTACGGGCTTACCGTTAGACCCGTGTGGCTGGAGGCGTTGGCTACAGTTGGAGTCTGCGCAATGATCATTTTCTTCGTAACACAAATGAACAGTTACCGCGGCATTCCTGTCCCGGTAATCCTCCTCTTGGCGCTGGCCGGCTTGTTTACCTTTATCACTACCCGCACCCAGTTCGGCCGCCATGTCTATGCCATTGGAGGCAACATTGAGGCCGCCCGCCTGTCGGGGATCAATATTCGGCAGAGTATCTTCAAGATCTTCATGGTGGTGGGGGCGATGGCCGGCGTGAGCGGAGCCGTACTCAGCGCTAGGCTGAATGTGGCCACTGCCAACGCGGGATCCCAGTTCGAACTGAATGCCATTGCCGCCTGCGTCATTGGAGGCACCAGCCTTGCCGGGGGCGAAGGAAGCATTCCAATGGCTCTCATTGGTGCGCTGATTATGGCCAGTGTGGATAACGGCATGAGTTTGCTGAACGTAGAATCATTCTGGCAGCAGATCATCAAGGGGCTGATCTTGGCCACCGCGGTGCTCATCGATGTCAACTCCCGTAAAGGGCGGGATTAGTCGGTGCTTAGTTTCACAACCGTTTTAGCCCAGTTCTGGCAGGAGTTTCTGGGCACAATGTCAAAACCTAAATGTATATGGAATTTTGAATGGTGGAGGAAATCGTTTGGCTGGAAATCGATCAAGGGGCGCTAGAAAACGACATGTTACCATCGAGGATCTAGCGCGTCATCTAAATATCTCCAAAGCCACTGTCTCCCTGGCACTGAACAACAGCTCCCTAGTCGCGGATGAAACCCGGCGGCGGGTGACTGCAGCCGCGGAGCAGTTTGGCTATCGACCCAACTACTTTGGGGCGCGCCTATCCAGGGGCAAGTCCGATATGATCGGCCTGTACATCTTGGGTGGCACAGAGGCGCAGTGCAACTGGATGCTGCCCTCCAGCTGGATGTTTTATCATCCCATCCTCAAGGCGGTGAGTGAGGAACTCTCCAAGCACGGTTACCGCTTTAACCTGGAAGTGGTGAGTGTAGAACAGGCGATCAAAGAGGGAGTTATCTCTTCGGTGATCCAGGAAGGCTCCTTGGATGGAATGCTCCTGGTGGTGCAGGATGATATAGACTACAGCTTCCTGGACATAGTAGAGGAGAGGCAGTTTCCCTTTGTGGCGCTCAATGCCAAGGTCTCCGAAACCATCAGTTCCGTAAAGATTGACAATGCCCTGGGCGCCAGTACGGCGGTCGGGCATCTGCTTGAGCGGGGCCACCGCACAATCGCGCTTTTAAGCGGGCCTGAAAAGGACAGCAACGCCAGTGACAGGTTGAAGGGTTTTCGGGACGCGATCTTAGAGGCCGGGCTGGAATGGAACCCCAGCCTGGTTTACTATGGCGATTGGAAGCGGGAATCGGGCTGGCGGGGAGCGGAAGCGTTCTTGCAGCTGGAAGACCGGCCGACAGCCATTTTCTGTGCTAACGACCATATGGCTATCGGAGCCATGCAGATGCTGGAGCAGGCGGGATTGAAGGTGCCCCAGGACGTTTCGTTGATTGGCTTTGACGATACAGAACTGTGTCAGGTGGTGGTGCCCAGGTTAACTACAGTAAGACAGCCGGTGGGCTTAATGGGTGAACTAGGGGCTAAAGCGGTGCTGCAGCAAATCGATGCAGAGTCCTTCGAGGTAACCCATATCAACCTGGAGCCCGAGCTGATCGTTCGGGAATCCACGGCATATGTCAATCGTTGATCAATAGGTTTCTAAACGAAGGAGGAAGTAATGTGAACAAGTACTTTCCAGAAGTAAGTAAAGTGCTCTATGAAGGTAAGGACACTAAGAATCCCTTAGCCTTCCGTTATTACGATCCCCAGCGTAAAGTAGGGGATAAGACCATGGAGGAACATCTTCGCTTTTCCATGGCTTACTGGCATACCCTCTGCGCTTCAGGCGTAGACATGTTTGGCTCCGGCACGGCAGTTCGGCCTTGGGATAAACTCACCAAGCCCATGGACATCGCCAAAGCCAGGGCAGAAGCAGCGTTTGAGTTTATGGTCAAGATGCAGATTCCTTTCTTCTGCTTCCACGACGTAGACATCGCTCCAGAGGGCGAGAACCTCACCGAGACTTTCAAGAACCTCGATGAGATCGCAGCCCTGCTCAAAGACTTAATGAAACAGACCGGCATTAAGCTGCTCTGGGGTACCACTAATCTCTTTACCCATCCCCGCTTTTTGCACGGTGCCTCCACTTCGCCTAACGCTGATGTCTTTGCCTATTCCGCGGCACGGGTCAAGAAGACCATGGAAATCACCAAGGACCTGGGCGGCGAGAACTATGTGTTCTGGGGCGGCCGGGAAGGCTATGAAACCCTGCTGAACACAGATATGAAACTGGAAATGGATAACCTAGCCCGCTTCCTGCATATGGCAGTGGATTATGCTAAGGAAATCGGCTTTACCGGTCAGTTCCTCATCGAACCCAAGCCGAAAGAGCCAACCAAGCACCAGTATGACTTCGACGTAGCTTCTGTGATCGGCTTCTTGAAGACCTATGGTTTGGATAAGGACTTCAAGGTCAATATCGAAGCTAACCATGCTACGCTGGCTGGACACACCTTCCAGCATGAGCTGCGCCTGGCCAGAATCAACGGCCTGCTGGGCAGCGTAGATGCCAACCAAGGTGACGAACTCTTGGGTTGGGATACGGACCAGTTCCCCACCAACCTCTATGTCACCACTCTCGCTATGTATGAGATTCTGCTCAATGGCGGCTTAGCACCTGGCGGCCTCAACTTTGACGCCAAGGTACGCAGGGGCTCCTATGAACCCATCGACCTCTTCTACGGCCATCTGGCAGGCATGGACGCCTTTGCCCACGGCTTGCTGGCAGCCTACAAGCTCCTGGAATCCAGGGAACTGGAAGACTTTGTGGCTGAGCGCTACAGCAGCTACACCAAGGGAATTGGTGAGAAGATCGTCAAGGGCGAAGTGGGCTTCAAAGAGCTGGCTGAATACGCCATGGATCATCAAGAGATTAAGCATACATCTGGACGCCAAGAGCTCCTGGAGACCATCGTCAACAAGTACATCTTCGAAGCTTAAGCTGGCATTCGGTACTTAAAACGGCAGGAGTGAAAGGCGGGTAGATGTGATGAGTTATCTTATAGGCTTAGACGTTGGCACATCGGCTGTAAAGGCGCTTTTGCTCACCAGCGAAGGCAGCGTGGTGGGAAGCCATACCGCCGAGTATCCTTTCCGCTCGCCGCAGCCTGGCTGGACCGAGCAGGATCCAGAGGATATGTGGAAAGCGTCTGCAGAGGCCGTCCGCGGAGTGCTATCCAAGTTCTCCGTTAATCCTGAGGCAGTAGCTGGTGTGGGACTATCGGGCCAGATGCACAGCTCTGTGTTCCTGGATGAGCGCAGTGAAGTGATCAGGCCTGCAATCCTTTGGAATGACACGAGGACCACGCCCCAATGCCGCTTGATCGACAAGACAGTGGATCCCGATGTGCTGCGGGAAGAGGCTTGCAACCCTGCTCTTGAGGGGTTTACCCTTCCCAAAGTGCTGTGGCTGAAGGAAAATGAACCTGAGAATTTCGCCAAGCTGCGCTGCTTGGTGCTGCCCAAGGATTATGTGCGCTTCCGCTTAACGGGCAATCTGGCCATGGAAGTGTCCGATGCCGCGGGCATGCTCATGATGAACCTGCGCAAACAGGCGTGGTCCAAACCCATTTTGGACGCCTTTGATCTCCCCGCAGACATTCTGCCGCCCATTATCGGGTCGTCGGAAGTGGCGGGAACCATCACTGCGGAAGCCGCTGAAGCCACCGGCTTGAAGCCAGGCACCCCAGTTGTGGGCGGCGGAGCAGATAACGCCTGTGGAGCTGTGGGCTCCGGCGTAGTGGTTGCCGGCAGGGGCATGGTGAGCCTGGGCACCAGCGGAGTGATCCTCGCTCACTTGGCAGAACCCAGACTGATCACCGAGGGCACCGTGCATATGTTCAACAGCTGCGTGCCAGGGGAATTCTACATGATGGGGGTAACCCTGTCTGCAGGCCTTTCCCTGAGCTGGCTGCGGAGCCGCATCGGCATGGAAGAAGTTCCCTATGATGTGATGACCAAAGCCGCCGAAACTGTACCTCCCGGCAGCCGCGGCCTGGTGTTCCTCCCCTATCTAACTGGGGAGCGCACACCTCATGGTGACGGCAATGCCAGGGGCAGCTTTGTGGGGCTCAGCGCTATCCATGATCAGGGTGATCTGGTCCGTGCGGTATTGGAAGGAGTGGCCTATGCCTTCTGCGATTCCGTACGACTGCTGCGGTCCGCAGGCTGGAACGGCACATCCTTACGGGCACTGGGCGGTGGCGCCAAGTCTCCGCTGTGGAAGAAGATCATTGCCAGCGCCACTGGTTTGATGCTGGAAGAGATCAACATTGATGAAGGCCCAGGCTTGGGTGCAGCTATCCTGGCCGGGGTAGGAACAGGCATCTACGCCGATGTGCGGGAAGCCTCTGACTCCATCATTAAGGTGAAGGGTGCAGTGGAACCTGACCCAGAGTGGAACAAGGTTTACAGCGAAATGTACCAGGTGTACAGAACTCTGTACCCGGCCTTGAAACCTTCCTTTGATCGCTTAGTAAGTATGGCGTAGCGGAGCAGGAGGCAAGAGGCAAGAGGCAAGAGGCAAGAAGCAGGAAGTAAGGAGGGGCTGGGGGAACCCAGCCCTTTCAGATCCTGATTGCCGTACTGCGTCTGCTGGCAGTACGCAGAGGAGGTATGTGTTGTGACCGTAGAGATTGTAGGCGGAGTCCAGGTTTCGTTTCCTCAGGACTGTGGGAATGCACCGCGGAAGATGGTACTGGTGGGGCTTTACAAAGCATTTGCCGCCCGTGATTTTGAGCATCTTCAGGCTAACACAGCTGAAGATGTGCGCTGGGACATAGTGGGCAAGCAGGTTCTAGAAAACCAGGCAGCTTCCCTGGAACTCCTGGAGCAGTATAGAGCAGCGGAGGGAGGCCTCAAGGAAATCGTCATATTGAATGCGATTACCCACGGCAACACCTGCGCGGTCCACGGAGAAATCCTGTGCAGCAGTGGGGCCCGCTTTGGCTTTTGCGATGTGTTCGTTTTCCGCGGCTTCACAAAAACGGCCAAAGTTAAGGAAGTCACTTCTTATGTGATCAGAACCAATTAGGCTCAGTCTTCAATGCAGCTCAAGAAGAAGTTGTTGATCTGCTCCATAAGCTCTTGGTTAACCTGGTGCACTAAAGCCTTATCGATTTGGGCGAAGAACTCCCGCTTGATTTCATAGGGAATCCCATCATCATACTGCTGGGCGAGGGCTCGCAGTTCCGCATTCAGCCCGTTCACGTAAGCATTAGACTCCCTGGAGTGGAGGATGTTGTTATGGTTGTTGCGGTTCTCTTCATCCAAGGCTAGGAACTGAACCTTAGGGTTAGTGATCTTGTCCCGGCGGCTGATAATGGAGCTGCCCTGGTACTCAACTGTGGTATCTCCTGTGCCATGGATGATCAAGGCGGGAACTGCCGTCTTGTTCAAAGCATCGACAGCTGTTAGAGCAGCCGTTCTGCCGTACAGCACCCGTTCGTACAGCCAGAGGAAGGGGCGCTGAGAGTACATTATGGGCCCCAGCATTTTGCTGCCCTGCTCTAGGATCATCTCTATGGATGAGTTGGGGGCAGCGATGGAAACGATGCCCGCCACCGGGTGATCATAATGCAGGATGTTGGCGGCGGCATAGCCTCCCCAGCTGTGGCCGAAGATAAGCACCGGCAAATCGTTGATATCAGGGCGGGTGGAAGTATACTGCAGGGCAGCATCCAGATCCACCAAGGACTGAGGGAATCCCCTGGAGCTTTTCCCTTCGCTGTCATAGGAGCCAGTGGCATCATAGGCAAAGACGCTCCAGCCTTGGTCTAGGAAGTACATGATCTGAGGCAGGTAGCTGTCGGCACCTCCGCCCATCCCATGCGCGACCACCACCAGTCCGGGGCTGAGGGGGTTGTGATATAGATAGCCTTGGAGGCGGTTGTTCCCTGAGTAGAAGGTCACCAGCTCCTGGGGATACAGACCTGCAACATCGCTGTACCTCAGTTCAGTACTGATGGCGGGGTCGGGCCGCTCGAAGCGCCCAAACTGCTCATCATAGATGATCTTCATTCCGACCATGGACAGAACTGCAAACAGCACTAAAAGCGTCAGTACCGTATAGGACAGGATCTTGGCGATCCTTTTCCCTCTTGATGTTCTCCTCTTCATCTTCACCAGCTTCAGCTCCCGTTTCAAGTTAGTGATTTATTTCTCCATCCCAGTACATTCACTGTGTTCCATGACTGCTCCTGCGATATTTTGGGAAAATTTCTGTCAATTGATGGTTGGAACAACGGTCCTTTTGGAGGCACTCAGCTCAGTTTAGGTCCATAGCGACACCATAGCAAAGGGCTGCAGGCAGAACACCTGCAGCCCCATTTCTTGATTTGGCTTGTGGCCTATTTCTTCAGAGCATCATCAAAGGCTATAGCCGATGGTTCGAAGTCCACGCTGCGCACAAAGGCCAGGGCCTCCCGTGCGCCGAACTCCCGATCCATTCCGCTGTCTTCCCATTCCACCGAAAGGGGCCCGCTATAGCCAATGGCGTTCAGCTCACGGATGATGTCTTCGAAGTTTACATCGCCGTGGCCCAGGGAGCGGAAATTCCAGCCCCGCCTGGTGTCGCCGAAGGTAATGTGCGAGCCGAGTATGCCAGCCCTGCCGTCCAGGGTGACTGCTGCATCCTTCATATGCACATGGTAGATGCGGTCGGCAAACTCACGGATAAACAGATGGGGCTCCATACCCTGCCAGATCAGGTGGCTGGGGTCGAAGTTGATGCCCAGGGTTTTGCGGAGGTTGAAGTGCTTGAGCAGCTTCTCCGTTGTGTAGAAGTCAAAGGCAATCTCCGTGGGGTGGACTTCCAGGGCAAAGAGCACATCGTTCTTGTCGAACTCGTCGAAAATGGGTGTCCACAGCTCCACAATGCGGTTAAAGCCTTCTTCAATCATTGCTTCAGTTGTGGGCGGGAAGGAGTACCAGTAGGCCCAAATAGGTGAGCCAGTGAAGCCAGTCACCACTTTGCAGCCCATATTCTTAGCTGCTTTGGCCACATACTTCATCTCTTGAATGGCCCACTCCCGGATCTTATCTGGCTGCCCTTTCACATGGTCAGGGGCAAAGGTGTCCAGCCTGGGATCCCAATTGTCGCCCACGCACTGTCCAGGCAGATGCGCGCCTAAGGCCCAGCATTTTAGGCCGTATTTCTCCAGGGTTTTCAGGCGGTCTTCCACATAAGCTGGATCTTCAGCCGCCCGTTTCGGATCCAAATGGTCTCCCCAGCAGGCGATTTCCAGCCCGTCATAGCCAATCTCGCTCATCATCTGGCAGACCTGCTCGAAGGTGAGGTCAGCCCATTGGCCTGTAAAGATAGTAACTGGTCTAGTCATTCCGCTCATCTCCTTTAGTCAAATTTAACCCAGACGGATCCCTTCTTGGAGCTCTCCACACATCTGTGGATGAATTTCACTCCTTGCAGTCCCGCCTTGACATCGGGGAAGTCCAAATCTTCTTCTGTCAGTTCCAGCCCCTGCTGCAGTTTGAGGATGGCACTTGTGAACTTGAGATAAGTATTGGCAAAACTCTCATAGAGGCCTTCGGGATGGCCAGAAGGAATCCGAGACATCTGAGCAGCTTCGGGGTAGAAATATCCGTTGCCCCTGGAGAGCAGCTGCGGTGGTTCCCCTGCCTTAACTACCTTGAGATAGTTGGATGCCTCTTGATACCACTCAATTGTACCCTTGGTTCCAAAGATGCGGACTGCCAAAGCATTATCGTACCCAATGGCTACTTGGGAGCACCAGTAGTTGCCAACCGCGCCATTCTTGTACTTCAGTAGGATATGGGCATTGGTGTCCAGGGGCCGTCCTTCTCCGCCGAAGTTGTCCAAACGGGCGCAGATCTCGTCGATCTCCAGGCCCGTAATATAAGAGATAGTGTTTTCGATATGGCTGCCGATATCACCCACACAGTTGGAGATACCAGCCTGCTTGGGATCGGTACGCCAGGCTGCCTGCTTGTTTCCTTCCTTCTCCAGTTCCGTGGCCAGCCAGCCTTGGGGATACTCGGCCATGATCACTTGAATCTCACCAATATCGCCATTCTTCACCATCATCTGTGCCTGCTTTACAGTTGGACATTGGGAATAGGCGTAGGTTACGCAGAAAAGCAGCCCCTTCTCTTCAGCGATCCGAACCAGTTCTTCAGCTTCTTCCACTTCAAAGGTGAGTGGCTTGTCGCAAGCGACGTGGATTCCTTGAAGGAGGAAGGCTTTGGCTGCAGCGTAGTGGGCGTAGTTGGGAGTGGCGATAATCACGAAATCAATGCCGTCTTCCCTGGCGCCCTCTTTCTCCGCCATTTCGTCAAAATCACGATACAGGCGTTCAGGGTCCAGACCCAGTTTTTCACCTGTGGCCAGCGTACGCTCGTACTTAGACGAAAAACACCCCGCGACTAGCTCTGCTTGGCCGTCGAAGAGCGCCGCCTTCCGGTGCACATCGGCGATAAATGAGCCCGACGCACCGCCAACCATTCCGAAACGGAGCACACCACTTCTCGCTTTACCTTCTTTTCCTTCGATCATAACTGCACCTCCGTACCGATAATATGTCGTATCATTATTAGTCAAATCGTACAGAAAACCCTTCTAAGTGATGATTTATTGTTGAACAAACCAGCGCAAATGGGTAAAAAGTAAACGAAAGGAGGAAAAAGCGGTTTTTACTCGAACAATGAATGTAAAATGTTGATATAAATGATATTTAGGATGGGATGCCGCAATGACAGAGCTTGCACTGCAGACCAAGAAGATCTGCAAATCGTACGGTACGGTACCCGTGCTTTTCGATGTGGACTTTGATCTGAGGAAGGGCGAAATCCATGCCTTGATCGGGGAAAATGGCGCAGGCAAGTCCACTCTCGTCAAGATCCTGGCTGGCTATCATCAGCAGACCTCTGGCCAGTTGTTGAGAAAGGGCCAACCTGTCACCTATCAGAGCATTGGGGCCGCGGAAGCGGACGGGATTGTCATGATCCACCAGGAGTTCAACTTGGCCAATGATCTGACAGTGGAGGAGAACATCTTCCTCGGTAAAGAAGTGCTCAAAGGCCGGCTGCTGGATAAGGCAGCGATGCGGGAGCGCAGCGCCGACATTTTGCAGAAGCTGGGCACCAAGATCAATCCCCGCACGAGAGTGAAGGATCTCAGTGTATCAGATAAACAGATGGTGGAGATCGCCAAGGCCCTGGCTTTCAACTCAGAAGTGCTGATTATGGACGAACCCACCGCGGTGCTCACCTCTGGCGAGGTAGAGGTGCTGTTTAGGATTATCAGAGGCCTGCGGGATCACGGCGTTTCCATTGTGTACATCTCCCACAAGCTGGACGAAATCAAGGAGATCGCAGACCGGGTAACGGTGCTCCGTGATGGCTATTGGATTGCCACGGAGAACGTGAGCGATGTATCCGAAGACGATATGGCCCGCCTGATGGTGGGACGTGAACTGAGCGCGCTCTTCCCGCCCAAAGACGGACCGCCCAAGGCGAGAGCGCCAGTCTTAGAAGTGAGAAATGTTTCCTGCCCGAAATATGTGAGCGGTGCCAGCTTTACCCTCCATGAAGGAGAGGTGCTGGGCTTTGCCGGCTTGATTGGCGCTGGCCGCACCGAGTTGATGGAATGCGTTGTGGGTTTGAGGCGCCGCACCGCGGGAAGTGTAGTGTACCGCGGCAAGCCCCTCTCGGCACGTTCCTATGCTGAAACTATCCAAAACAATATTGTGTACCTCAGTGAAGACCGCAAAGGGAAAGGGCTCTTTACCTCCATGCGCCTGGCCCCGAATGTCACCATTTTATCCCTGAAAGATCACCTCACCAAGTTAGGCCTCCTCGACTCCAAACGGGAAGATGCAACTTTAGATCAGACAATCGAAGAGTTCGAAGTGCGTGCGCCATCATCCCGGGCACTGCTGAGCCAGTTAAGCGGAGGCAACCAGCAGAAAATTGCCTTAGGGAAGATGATGCAGGTGGAACCGGACATCGTCATCCTTGATGAGCCGACGCGGGGAATTGACGTAGGCACCAAGCAGCAGGTCTACTACTTCGTTCGCCAGCTGGTAGAACAGGGGAAATCCTGCATCCTCATTTCCTCGGAACTAGGGGAAATCATCGGCCTCAGTGATCGAGTGATTGTGATGCGCAGCGGGGTAATCATGGGTGAGCTGACTGGTGATGACATTAATGAAGAGGAAATCATGTTATATGCTACCGGATTAAAAGGAGGAGTCGTGGATGAACCAGCTTACCACAACTAGGCAGGCCAAGCTTAAGGAGCTGAGGAGCCGGATGTCCTGGCAGGATGTGGGCCCCTTTGCGGCAGTGATCGCACTGATGATTTTGGGGACCACCATCAATCCCACCTTCCTGTCCGCTGCCAACCTAACCAATGTGTTTACCCGCAGTGCTTTTACAGGGATTATCGCCATTGGGGCCACGTTCATTATCGGTACAGGCAGTATTGACCTGTCCGTAGGATCCATGGCAGCCTTTAACTCGGGTATGATGATCATCTTCATGAACTACCTGGTCAAAACCTGGGGTGCAAGTTGGGCAGTTATCCTGGCCGCCATGGGCCTGTCCATGGTGCTGGGGGCAGTGGGAGGACTGATCAATGGCTTTGTCATCACCAAGGGCCGCATTGAGTCCTTCATTGTTACTCTCGGAACCATGGGGATTTTCCGGTCGCTGGTTACTTACTTGGCAGATGGCGGAACTCTGTCCCTGAACCTGTCCATGCGGGGATTGTATCGTCCCGTCTACTACGGTACCCTTTGGGGGATTCCCATCCCGCTCATCGCCTTTTTTGTGGTGGCGGTGGCGGGAGCCGTTCTGCTCTACAAAACCAGGTTCGGCCGCTATGTGCTGGCCATTGGTTCCAATTATGATGTGGCGCACTACTCCGCCATTAACGTGAATAGGATCCGCACCCTCACCTATATCCTCCAGGGAATCTGTGTTGCCATAGCTACCATCATCTATGTTCCCCGCTTAGGTTCGGCCAGCAGTACCACTGGTTTAGGGTGGGAGCTGGAAGCCATTGCTGCGGTCATTATCGGCGGCACAGCCATGAAAGGCGGATCGGCGAAGATTTGGGGAACGGTGGCTGGTGCTGTCATCTTTTCCATCATCGGCAACATTCTCAATCTGTCTGATGCCATCAGCCAGTACTTGAATGGAGCAGTACAGGGGTTAATCATCATTGGCGCTGTGCTGTTGCAGCGAACCAGTAAAGACCAATAACCTTCAGAAAGGGGGGCTGGAGCAAGTCGTAATTGTCTCGCCAAAACTATAGCATCACTTGAAAGGAGCGAACACATTGAGAAGAACAATTGTTGTTTTGACTGTGTTGACTCTCTTCACTCTTCTTATTGCGCCCGCAGCTTTGGCGCAGGATAAAGTGGTGATCGGGGTATCTATCCCAGCGGCAACCCACGGCTGGACCGGCGGTATCAACTACTGGGCTAGAGTAACCCAAGAACGGCTGAAGAACACCTATCCTAACCTGGAGATCATTCTTGTTACTGCTGGCAGCGCTGCTGAACAGGCTAATACCCTGGAAGACCTCTACGCTATCCACAACATCGATGCTCTGGTCATCCTGCCCTTCGAGTCGGATCCCCTCACAGATCCGGTGGAAATGCTGAAAATGCAGGGTGTGTTTATCACCGTTGTGGACCGCGGCTTGACCAAGGAAGGTATCGCGGATATCTATGTAGCAGGTGACAACCACGCCATGGGACGTGTGTCTGGCGAATACATGGTGGAAGCTCTGGGCGGCAAGGGAGATATCGTAGTGCTGCGCGGTATTCCAACCGTGATTGACAACTACAGGTTCGATTCCTTTATGGAAGTGATCGAGGGAACGGAGATCAATGTCCTCGACTGGCAGTACGCCAACTGGAACCGTGACGATGGATTCCAGGTGATGCAGGACTTCTTGGCCCGCTTCCCCAAGATCGACGCAGTTTGGGCCCAAGACGATGACGTGGCCCTGGGTGTAATTGAGGCTGTAAAACAGGCCGGCAGGGAAGATGAGCTCTTCATCGTGGGCGGCGCTGGCATGAAGGAAATGATCAAGAGGGTAATGGACGGCGACCGTCTCATTCCAGTAGACGTTCTCTATCCGCCTGCAATGATCGCCACCGGCATGGAAGTAACCGCTCTGCGCTTTGTGTCCAATGCTTCGGTTCTGGGCGAGTACATTCTCGACGCAACTCTGGTAACCCCAGAGAATGCTCACCTCTACTACTTCCCAGATTCGCCGTTCTAAGAGCGGTCTCTCAAAAGCATAAAGCAACCCGGCAGCCTCAAAGCGCCGGGTTGTTTTCTTAGTCGAATTTCACCCACACAGAGCCCTGCTTGGAACTTTCTACACATCTGTGGATGAACTTCACTCCCTGCAGCCCCGCCTTGACATCGGGGAAGTCCAGATCCTCTGGGGTCAGTTCTCGGCCCTCTTTGAGTTTGAGCAGGGCACTGTTGAACTTGCGGTAGGTATTGGCAAACATCTCATAGTAACCTTCTGAGTGGCCAGCAGCCAAACGGGTCATCTGGGCAGCTTCTGGATAGAAGTAGGGGTTGCCTCGCCGCATGGTTTGGGTGGGCTCGTCCACTTTAGCCACCTGCAGGTAATTGGGATCCTCTTGGCACCAGGCCAGGCTGCCTTTGGTTCCATAGATGCGCACTGTGAGGGGATTGTCGTGCCCCACCGCGACCTGCGAGCACCAGTAGTTGCCCACGGCGCCGTTCTTGTACTTCACCAAAACGTGGGCGTTAGTATCCAAGGGCCGGTTGTCCCCGCCGAAGTTGTCCAAGCGGGCACAGAGCTCCTCGATCTCCAGACCGGTGATGTAGGACACAGTGTGTTCAACATGGGTGCCGATATCGCCCACGCAGTTGGAAATGCCGGCATGCTTGGGGTTCATCCGCCACGGCGCTTCGTCAGTCCCCTCATGTTCCACTGGCCCCACCAGCCAGCCCATGGGGTATTCTGCCACAACAACTTTGATGTCTCCGATGTCACCGTTTTTCACCATGAGCTGTGCCTGTTTCACTGCAGGGCACTGCGAATAGCAATAGGTTACGCAGAACAGCAGGCCTTTCTTGGCAGCGAGCTCGGCCAGCTCTTCCGCTTCCTCAACAGTGACAGTCATGGGCTTGTCGCACACCACATGAATCCCCTGCTCCAGGAAGGCTTTGGCTGCCGCATAGTGGGCGGAATTGGGGCTGGCAATAATCACATAGTCAATGCCATCTTCCCTGGCGGCTTCCTTTTCCGCCATTTCATTGTGATCCCGGTACAAGCGCTCTGGATCGAGCTCCAGCTCTTCACCAGTAGCCAGGGTCCGTTCGTAGCTGCGGGAAAAACAGCCTGCCACCAGCACCGCCTGCCGATCAAATTCCGCTCCTTTGCGGTGTACATCGCCGATAAAGGACCCTGAGGCCCCGCCAACCATTCCGTAACGAAGCTTACCTCTCATTTGGCACCTCCGTAATCAAAATCTTTCCAAACTGTATTAGGCAGTCCGCCCCCAGAACCCTGCTTCGCTAATTGCTAGCCCGAACATCTGGCGAAAATCCCCACCGGAAGAAGACTCAGTTTTTAGAGGAATACTGGCGTCAGAAGGAGAACCAAATCAGGAATACATGTTGGAAAGGGAGTCTATTTTGGAAACGTTAGCCATCGTACTATTTGCCATTACCTACATCATGCTTCTGCTCTTGCCTCGCTACAGGCCGCATATCGCGCTTACCTCGGCAGCTGCATTCATAGTAGTAGGTATCGTTCCCCTCAACCTGGTGTTCGGATTTATTGACTGGAACGTCATTCTGATGATTGCGGGAACCATGGGTATTGTATCCCTGTTTATCGAGTCGCGAATGCCCGCCCTCTTGGCCGATCTGATCCTAGAGAAGACGCCAAGCATCCGCTGGGCCATCGTGGCTTTATCTTTGTTCTCCGGCCTGATCTCTGCTTTTGTGGATAACGTGGCCACTGTTTTGATTGTGGCTCCGGTAGCCATGAGTATTGCCAAAAAACAGGGGATTTCGCCTGTAACCAGTGTAATTGCTGTTGCCATCGCTTCTAACCTCCAGGGCGCGGCAACCCTGGTGGGCGATGCCACTTCCATCCTCTTAGGTGGACATGCCAATTTGGATTTCTTAGATTTCTTCTGGCTCCAGGGCCGGCCTGGTATGTTCTGGGTGGTGCAGGCTGGTGCCGTAGCAGCCACCGTCATCCTTTATTGGGTGCTGCGCTCCACCAAGGGCGATGTTCAGCCCCAGGAGCGCACTAAGGTAGAAGATCGCTTCCCCGGCTATCTTTTGGTTTTCATGGTGGTGCTCCTGATCCTGGCCTCCTTTATACCTGAGAAGCCTGCCATTACCAATGGCTTGATCTGCACCGCTCTCTTCGTGGTGGGCTTAGTTCGGGATTTGGCCCGGGGCGGTGGTGTGAACAAGACCTGGAAGACCATCCTTGATATTGACTTCTTTACACTGCTCCTGCTCATGGGCCTCTTTGTGGTAGTAGGCGGTCTGACCCAAGCTGGGGTAATCGAAAGATTCGCTGCCTTTATCGCCAGGACAGGACAGGGTAATGTGTTTGTGATTTACACCATGATCGTCTGGATGTCGGTAATAATCTCTGGTTTTGTGGACAACATTCCTTATGTGGCCACCATGCTGCCTGTGGTGGGTGGAGTTGCTTCTATCCTCGGCATCGAGCCCAACCTGCTTTACTTCGGACTGTTGTGCGGAGCCACTTTAGGCGGAAATCTCACTCCCATTGGAGCTTCAGCCAATATCACCGGCATTGGGCTGTTGCGGAAGGAAGGGTACGAGGTCAGCGCTGGCCAGTTTATGCGCCTAGGCATCCCCTTCACTTTAGCTGCTGTAATTACAGGATACCTGCTGGTGTGGTTCCTCTGGAGTTGAGTGCAGTGATCGGAACCCGAAACGAAGGTTCTCTTCATGCCAGCTTAAAGGAGTATTATTGCCAGCCAGGGGATCTCTGTGAGGGTGAAGTGGATGGCTACTTGATTGATCTGATCAAGCCTGGGCGGCTGGTGGAGATTCAGACCAGGAACTTCTCGGCCCTGAAGGTGAAACTGGAGAACCTACTCCAGAAACACCAGGTGCAGCTGGTGCATCCCATCAGCGTCAGGCGCCAGATTAGGCGGGTTGCCCCTGAAACAGGCGAAGTTTTGAGTAGGAGGAAATCCCCGAAAAAGGGAGATATCTACGATTTGTTTGCGGAGCTGGTGAGCATTCCTCATCTGCTCCTGCATCCCAATTTGACCATAGAAGCTGCCCTGGTAGTCGATGAAGAGATTCGCTGTGCTGACGGCCAGGGCAGCTGGCGCCGTAGGGGAGTGAGCATAGTAGATAGGCTGCTGGTGGAAGTGCTGGAAACCCGGGCCTTCTACTCTAGAGATCATTATCTGGCCCTCCTGCCTGGGGAACTCCCTGCTCAGTTCACCAATAAAGAACTGGCGCACTGCTTGGGAATTGCGGTGCCCAAAGCCCGTAGGGTGAGTTATACCTTAAAGCACGCCGGCCTGATCAGGGAAGTGGGTAAGCGGGGGAATGAAATACTGCATGAAGTGGATTAGTTTTCCACATTATACACAGGTTACCCACAACACACCGCGCAAAACAGATGTTTCCACCCTGCATTTAGTGGTCGGCCTTGTTACGAATGTATAGTAATAGTGTGTTGCCAGTAAATAACTAATGTGATATAGTTATCATTAGCACTTTTGATAAGGAGGAGATCAGCCATGCGAAAAATGACAGAACAGAACCTGAGGGATGCTTTTTCCGGTGAGAGCCAAGCCCATATGAAGTACCAGATCTACAGTGCTGTTGCCGAAAAGGAAGGCTACCCCAATGTGGCCAAACTGTTCAAAGCCATTGCCTATGCTGAACTGGTTCACGCTCGCAACCATCTCAAGGAGCTCGGTGGTATCAATGATTCCGTTGCCAACCTGCAGGACGCCTATAATGGTGAGACATTTGAGATTGAAGAAATGTATCCTGCATACAAGGTAGTTGCCGAACTGCAGGAGGAAAAGGGCGCTGTACGGTCTACCCACTATGCCTTAGAAGCTGAAAAGATCCACGCCAACATGTACGACGAAGCGAAAAAGACAGTGATGGAGAAACAGGATATCGAACTGGGTACCGTCTGGGTCTGCGATGTCTGCGGCTGGACCCATGAGGGAGATGCACCAGACAAATGCCCCATCTGTTCTGCGCCTAAGAGCAAACTCCTGCCATTCTAAACAGGGAGGTTGATTATGCAGACCTTTAACATCAAGATTGGAGGACAGGCGGGGCAAGGTCTAGTGTCCATAGGGAACATCCTGCTGCGGGCTGCCACCCAGGAAGGATGGCACTTGTTTGCCCACCAAGATTATGAGTCCCGGATTCGCGGCGGCCACAATTTCTTTCAGATCCGCTTGGCGGACAGAGCTGTGGCCACGTGGGAGAACGACATTGACGTCCTAGTTGCCCTTGATGAAGCCACCATCACCTTGGAGCTGGAGGAGCTCAAGGCCGATGGTGTGGTCATCTACGATCCAGATGTTTTAGGTGATGAAGCAAAAGAACTAGTAAACAGACCCAACTGCATCGGCCTGCCCTTTGCCCAGGTGGCAGAGGAGCTGGGCCAGCCCAAGATTATGGCCAACGCGGCCGCCGCGGGGGCCATTTGGGCTCTGCTGAGTGAAGACATTAAGGTGCTCCACGAGACGCTGGATCTGATGTTTATGGGTAAGGGCCAGCAGATTGTGGCAGGAAACCAAAAGGTGGCTTCAGCCGGTTTTGAGCGGGTGAGGGAGATTCTGGGGGAAAGGCCCAGGCCCTCCAAACCGGCTCATCCCGGAGCGCGGCTTCTGCTCAAGGGTAATGATGCCCTTCCTCTAGGCGCGCTCGCGGCTGGCCTGAAGTTTATGAGTGCCTATCCCATGACGCCCTCCACTGGAGTGACGGAGTTAATCTCCGAATACGGCAGAGCAGCCAATGTGGTGATGGAACAGGCTGAGGACGAGATCTCCGCGATCAACATGGCTATCGGCGCCAGCTACGCAGGGGTGCGGTCCATGACCGCCACCTCCGGCGGCGGTTTTGCCTTAATGACGGAAGCGTTGAGCTTAGCCGGCTCAGCGGAGATTCCCATTGTGGTCATTGACGCCATGCGGCCGGGACCCAGCACCGGGCTGCCTACCCGCACGGAACAGGGGGATTTGAGGTATGCAGTGGCCATGTCCTTTGGAGATTTCCCCAGGGCTGTGCTGGCCCCAGGTGATGTGGAAGAAGCCTTTTATCTGATGGGACAAGCCTTCAACTTAGCGGAAGAATACCAGATGCCAGTTGTGGTGTTAAGCGATCAGCATCTAGCTGACTCGTATGTCACGGTTCCGCCCTTCGATTTAAGCAGAATCGAGATTAGGCGGGGCAGGGTGGTGTCCGGCGCCGAGGCCGGCCCCGATTACGTGCGCTATCAATTCACCGAAGATGGAATTTCTCCCCGCCTCTACCCCGGTTTCGGGGAGGGTTTGGTGGTGAGTGCCGGTGATGAGCATGGTGAACACGGCCACCTTATAGAGGATGCGGAAACCCGCCAGAAAATGATGGACAAGCGCATGGCCAAGCAGAGGCTGGTGGAAGAAAACGCCCTGGAGCCTGTGCTCTGCGGCGCGGAAGAGGCGGAAGTTGTGCTCATCGGCTTTGGTTCCACCAAAGGAGCTATTGCCGAAGCAGTGGACATCCTGAACAGCCAGGGTGTGAAGGCCCAGGGAGTGCATCTGCCCCAGGTCTATCCTCTGCCCAGGAGCCTGGAAATGCTGATGAAGAAGCCTGCCCGCACCTATATCGTAGAAGCCAACTACTCCGGACAGCTGGAGGAACTGGTGGCTTCTCGTTTCGCCGTTAAGCCCACTGGAAGCATCAGGCGTTATGATGGCAGGCCCATGAACGCCAAGTACATTCTCGATCAGCTCCAGGGAGGTGTTGGCAGTGGCAGTTAACCAGGGATTTGAGGTATGCAGAGAAACTGCTTGGTGCCCTGGCTGCGGAAACTTCGGTATTGTGAGGAGCCTGGCTAAGGCACTTAACGAACTGGGGCTTAAACCCCAGGAAGTGCTCTATGTTTCCGGCATCGGGCAGGCAGGCAAGCTGCCCCATTACATCACCGGAAACGTGCTGAACACCCTGCATGGCAGGACCTTACCCACAGCCACAGGGGCTAAGCTGGCCAACGGTGATCTCACTGTAATTGCCGTAGGCGGCGATGGCGATGGCTACGCCGAGGGGGGCAACCACTTCCTCCATGCCATCAGGAAGAATGTGAATATCACCTATCTAGTCCACGATAACCAGGTCTTTGGCTTAACGAAGGGCCAGGCTTCGCCGAGAAGCGACCAGGGTATGGTTACGGCCACCACGCCCCAGGGCGTGTACAATGAGCCCTTTAATCCCCTGGCTACAGCAATCACGCTCAATGCCGGCTTTGTAGCCCGCAGCTACGCAGGGGATCAGGAGCATCTGGCCCGCACCATTCAAGCTGCCATCCAGCATGATGGTTTTGCCTTGATCGATGTGCTGCAGCCCTGTGTCACCTTTAACAAGATCAACACCTACCAGTTCTTCCGCTCCAGGGTGTACGATCTGGATCAGGAGGAGGGCTATGATCGCACTGACCGGCAGGCTGCCTGGGCTAAAAGCTGGGAATGGGGAGATCGAGTCCCCATCGGCATCTTCTACCAAGTGCCGAGGCCCACGCTGACTGACAGCTATGGGGAGATTCTCAAGACTCCCCTGGTCAAACAGGAGCTGGACACGGGTATTGTGGAAGAGTTTCTCAAGGAGTTTAGAATCGGATAGGAAGAACAGCAGACGGAGGATCGCTAGATCCTCCGTTTTCCCTGCGTACAGGAATTTCTGCCAGTATAGGGAATGGAACAAGGAAGAAAACAAGTAAAGGAATGAGCAGAGTGGCTGTAAATCACGTTCGTAGCTTCTCCAAAGGCACTGTATTGTTCTCCGCAGGCGAACAGGCTTCCTCCCTGTACTTCATTCTAGAAGGCAGAGTACTGGCAGTTAAAGAGCAACAGCAGGTGGCCCTGGGGCCTGGCGGCTTTTTGGGCGCTGTCCCTTTCTTTCAGGAAAGCCCCCACATCTACACCGCCATCTGCACAACTGAGGTAACCGCCCTCACCTTTACCAGGGAGAACAGCAGAGATCTTGTGGCCAAGCAGCCCTTGATTGCCCTTTCCCTCCTGCGGGAATTGGCGCTGCAGGTTCCCCAAACCGAGGAACTGGTGTTTATCCAAGGTCGTCAGGATGAGCCGGCTCAAACAACCTCTGATCAAGAGCTTCTGCCTGCAGGGCATCCCGCTTTGGAAGGAACGGTGCCGCTGGAATACGGCGATCTGCTCTTTTCCAGCGAGGTGGATTGTCCCGTCTGTGAAACCCGGTTTACCGCGACGCGCACCAGAACATCCCGCCTGCAGCTGGAGGAGCAGAAGCCTGACTTCCGCAATGTTTACCGCAACTTCGAGCCCAATTTCTTCTATCTTTGGGTCTGCCCCCAGTGTCTCTTTACCTATCCAGAACGGCAGTACAACAGGGTTCCCCAGAGGGTTGTCCACCGGTGGAAGGCCGCGGTGGCAGCCAATCCCCCCAAGGCCTCGTTTGAGTTTGACACGCCTAGAACCCTGCAGCAGGTATTTGCCTCCTACTTCCTGGCTATGAAGACCTATGAGGCAGTGGGCGCGGGGCCGGAACTATGGGCCAACTTGTGGCTGCGTTTGCTGTGGATGTACGAGGATCTCGAAGAGGAAGAATGGGCACGGAAAGCTGCCGAGCAGGCCCGGAAATACTTCGCGGAATCCTTGGCCACCACTGCCCGCAGTGCGGCAGGGGATCAGCGCGTGTACTTAATCCTGGGAGAACTGGATCTCAGGTTGGGTGACCGAGCGGAAGCGTTCCGCAACTTCCACGCCGCGGCCACCATAACTGGAGGAGATCCCCGCACCAAACGCTTAGCTTCGGATCGGATTCAGAGCCTCAGAGCTCAATAGCCGAAAAAACTAAGGTGATTGTATTAGTGGAACTGTTGTGGTATAATAACTCGAGAGCGGGCCCCGTAGCTCAGGGGATAGAGCAGTGGTTTCCTAAACCATGTGCCGCAGGTTCGATTCCTGCCGGGGCCGCCACTACAACACCATGAAGACAGATAAAGCTGACACACTGCGGAAACAGGTGTCAGCTTTTTGCATCGCTGCAGAGAAATGTCACGACCTGGCATCGAGGAGGAAGACGTGGATGCCATCGACAGTTTCCATCTTCCGCCAGATCCCATGGTTTCCGGGGCAGGATTTAGGCAAAAAATTGCGTAAGAAATGATCAAATGTGACGGCGCGGCTGAGCACGGTGAGCAGCGTTCTACAAGGGAGGAGCGTTCAGATGAATACCAGAAGGATGGCTAAGGTTCTTTTGCTTCTTTCACTGCTGTTTTTACTTGTACTCATAGGTGCTATGAGTACATGGGCGGAGGGGGATGGCGGGCTGTTCCCAGACCCAGCTTTGGAAAGAGCAGTGCGGAGAGCCATCGATCGGCCCAGTGGAGTGATTACCCCAGATGACGTTCGCGGCATCGATACTTTACATGCTTCTGGGGAGGGGATCACAGACCTAAGAGGCATTGAACACTTAGCAAGCCTCAGTTGGCTTGAGCTCAATGACAACAAGATCAGTGACCTGAGCCCCCTATCAGGATTGAGCAATCTGAGGTGGCTCAGCCTGGAACGCAATGAAATCTCAGATCTCAGCCCCTTATCTGGTTTGACGGGCCTCGAGGTCCTTGAACTCAGCGGGAACAGCATTACGGATCTCAGTCCCCTATCCCAGATGCGGGCCCTTCAATATCTGGATCTTGCGGAGAACAAAATCAGCGAAGTCGAACTGCGCGGTTTCCCCAGCCTCTACTATCTCAACCTCTCATCGAACCAAATCAGCGACCTCAGCGGGTTATCCGATCTACCCAGATTAGAGGGTCTCTATCTCAACAACAACCGCATCAGCGATATCAGTGCTTTGGCTGGAATGACAGAGTTAATGGCTCTTCATCTTTCGGGCAACGAGGAAATCAGTGAGATAGACGTACTCTCTGGTTTGACATATTTGTCCCACCTCTCCCTGGAAAACTTGCCCAAGCTAACCGATCTCAGCCCCTTGGCTGGCTTGCGGGGCTTGCAGGCACTCTACCTAAGTCGAACAAAGGTAAGCGACTTAAGTGTTTTGGCAGGCAAGCCTTGGTTGAATTATGTGGATTTACGGGGCAGCAGTGAGATCGTGGACATCAGCGTCTTGGCAGATGTGCCCCGGCTCACGTTCGTGGATGTGCGGGAGACTGGTGTCGACACATCCCCTGGGTCGGATTCCATGGAGCTTCTCTTGGAGCTGGCAGCAAACGGCGTGAACGTGCTCTACTAGCTGCACGTCGTATTGGGGAGGACATTATTTCCGCGCCACAAAGGAAGCGAGACTAGTGATACCGAATGGAAAAAACTAGGAGCTACTTGGGGAGATATCCTCTGCCTGGCCATCGCTGGCTGGCAGGGATGCTTCCCAAGCAGATTGGAACGGGGAGGCGCGGAACGATGAGAATCCTCATCGCCGACGATGAAGTAGACATTCGCAACCTAATCAAAACCAGCCTAGAGGAAAGCGGGTACACCGTCTTTGCTGCGCAGAACGGCAGGGAAGCCTGGGAGATCATCAGCAAGCAGCAGGTGGATTTGGCCATTCTTGATGTTATGATGCCGGTCATGGACGGGTTTTCTCTGCTCAGGCGGATCCGGGAACACAGCGTAATGCCTGTCATCCTCCTGACTGCCCGCACCGATGATGTGGATAAAGTGTTGGGGCTGGGCTTAGGAGCAGATGACTACATCTCCAAGCCGTTTTCCGTAGCGGAGTTAATTGCCCGGGTGGGAGCGCAGCTGCGCCGCAGCACCGAATACTTGGCGCAGCAGGGACGAGTGGATGTTAGCCTCACCTACGGCAGGCTAGCCCTTGACAAAGAAGCGTGCTGCGCCTTTAAGGACGGAGTTCCCCTTGAGCTTGGTGCCAAAGAATATCGGTTGCTGCTGCATTTCATGGAAAACCCTGAACGGGTGTTTACTAAACGGCAGCTCTATCAGGCGGTGTGGGATGAGGAGCTCTACTTCGACGACAACACGGTGATGGTGCATATCAGCCGGCTGCGCAGCAAGATCGAAGACGATCCGCACCGGCCCCTGTATCTGAAGACCATCCGCGGCATCGGTTATAAACTGCACTATACGGGGGAGACATTATGAAAACCAGGATTTCCCGGCAGTTCTTTGCCCATTACTTGGTTGTGTCTCTTCTTGTCCTCCTGTCCACGGTACTCGCCCTGTCCTTCCTGGCCATCGCCAGCCGGTTGGCGGCCAGTGCTTTTGCCACAAACAGATACCCCGCCAGTGCCTTGATGCGCGACGACTATGCTCAGATCGATGCCTCGCCTGTGGTAGAGAGCGGAGGCAGTGTGACCATAATTGACCGAGATTTCCGCGTGGTACGCTCTGAAGGCCAAGATGCCCTGGCTCAAGACCAGCTCACGGCTGTTGAGTTCACTGAATTCTTGGTCTGGAGCAAACACAAGAACACACCCTTCCACCACGATATCCTGTACAACCCTGAAGGCGAGTTTTGGCTGATCGTCACCTTTCCCGCTTCCATACGCCTGGACTTCGCCTTTATCCTAAACAGCAAAGCTGCTGCCGGCGATCTGCGGACAGCCGCGCTAATTCTCGCCGCAGTGCTGGCAGTCTATCTGCTGCTGGTCTTCGCCCTCACCGCCCTGTACTCCGCAGTCACGGCCGCGCAGGTTACTGTTCCCCTGCGCAGGCTCACTGAAAGCACGAGGCGCCTCAGGGAAGGGGATTATTCTGCTCGGGTGGACCTCAAGCTTAGAAACGAGTTTGGGGAATTGCAGGACACCTTTAACGAGATGGCTTCCCGGATCGAGAAGGAGATTTCCCTGCGCAAGAAATCGGAGGAGGACAGGCGCCGGCTGATTCTCGACATCTCCCATGATTTGAAAAACCCCATGTCCAGCATTCAGGGCTACGCCGAGCGCATCCTGCACAAGCCAGAGATGAGCAGAGAGGAACTGGAGGGGTGCCTGCAGGTGATCCTCCACAACAGCGAGAGAACTAATGGGCTGATTACGGAACTCTTTGAGCTTTCCCAAATGGACAGCCCTGAGTTCACCCTCAGCAGGGAGCAGGTTGATCTCTGCGAGATCCTGCGCCAGCTGTGCGCCGAACTCGTGCCCCAGCTGGAACAGGCTGGGTTTGGGTATGAGTTCGAGATTCCTGAAAAGAGCGTTTTTGCCCTGCTTGATCCAGGCCGTTTCGGCAGGCTTATCCACAACTTGGCCAGTAATTCTCTGCGCTACAATCCACCGGGAACTACCGTTTCCGTGAGCCTGACAGCGAGCGATGGCAGGGCAGCCATCACCTTCCGCGATGATGGGGTTGGGATTCCTGAGGAGCTTAAAGCAGATATCTTCAAACCCTTTGTCCGGGTGGACAGTACCCGCAATCCGGAAACGGGGGGAAGTGGATTAGGGCTTTCCATTGCCCAAAGAATTGCCCAGGCCCACGGCGGGGAACTCACCTTGCTCAGCGATGGCAGCCAGGGTAGTGCCTTCCTGGTGGTGCTCCCCACCATTTAAGGTCGATTTAAGGTTGGATTCAGCTGTACGACAGGTTCTCCTGCTATAGTTTCTACGGTAGCAGTGAACTTGAAGTACAGCTTTTCTTTGATTAATGGGGGTTTTACTGTGAGTCAGATCATTATCTTTCTTGTTCTTACTGTCTTGACCATTCTTGTTCTGGTTTGGCTGTTGTTCTTGGTGTCCGGCCGCGCCATCGCGCTGGCACTGGACAGGGCCAATCCCAGCCAGATCAGGCAATTGAAGAAGGCAGTACTGCTTCTGGCCGTGCTCATCGCCCTTACCGCGATACTAATCATCTTTTCCCAGTTAACAGCTTCTACCCCTAGGATTGACTCAGCTAACAGCATTGCAGAACTCACTCAGGTGGAGCTGAACGGGAGGAAGCAGTGGATCAGCCTGCGGGGCTGGGATCGGAGCAAACCGGTGCTGCTCTTTTTGGCAGGGGGCCCAGGAGGGACCCAAATGGGAGCGGTACGCCATGAACTGGCGGAGCTGGAGAAGCATTTTGTGGTGGTGAACTGGGATCAACCAGGTTCCGGCAAGTCTTACTACGCCGACAAGATCAGCAACATCACCGCCCAAACCTATATTGAGGATGGCTGGGCTCTCACGGAACACCTGAAGGAACGTTTCGGTCAGGAGAAGATCTACCTGATCGGAGAGTCGTGGGGCAGTGCCCTAGGGATTTTCCTGGTGAGTCGCTACCCCGAATCCTACCACGCCTTTATAGGTACGGGGCAGATGATTGACTTTGCCGAAACCGAACGGATCGATTACGCCTTGGCCTTGGAAATTGCCGAAAAAAACAGCCACAGCGATTTGGTGGCCAAACTGAAGGGCAATGGTGAGCCGCCCTACTACGGCAGGGATGTTACGTGGAGAAGCGCGGTCTATCTTAATTACCTCAATGCCTATATGGCAATCCAGCCCGGCATCCACAATCCCGGGTACAACACCCTGCGGGATTTGGGGTCTTCTGAATACGGCCTTCTGGATAAAATCAACTTCCTGCGGGGCATCATTGGCACGTTTAACCATGTGTATCAGCAGCTCTATCACATTGACTTAAGGAAAGATTACGCCAAACTGGAGGTGCCTGTGTACTTCTTCTTGGGGCGCTACGACGTGAATGCACCTACCGCGCTGGTGGAGGAATACGTGCAGATCTTGGAAGCGCCTGAGAAGGGAATTGTCTGGTTTGAACATTCAGGCCACAGTCCCTGGATCAATGAAAGGGATAGATTTGTGAGGGAGGTACTTGCATGTTTCCAAAAAGACTAATTCTCGGAGCTTTGCTCTTAGCTGCGCTGCTGCTCTCCGCCTGTGCACCCACAGGGAGCATAGTGGTTCTCCATAACCCCAGCCTAAACGGCTTCACCATGGATTTCAACCAGTTCAAGGCCACCAACAAGTGCCAGCTTTCTCTAGCCGCGGGAGATGTGGTGCAGGTGGAGGTGGATCGCCAGGGCGGTGAGATCGGCCTCGTGGTGAGCGGCCTGAGGGGCAGTGAACCCTATGCAGGCAATGATCTGCCCACTCGCACCTTTACCATTGGAATCGCGGAAACCGATCAGTACGTGTTCCTGATCACCGGGAAAAACGCCACGGGAAGGATCAAGGTCAAGAACCTAGGTCAGTAAGCGAAGGCCCAGCATAGCTGGGCCCTCTTTACTTCTCTTAGAAACCGTAAATCGTCTTGTTGTATCCCACTGACCACATGTAGTAATTGAAGGTCTGCTGTTGGATTGCCAGTGACGTCTGGTAATTCAGCCACTTTCTCGCGTCGTAGTTTCCATCCGTGCCAGACGTGCCATCGGCGGCCTGGGGAGCTGAACTGCGGATCACTTTGATGGCATAGTCGCGGTATTCTCCATCCCCTAAGCTCAGTGCTCTCCGTAGAGTAGTCCAAATGGCAGGAAGCTGCAGCACCTGCTGCCTTTCCTCATCGCTGAAATCCCGCCAAGCTTCCACCAGCCGCTCCTTAATCTCCTTTACCTTGAGATCAGAGATCAGCCTGAGGTCAGGTTCGCCGTTGTTCCCAAGGTGTTCCGCGAACACCAAAAATTCTGCATAGGCTGTAGCCGCTAGCTCTGTGAGGGGAGTGCGTCCTGGAACTAAGATGCGGTCTGCTTCAAGCAGGGCTTCTCGGATCAACTCCACAACAGGGTCGTTGGGCTCACTCTGTTCCACCCAATCCCAGACTGCCTGTTCCAGGGCGATCTGCATATCCATGAGCTCTTCTCGGTCATCCATCACCATGAGGAATGCGGCATAGAACGGGAAATCATCGAACTCGAGCATTCTTTCCTCGGAAAACGTCATCATAACGTCCCTGAGCTGAGAGCCGATCAAGGTTTCCTCAGCCAGTGAGAGGGGTGAACCGAGGGCGAACTCCAAGACGAACAAGAAACCGTCCACATTCATGTTGACCCTCTTTATCCATTCGTCGTCCACTTCATCCACCACAGCGAGGGGCACATCGTCTGAGCCAGAGGTCAAGGAGTTGACAAAGCGCTCCATCAACTCCAGGGCACGATCCTCATCAAACGAGTTCCTGTGGACCAGGTAATGAAACCACAGGGTCTGTTCATATTCATTATCCTTGATAGTCAGTCCAAAGCCGTGGGCGCTGTACTGCCCTGCTCCCTGCTGCAGATTGAAAAAGGCATAGTCCCCGGTCTCATCCAATTCCCAGCCAAAAGCGTCCATTTCTGGGTTTTCCTCCTGGATGAGGGCCATGAACCATTCACCATGATCCTGAGCGTTCCAGCCTTGTTCATAGGGAAGAACCACCAGCCACAGCTGCTCATAGGTCTCTTCGTCGTATACCATAAAACCTGATTCAATCTCTTCAACGACCCAGCCATCTGGGTACTCAAAGGATACACCATCTGCATTTACATATGTTCTCCATCTTACATTGGCTTCCGCGGAAGCTGAACCGAAAGCTGCACAGGCTAACAGAACAATCACGACAGCGAAAGTCAACCGTTTCCACCACATCATTATCACCTGGCCTTTTCTTGGATTTCGCCAACACTTGGAAGATAACAGGGTATTCCCCATTAACTGGGAAAACCCTTTCCCACAACGCCTTCTTTTCCCACAATCTCGCCCGTGGCTGACTAGTGGGTAGTGGAGGAAAGAAAAGCACCGCTCCATCAGGGGCGGTGCTTTTGACCAGATATCGCCGTTTCTTTTAGTACCACCAAACTAGGTTGGGGTTGAATCCAGCTGCCCACAGCCAGTTCTTGCAGACTGTGGAATGAACCTGCATCATGGATTGATGCTGCAGCCAGCTCATGGGTTCGTCATCAGCCCCTAAGGATGAGGATGCACGGCGTGGGGGAGCAGCATCTCGGATGATCTGAATGGCGTAGGCGCGGTCCTTATCATCTCCAAGGTTGAGCACCCGGCGCAGGGTAGTCCAGACGGCGGGAAGCTGCAGTACCTGTTCCTTTTCCTGCTGATTTAGACCTCTCCAGGCCTCCACAAGCCTTTCCTTGATCTCCCTAACTCTTCTTTCAGAAATGGACCGGAGGTCAGCAGTCCTGCTGCTTTCGATCTGTTCTGCGAAGGCCAAGAACTCCCCATAGGCGGTGGCAGCAACCTCTGTGAGGGGAGTCTTGCCTGGAACTAAGATGCGGTCTGCTTCGAGCATAGCTTCTTTGATTGCACTCACGATGGGATCAAATGGATCGCTCTCTTCGATCCACTCCCAGATGGCCTCTTCCAGGGCGCTCTTCATGTCTGCCAGCTCTTGTTGGTCTTCCAGAGCCATAATCACCTGGACATAGAAGGGAAAATCATCGTACTGGGCCAGCTCGGCATCTGAATATCCCATCAAAATGCCCTGCAGTTCGGCTGTGATTAAGTTTTCTTCTGCCAGCGTCAAGGGCGAACCCAGGGCAAACTCAAGGATAAACAAGAAACCGTCTACATTTCGGTTGATTCGCTCCATTCTGGCATTAACCTGCGGGGGAGGCACGCTGTCTGTTCCCGAGCCCAGGGAGGCGGCGAAATCACCAAGTATGGAAAGGGCCCGGTCTTCATCAAACAGGTCCCTATGGGCTATGTAGTGATACCAAATGGTCTGCCTAAGATCACTGTCCTTGATGACCAAGGCGTAGCCCTGAGCGCTGTTCCTCCCACTTCCGTACTTCAGCTCAACCAAGACAAGATCGCCAGAGTCATCGACCTCCCAGTCGGTGGCGCGCATTTCTGGGTTTTCTGCCTGGATCAGAGCGAGGAAGTATTCTGCGTGCTCACGGGCAGTCCAGGTTCTCTCAAAGGGCAGAAGCACCAGCCACAGCTGTTGAGTATCGTCTCGATCGTGGATCATAAAGCCTGACTCATGCTCTCCCACAACCCAACCTTCAGGATAGTCAAAAGATACGGATCCATCTGCCGTTACGTACGTTCTCCATCTCAAATTGGCTTCCGCGGAAGCCGCACAAAAAGTCGAGTAGGCCAACAGAACAACTAGGGCACCGAAACCCAACCGTTTCCACCACATGGTTACCACCTGGCCTTTAAATGGATTTAGCAAATTTTGGGAGACGACAAGATCTTCCTCACCTGGAGGCAAAAATCCTTTTCCCACAGAGGTTTCCATTCCAGATTTTTCAGGGCAGATCTGCCAGCTAGAACACTTTTTCCTGAAGGAAACGCGAAAAGACACCGCTCTGCTCAACGGCCTGCAGAGCGGTGTAGCATTTCTCCCTTCAGCACCCAAAGGTGGTTCCGCACTCACTGCACCAACAGCCGTCACTGCTGTGCAGGATTAATGTGCAGCCGCAGCGCGGGCACTGGGTTGGTTGTGACCCAGGGTGGGGCTGCAGCCCGCCTGTAATTCCCTCCAGTTCCCGGTCTGGAAGTCCTCCTTCTTGCAGGTGCAGTGCGTTCATCAGTTCAGCGGCTGCTTCCTCCGGAAGCTCCATGCCGTATTTCCGAAAAAGATCAATGAGTTCCTTTGTCGAGCCGCACTGCACAGCTTTTTGGAGTACTTCGTCACTCTTATCGCCGAGACGAGCCATCAGATCTTGAATGCTCATCTCCATGCCTCCTTCCAAACGGTTCCCCATCTACTACTCAGAGGATGCTGGGGAACGGACAAACCACTGTTGACGACCACATGTGATGCACATCCAAAATCTCGACCCTGGGTTGAACACCATGGTTCCATCGCATCCCCTTTTCGTGCAGGGGCGTGGGTCCATGTCTTTCTCAGTCCCACCAGCAACTGCATCGAGCTCGCTGTCGGAAAGCTCCCCTACTTGGGGGTAGAGCAGACTGAGCAGCTCGCGGGCTTCCGATTCCTTAAGCTCGATCTTGTTGTCTTTTGCCAGAGCAATGAGCTGTTCTGGTGTCTCACACTGCACGGCTTGGCGGAGGAGATCATCATGATTTTCGCCGAGATTAGCGATAAGTTCACGCATATCCATTGCCTACGCCTCCTTTCCCGTGTTTTCTGCCACAAACGCGCTAAGCCTTTCCTTGACTTGATCTTACGGCAGAAAATGTGAGTAATCCTAGTTTCTCGGAGTAACCTTTCGCCGATCGAGGTTAGTTACTC
>DURH01000060.1 GCA_012837385.1 Bacillota bacterium
CCCCATCAAGGCCAGCCGGGGTGCCGTGCTCAATGTTCCCATCTTGGAATCCAGCCCCCTGGCCTTTGAATTGGAGGTCGCCCAGTCCATCACCCTCCATGACGGCGAAGTATTCCTGTGCAAAATCCGCAATGTGCTGGTGGATGAACTACTGGCCGATGAAGGCAAGACCGTGGAAGAACGCATACAAGCGATAGCTCCAGCCAGGACCACCTGCATGACCTACTTTTCTTGGAACGGCAGCCCACTGGGCAAATGGGGCGAACTGATGCAGCGCCTGTCCAAGGAGTAGCGCCATTTCGATAGACGCCCGAGGAGGCCAGTGTAGATTTCGCTGGCCTCTTCGCCGTGATATCGGACTTAATGGCATATTGGCACTCAACCTTCTGTTCCCAACACTGAACGACTAAAAACGAAATAGGCCCCTGCAAAGTACAGGCCGTACAGAACGGCGAAGACAAACAGGGTCACCGCGGTATAAATCGGGATGGTAGAGGGCTGTGCAATGTAGGCAGCGAACACCTTGTGGCTCCCTCTGGCTAAAAGCAGCAGTAAGGAACAGGGCAGTACAGCTGGAATCAGGAAAAACACAGCTAGATCCCTTAGGATCAGCCTCTTCCGTTCGACATCTGTTACCCCCAGGCGCCCAATAATCGAGTACGCCCGGCGGGATCTAACCACGGAAGCAAGCTGCTCAAATCCCAACACTGTACAGGACAGCACTATGAACACGATGCTCAAATACAAACCGCAAAAGGACAGGGCGGAAAAACCTGCCAGGGAATTGGCTTTTCCCCACGCCTTCACGCTGACGCTCATGGTAACTCGCTGGCTGGGAGCGGACAAGACGAGCGGCTTCCACTCATTTCTGATGAAGCGGTTCAACTCACCCCTTAGTGCTGGCTCGCCACCGTCTGCTAGGGTGACTACCAGCCGTGACAGCTCCGCTTCCAAGGAAAAGGCGACTTGATCGGGCACAACCATGGCTCTGCCCTGTGTGCCTACCATGCGCGCCTGTTCCATGGGTTCGGAAAAAACCAGGCCTGCATGGGAGACGAGCTGTGTCTCGCTCAAGGTGATTCTGCCATCTGCGGCCAGAGCCTGTTTGATTTTCTTTTGATGAGCCCACTCGCAATGAATCAGGTATTGGTTCTCAGCTAAGCTCTGTTTCTCCAGCCCAAGCTGTTCCCGTAAACGATTGTAGTCGGATAGGGCCAAAATCTCCATGGGTACAGACGGGTCATGATACAGGTAGTACGACACAAAGTCTTTAACCGGGCTCTCGGCTCCGATGAACTCCAGCACCTCATGGAAGTCTGCAACCACGGCATCGATGGCGACCGCCACATCATAGGGGTATTCAGCCTGAATGTTCGCTTTGTACCCAGCCCCCGTCACCAAGCCCAAAAACATGGCTGCCAGGGAGAACGTAAACAAAAGAGCAGTAACGGCAAGCATTCTGCCTGAGCTGTTCACCCTGCTGCGCAGTTCACCAAGGGTGAATAGGTTAGCATCTCTGTACACATGGCCTTTGTTTCTCCCCATGAGTTCCACAAATAACTCGGGAAATCTACGATAAAACGCATATACCCCAAGCAGGATACAGGCAGAACCCAAGAGCAGAATGGGCACCGCGATGCTGCTTGACTCAGTGACTACCGATCGAACGAGGACACCACCCAGAACGATCATCCCGACAGAGGAAAGCAGATAAACAGCATACCACCTCAGGCTGCGTCCAGTGTAGGCTTCGTTTTTCACATGATCATAGAGGAGCTGGATGATCGCCGTGCGCTTTATTACCGCGGTGGATCTGACTAATCCTACCCCATACATGAGGAGAAAAAGCAAGAACGACAAGGCCATGCTTGCTCCCGAAAACCTGAGTTGAAAAGCATAGGGAACATCGAAAACGTCCATGGCCATTTTGGCAAAGAGACCGCTGAATATAGTTCCCAGGGCTGTACCGCAGAGGAAGGCGGCAGCTCCGATCACAGCACTCTCTCCCAGGAAGAGGCGGACAATGGTCCGGCTTTCCATGCCCATGAGCAGGTAGGTGGCAAATTCCTTTTTGCGCTGCACAAAGATGAAATCCATGGCGTAAGTGGTGACAAAGGCACTGATCAGTGCCACAACCACCGAAAGAAGAACCAGCCCCTTGGTGAGTAGGGAGATATTCTCGGCAAGGGATTGGATGTCCTGGGAAAAGCTCAAGGACATGAAAGCATACATTAAGGCGACAATTAGGGTCAGAGTGGTGAAGTAAAGGACGTAGTTCCTGAGGCTGCGGTGCACATTTCTCACACTGAGGCGGGCGTACATCTGGAAAACCCTCCCAAATCCTCTAGGGTGGCTAAGATCTGGCCAAAGAACTGCGTTCTGGTTTGAGTACCCCGCTCTAGCTCGCCGTAAATGGTTCCGTCCTTTAAGACCAGAATGCGTGAAGCATAACTGGCGGAAAAGGGATCGTGGGTAACCATGAGGATGGTGGCCTGGAGGCTGGCGTTCATTTCCTGCATGGTTTCCATCAACACTCGAGAAGAGGCGCTGTCCAGTGCCCCCGTGGGTTCGTCTGCCAAAACCAGACGGGGCCCATTGACAATGGCCCGGGCACAGGCACAGCGCTGCCTTTGGCCACCAGAGACTTGGTGGGGAAATTTCCCCAGCACATCCTGGATACCTAGTTTGCTCGCGATCTCCTGAACTTTCCGGTCAATCCTGGCGGGGTTTTCCTTGTTGATCACCAGCGCCAGGGCAATGTTTTCCTGGATGGTTAAAGTATCAAGCAGGTTAAAGTCCTGGAAAATGAACCCAAGGTTTTCCCGCCGAAAGCGAGCTAGATCCCGGTCCTTGATTTGAAACGGGTCGCTTCCATCCAGGTAGATTTGGCCGCCAGTTGGAGTGTCAATGGTGGAGATGCAGTTTAGCAGCGTGGTTTTCCCAGAACCTGAGGCACCCATAATTCCCACAAACTCGCCCTTCGCAACCTTGAAGCTGAGGCCGTTGAGGGCCTGGGTAATATTGGGCTCTGTCCCGTAATCCTTCTTGAGGTCGACTACTTCCAGCATACACATGACGCAGCGCTCCCTACTTCCTTTTTCGATACGCCCTGATTGCCTTGTTGCGCAGGGGAACTCCTATCCCAATCAACAAGCCAACAAACAAAATGGTCAAATCCATGGAGCCATCTCCTTTGTGGGAAAGTTAGTCTTTAAGATCCATTTCCAGCAGGACATCCAGCAAATCATGCAGTTCTTCTGAAGATAAATCCGCCAGGCGAGCGGCTTTGACTGCCTGAATCAGCGCCCCCTCTATTTGACAAACCAGCTGTTCTCTGAGCAGTTCTTGCCCGCGCGTCATTACAAAACAGCCCCGCCCTTGGACATTTTTCACGAAACCTTCCGCTTCCAACTCTGCATAGGCTCTGGACACAGTCAGCACACTGATGCGTAGTTCCTTAGCAACGGTTCTTAAGGAGGGGCAGGCTTCTCCCTCTTGGAGCTCGCCGTTTAAGATCGCTTCCTTAATCTGCCTCTTGAGCTGTATATAGATGGGCTCGTCTGAGCGATTGGAAATGATCAGGTTCATATTTCTCATCAACCGTTCTACTGTTATATCTGTTTATATAACAGCATAACAGATCGGGAGGGAATTGGCAATGATTTCATGGCAGCAGCATCAAGCAGAAGTGGGAGAGGAGATAAAATGGGACGCACCCAAGAACGGTGCGTCTTTCTTGTAGGACTTAGCCTTAAGCTGTGGAATAGAAAGGAGAGGTTTAGATAAGGAGAGAGAGCTTTTGAGTAGATCAACCAGAGATTTAGTGTTAGCAGCCTTCTTTTTAGCCCTAGGACTTCTGATGCCCTTTTTGACCGCCCAGATTCCTTCCTTGGGGGCGCGCCTTCTGCCCATGCATATTCCCGTTCTGATCTGCGGCTTCGTGTTGGGAGGACCCATGGGCCTGATCGTGGGCTTCATCACTCCTTTGCTCAGAAGTTTGCTGATCGGCATGCCGCCCATGTTTCCCACCGCGGTGGCCATGGCCTTTGAACTGGCTGCTTATGGCCTGCTCACAGGCATGCTGTATAAAAAAACACGCTCCGTCTATCCAGCGCTGCTCATCGCTATGGTGGGGGGCAGGATGGTCTGGGGAGTGGTGAGCTTCATTCTCTACGGCCTGTCTGGTTCGGCATTCACGCTGAATATGTTCGTGGCTGGCGCCCTGATCAATGCGGTTCCAGGAATCATCTTCCAGATTATCGTGATCCCTCTAATCATTATTGCCCTGCAGAGGGCTCGCCTTATCTAGGGCGGAGATTCTGGATACTGCGGGAAAATGGCAAAAAGCTTGGCGGTGGGTTTCTAAGCCCGCGCCAAGCTTTTTTCAAAGGAAAGATTTTCGAAACGGGAAACGGCCTACGCGTCCATACGCAGGAACCCTGCCCTTTTTAGGGCTGGTGCCAGAACGTTGTAGATCACGCTGACCAGAACAACTGAGACGACAGCGTTGACAAAGGTAGTTATAGCACTGAGTTTGGCCAGCACCGCGGCTAGTTCCTGGGGTTGCCCCAGGATGTACTGTTTGTAGAAGTAGCCCAGAATGGGGTCAAAGATCACATTAAAACCCAGGCCGCAGGCTGATGAGATGAGTACCCATTTAAAGACGTAGGAACGATCATGGTTGTCATTAATCTTGGCATACTTATGTGCTGTGAACCCTGCGATTAACCCGATGCACAGCTTCATTACGAATGTTTTCGGAGCGGAGAGAATATAAACGGGATCAAGCAAGTCGGCAATAGACATACCGATAGCTCCTGCTAAGCCGCCCCTCCAGCCACCTAGAAGAAGAGCAGCCAGTACACAGAAAGCATTGCCGATATGCAGTGAAGTGGCACCGCCGCCGGGTACCGGTATTTTGATCTGAATAAAGGTGAAAGAGGCATAGCATAATGCGGCGAATAGTGCTGTCTGAGCCAGCTTCAGTACTTTGGAATTCTTCATCAGGCATCACCTTTTGGAAAAGTATTTCTTGGGCTTCAGCCCCCACCGTCTCAATTGTACCATATCCCGCCTAGACAAATTGAAGAAATTGCCAATCTGAACAGGGGATTCTGGTTGAGGGGAAGAAGAGATAGGCAATAACAACAGCTAAGCTTGGGGGGAATGCCGATGCGCTTGCTAGCAGAAATCGATCGACATCAGGGAGTCAATCGGAAAGGAAAGGCGGTAACCCGGGAAGCGGTGCGGGCCATCGTGATCCGGAACGGCAGCATCCTCCTGCTCTATTCCCGGCGGGAAGGCGATTACCACTTCCCAGGGGGAGGCGTTGATGCTGGAGAAACTCATCTGGAGGCGCTCTCCAGGGAACTCAGGGAAGAGTGCGGCGCCGAGCTCACTCAGGTGCATGAACCCTTCGGGAAAATCGTTGAATATGCCTTTCCTAAGGAACACGGTTTTGATGTGTTCCGCATGACCTCCTATTATTACATCTGTTCCATCGGCGATGAATTGGGCCCCCAAGGCTTAACCGGCTACGAGAGAGACTTGGGCCTCGAACCCCACTGGACCACGGTAGAAAGGGCTCTGGAGGCCAACGAAGCCGTTCTGGCCAGTAGAGCGCCGGCTTGGACCATGCGGGAAACAACTGTCCTGCGGTTGCTCACCAACACCTTGGCCCACGCCGCGGGTAAATAGCACGCATCTGCCATCCATCCCGGAACGCTAGGGCGCTAACACAGCAACAGGATGCCGAAGCACCGTCTTCAGCTTCTCTGGCGCTGTTTTTCTTGGATCGCTGAGGTAGATCTCGTGATGCTTGCGGCTGGGGGAGAAGTCGATCCGGTATCCCTGTTCCGCTGCGAAATGGTGCATGCGCTTCACGCTCTGCGGTTCAGTATCATAGGGTCCTATGTGGAGGATCTGTACACAGAGCCCTTCTGTGAAGGAGATCAATCTAGCCTGGGAAGCATCTAGCCCAGGTTTTTTCTTGGCCAAAGCCTCCTGGGCCCAGGCAAAGACTTCCTCAGTGACGAACTGGGGCTGCCTGATCATCATGGTCCAGGAGAATCCCTGCTTATCAGTGATGGTCATGGCTTCAAGATCCACGTTGCCGCCCTCCCACAGACCCTCCAGGGGAGGGACCACGTAATCGAAAAACCCTTCCGGTGTATACCCGCTCCTCGGGCTCATTTTGATGGTATAGGACAGCCCGTAGAGCGTTTCCACTGCTTCTTGGTAGGCGGGGGAAGTGTTGGGGTCTCCCTCGCCGTCCACAGCAATAAAGAGCATTTCTCCAACATCCACGATTGCCGGGGTGGTTTTGGGCTGGTACAGCTCCTTGTATTCCTTCTTAAAATCAAACTTAGCAGCCATAATCTGCCTCCTGCGGTAAGGTTGATTCAATTGTACCACAGTACCAAAGGAACAGGCAGCTGGGAATTGGGGCTCGTGGGATCTTTGCTGTACGGCTCGGGTTCTTCCTCGTTCCGTTGGTATGCTTCGGGCACCAAGGAGGGCCGTTTCATCAGTTAATATGTGAAAAAATCACCTAAAAACCGGAATAAACTCGGATTTGGCGCCAATGCCTCAGGCAAATCAAACCTCGTTAAGGCGGTGGATTTCGCTAGGAAGATCATCGTGGATGGTTCTGCCGACGATCTTGGACGCTTGGACCAATACTGCAAGTTCAATAAGGATGGGGTAGATCAGCCTGGAGTATTTCAATTTGAAATGGCTATCGATGGCAAAGTCTATTCCTATGGGTTTGCCTTGTCGTATCGAAATGGGGAGATTCTTGAGGAATGGCTGTATCTTCTGCGTAGTAGTGGTGCGGAGCTGTGTCTCTTTGCCCGGGACGAGACCGGACATGTGGTGACGGATATGAATCTTAGAGGCGTCAGCGAGACACGCTTCGAGGTATACAAGGATGATATCAAAGCTCTAAGGCGGGAGCTCTTTCTCGCTGAGTTAGCCAGAAAACCACAACACGAGGACTTTAGCGTGTTCAAGCGCGTCTATGAGTGGTTCAACAATATCATCGTGATCTTTCCGCAGTCCAAGTATATGCCGCTGCCCCTAGTTATGAGAGACGAGGAAATGAAGGGGCAGTTTCAGCGATACCTAACGCATTTCGACACTGGTGTAGATTCCATTGAGATCTGTCCTACAACACTAGAGATGGAAATGGGCAGCGAAGGAGCGAGGCAGTTCTTGGAGAAACTAAGAACCCGCCTGACCGATGATGCTGAGTATGTAGCGCGGGGGCCAGGAGTGCTGCTCATACTCCGAAGGGAGAAGAACGAGCTAAAGGTGGAAAAACTTCGCCTAAAACATGCTGATGCTCATGAGCCCTTTGATTTGGCAGAGGAGTCAAGTGGCACCAAGAGGTTGTTTGATTTGATTCCCTTGCTCCTTGATAATCAGGAGCAGCGCGTCATTTTCATTGATGAACTTGATCGCAGCATGCATCCGCGCCTAACGGCAGAGTTCGTAAAGCTGTTTTACATGTATGCCAAGGAACAACGGTTACAGATGATTGTAACGACTCATGAACAGAGGTTGCTGGATCTCGATCTCGTTCGCCAAGATGAAATTTGGTTTGTGGAGAGGCTGCGAGATGGCTCGAAATTGTTCTCACTCGATGATTTCCGAGTGAGATATGATAAGCACATTGAAAAACACTATCTTCTAGGCCGTTTTGGTGCTGTTCCGCTTTTTGCATCACATCATGTTTCTGAAGCGAGTGAGAACTATGACGATTCTCAAGCATAGGCTCGCAGGCGGCTCCGTTTTTGGCCGCGAGTCCACTTGCCAGCAAGGCTGGACTAGTGTCCCACAATGATATAAAATGAATTCAATAAACCAATGGGGAGGAGAGAAGCGATGGATAGCTACCAAGCCGTATTGGAGTATTTTGAGAAAGCCGATGCTCCGGCTAGAACAGGGGACATCGTGGAAGCGACTGGCCTGGACAAGAAGGAAGTAGAAAAGGCCATGAACAAGTTGAAAAAGGAAGGCAAGATCGTCTCTCCCAAACGCTGCTACTGGGAAATTCAAAAGTAAAGGGAATTCGCTCCTCTGCTTAAAGGCAGGGGAGCTTTTTTGTGCCCAGGGGTCGGCAAAAGTACCAGAAGAATTTACCAAACCCTGCCCATCGGAGCGAAACTGCATTTTTCCAGCACTCTGCAAAACCGCATCAATTCAGCAGTTAGGGCCCCACGCCCCAGGGCCATTTCTCGATAAACGGGGCCCCCTTTTTGAACAAAGAGAGATGTTCCGGATTTCTGCCGCAAGATCATGTTGACGATAAGTTAAGCGCGTAATATAATTACAGTGAGCAAACTTTCACGAAAGAAATCTGCATGAAAGAAACTATCAATGGGGTGTGATTGATGAAGCAGGTTGGTGACAGACGTACATATGCCCAAGCCAAGGAGCTCGACTTTGAGCTTGACGAGCAAGCTTGGCCCACCATGGACACTCCCCTCATGCTAATTAACATCCAAGCCAAGATGCACTCTCTCAATCCAGCACAGAAAAAAGTAGCCGCTTATGTAGTAGAAAACTTTCATAAGCTTGAGGGAATGACCAGCAAGGAGCTGGCCAAAAACTGCAGCGTGAGTGAACCCACCGTAACCAGATTTGTCAAGGAAATGGGTTACGAGAACTACCGCTGGTTCCAGTTGAACGTGGCCAAGGTGCATATGACTACTGGTAAAGGTGGGTATTCCCGGGTTTCCGCAGATGACAGTGTCGAAGATGTCTGCCGGAAAATTATCGAGGACAACCTGCGTTCAGTAGCGGCCCTAACCAAGACTGTGGATTACCACAAGATGGAAAAGGCCAAAGATCTGCTGGTTGGAGCTAAGAAGATTGTGCTCCTGGCCCAAGGCAGATCCGTAGTTACTGCCAACAGTTTAGTAATTCGCTTGTTTAGATTGGGTTTCAACTGCCTGCTCTACAACGATGCCCATGCCATGGCCGTGGCCACCTCACTGGTGGAAGAAGGCGATTTGGTAATCGGCATCAGCACCTACGGCAGAACCAAGGACGTAGTAGATGGCATGGAACGTGCCCGCCAGAAGGGCGCCAAAACCATTGGGGTAACCAGTTACCGCAATGTGCCCATCGAGGATGTGAGCGACATTGTGCTCTATGCCATCGACGTGGAAAGGGGATCCTTTGGCTTTGAGCCTTCCGGGGCCACCGTTTCCCAGATGGTCCTGCTGGACTGCCTATACATGCTAACTGCCCTGCAGATTAAGGAACGCTCGCAGCGGGCGTTTCAAGAAACCTATGAGGCACTGTTGAAACTTAGAATGTAGTCAAAGGGGGGATGGCGCGGGAACAGGACAGGAAGCACCACATGAACGGTTAGGTCGCAGCAAGCAATATGGTAACAACTGAATGGAGGACTAGCAAATGAAAAGAAACAGAATCATGATTTTGGCTGCAGTATTAGTCTTCGTACTAGCAATGTCTGCAACCACTTTTGCAGCAGGTTATAAGTTTGGCTTTACTGCCATGACCATGAACAATCCTTTCTTCGTAACCATCGAGCAAGCCATCAGAGCAGAAGTTGAAGCTAACGGCGACACTTTGATCACCCTGGATACCAGACAAGACATGGCAACTCAGATTCAGCAGATCGAAGACATGATCAACCAAGGTATCGATCTTCTGTTCCTGTGCCCAGTTGATTCCTTCGGAATCCAGCCCGCTCTGGATATGCTGAAGGCCGCAGGTATTCCTGTAGTTAACTTTGACACCGACGTAGCTGACAGAGACATGGTCAACACCATTCTCGTATCCAACAACGTTAACGCTGGCTATGTAGTTGGCCAGGACTTAGTTGAGAGGTTCCCCAACGGCGCCAAGATCGCTATTCTCGATGCTCCTTACGCAGAAGCTTGTGTACAGCGCGTTCAGGGCTTCATGGAAGCTCTCGGCGGCGATGACAAGTACCAAATCGTTGCTCAGCAAAACGGTAAAGGCGATATCGGCGAATCTCTGCCAATCGCAGAAGCCATTCTGCAGGCTAACCCTGACCTGGATGTCTTCTTCGCCATCAACGACCCATCCGCTTTGGGTGCTCTGTCCGCAGTTAAGAGCGCAGGCCTGCTCAACCAGGTTACCATCTACGGTGTAGACGGCGCTCCTGATGCAAAAGCTTCCATTAAGGAAGGCGGCCTCACCGCTACAGGTGCTCAGTCCCCGATTAACATCGGCCTGCAGAGCCTGGAAGTTGCCTACCGCATCCTCGCTGGTGAAGAGGTAGAGAAAGAGATTAAGGTTCCCACCTTCTTGATCGATGCTTCCAACGTTGACGAATACGGAACCGAAGGATGGCAATAAGGCAATAAGATGAAAGAATGTGGGTTGCTGGCCTCGTGCCAGTAACCCACTTCATGCGCTGCAGGGCTGATATCAGTTGAAGGGGAGTTTTGGTTGTGGGGAAAATTGCGTTAAGAATGGTCAATATCGACAAAAAATTTCCCGGTGTTCACGCCTTGAAGAGTGCCAATCTCGAGGTAGGAGAAGGAGAAGTTCACGCACTGCTAGGGGGCAACGGCGCGGGCAAAAGCACCCTGATCAAGATCCTGGGTGCCATCTATCAGCCCGATGGTGGAGAGATCTATATCGACGACAAGCTGGTTAAGCTGGAAGGCGTCAGGGATGCCCAGCGCTACGGCATCAGCATTATCCACCAGGAGCTCATGCTCTTCCCGGAACTATCCATTGCTGAGAACATCTTCATCGGCGAAAAGCCAGAGAACTACGGGTATGTAAGCAAGAAAGACATTGAAGCCAGGGCCCAAAAGATCCTGGATAATTTGAATGTTGAGTTTGATTCCGCTTGGCTGGTTTCATCATTGAGCCTGGCGCAGCAGCAGATCATCGAGATCATCAGAGCAGTGTCCTTTAACTCCAAGATTATCGTCATGGACGAGCCAACATCTTCGCTGTCTAAGAACGAAGTGGCCATGCTCTTTGATATAATCCGCAAACTGAAGAAAAACGGCGTTTCCGTCATCTATATCTCTCACAAGCTCGATGAACTGTTTGAAATCTCCGACCGCATTACCGTGCTCAGGGACGGCGAGACCGTTGGCACTGTCACCACCAAGGAAACCACCGAGGATGAACTGATTCGGATGATGGTGGGCCGGGATCTCTCCAATTTCTATGTCCGCACGGAAGGCAAGGGCTCCAGCGAGGTCGTTCTGTCCGTAAAGGGGCTGGAGAAGCAGGGAGTGTTTGAGGACATCAGCTTTGAACTGAGAAAAGGGGAAATCCTGGGCTTTACAGGCCTAGTGGGGGCCGGAAGAACCGAGCTCATGGAGGCCATCTTCGGCATCCGCTCCTATGATCAAGGCGAGATCTTCCTCAATGGAACCAAGCTGGACATTAAAGCGCCCAAGGATGCCATTGAGGCGGGTATCGTGCTGGTGCCTGAAAACCGCAAAGAGCATGGGCTGATCTTAAGGAACACCGTGGGCTTTAATATGACCCTCACTGTGCTGAAGGACTTTATCCGCGGCATTAGGGTGGACAAAGGCGCCGAGCGGTCCATTATGGACGAGTACAAGAAAACCCTTGGCATTGTCACACCTTCCTATGCCCAGATTGCCTCTAAGCTCAGCGGTGGAAATCAGCAGAAGGTAGTCCTCGCTAAGTGGCTGGCGAAAAAGCCGGTTGTTTTGATTCTGGACGAGCCCACCCGGGGTATCGACGTGGGAGCGAAATCCGAGATCTATGCCCTGATGAATGATCTGACCAAGCAAGGCGTTTCCATCATTATGGTTTCCTCAGAAATGCAGGAAGTAATGGTGATGAGCGATCGGATCTGTGTGATGAATGAGGGCACAATAAGCGCTACCTTTGAAAAAGAAGATTTTTCGCAGGAGAAAATAGTTGCTTATTCTGTTAGGAGGAACTAAGTGATGGCAACAGACTTGTTGAATTCCAGAAAGAACCACGGTCTCCTTGGTTTTTTTAAGAAAAATATCGCTATTGTTACTGGTCTAATTGTGTTATGTGTAGTGTTATCCTTTGCTTCGCCGTACTTTCTGACCCGGCACAACATTATGACGCTGCTCCGGCAGATTTCCACCAATGCAGTGCTCACCCTGGGTATGATGATGTGCATTATGATTGGTGGAATTGACCTGTCCATGGCCTCTGTGGTGGCCTTGTCGGGTACGCTGACAGCCGTCTTGATTTCCCGCCTGGGTATGAGTATTCCCATGGCCATTATCCTGGGCTTGGCCTCGGGAGCGGTGTGCGGACTGTTCAGCGGCTTGTTTATCGCCTATGTGAAGGTTCCGGCATTTATCGCCACCATGGCTGTGATGAATGTGGCCCGCGGTGCTGCTTACCTGGCCACCAACGCCAACCCTGTGCGGATTACTTTGGATGCCTTTAATAATCTGGGAATCGGTTTTGTGGCCGGTGTACCCCTGCCCGTTATCTACACCATTGTCTTAGTAATCTTAGTAGCCTTATTCCTGAACAAGACCAGAATGGGCAGATATATCTACGCAGTCGGCGGCAACTTTGAAGCTGCTCGCTACTCCGGCATCAACGTGAAGGCTGTGCAGATCACTGTGCATGTGCTGTCTGGCTTCCTAGCTGCCTTTGCCGGTATTGTCCTCGCGGCCCGGATGTACTCTGGCCAACCTGCGGTGGCCACCGGTTGGGAACTGGATGCCGTTGCCGCCAGCGTGTTGGGTGGAATCAGCCTCTTCGGCGGTACAGGCAGTGTGGCCAGTGCCATGATCGGCGTGTTGATCATCGGTGTGCTGCAAAACGGCTTGAACCTCTTGAACGTCAACAGCTTCTGGCAGCTGATCGTTAAGGGTATCGTAATTTTGATTGCAGTATCCTTCGACATGATCCGGAGCAGAAAAGCAGATAAATAGCACTACACCATCTACTAGGAGGAAAACACATGCTGGCAAACCTTGCCGAATTGCTGCAGGATGCAAAGAAGAATAATTACGCCATTGCGTCAATTAATACACCCAATCAGATCTCTCTGCGGGCAGTCATTGCAGCTGCAGAGGAAGTGAACATTCCCATTACCATTAACCATGCCCAAAACGAAGACGATCATATTCCCATCGAAATCGCAGTACCTTTGATGCTGGATTATGCCAAGAAATCCACTGTGCCCATCTCTGTGCACGTGGACCACGGCCTGGACATGAAGCACATTATGAAAGCGGTACGCCTGGGTGTCACTTCCGTCATGTACGACTGCTCCAATCTGCCCTTGGAAGAGAACATCGCTGAAGTGAAGCGCCTGATGGACCTGGTAGGCCACTTGGGCATCGCCATTGAGGCGGAAGTAGGTACCATGCCCAACAACATGCCCGATGAAGTGCACGGCCAAGAGCGCAGCGACCTCTCGGATCTTTCTGTGTACTACACCGATCCCAAGGAAGCTCAGATTTTCTGCGAGCAGACCGGTGTGGATGTGCTGACCATTTCCTTCGGCAGCGTCCACGGCATGTATGAAGGCGAACCTAATCTCAATATCCCATTGCTGGAGCAGATCCGGGACCTCACTCCCAATACCTCCCTGGGTATGCACGGTGGATCGGGTGTTCCCTACGATCAGATTCAAAAGGCCATTTCTTCGGGAATCAGGAAGATCAATTACTTCACAGCCATTGATACTGCCCCTGCACCCCATTTGGCGAAGCTGATCAATGAAGCCGATGGTCCGGTGAACTTCTGGAAGCTTGCCGATGAAGCCATGGAAATCATCTACGAGAAGACCGTTGAGGTACTGAGAGTGTGCAAGAACGAGGCTGCACGCGCCTAAAGGAGTGGCCTAGATGTTTTTAGGTGTGGACATTGGCACCACAGGGCTCAAAACCTGCCTGGTTGATCGTGAAGGTAGGGTAATTAGAAAAGCCTATCGCAAGCTGCGCACCTATGGCTTGGATCAAAACAAGCGGGAGCTCAACCCCCAGGAGATCTTCGCCGGTGTGCTGGAGACCATCCAGGAAGCAGCTGCTGGCCTGGGGAGTCAGGTGGAATTGATCACCGTCTCGTCCCTGGGTGAGGCCATTGTGCCCGTGGATAAAACTGGGCAGCCCCTCATGAACAGCATGATCGGCACTGACCCCCGAGGCTCTGAGGAACTGGCCTGGATTAAGGGCCTGTTCCCACCAGAGGAACTGACTAGAATCACCGGCTTGAACCTCAGCTCCATCTACTCCTTGAACAAGATCATGTACCTGAAGAGGAACGAGCCGAGCATCTTTGAGCACACCTGGAAGTTCTTTTGCATTGCCGATTATGTGCTCTATATGCTCACTGGAGCGGCCTGCATGGACTATTCCCTGGCCTCCAGAACCATGGCCTTTGATTTCAACGAATACAAGTGGTCGGAAAAGATTCTGGGAGCGTGCGGGGTTTCGGCAGAGCTGCTGCCCACACCTGTCCCCTGCGGAACAGTGGTGGGAACCCTGCACCGAGAGCTCGCCCAAGAGCTTGGGCTTCCTCCGGAGACCAAAGCTGCCGTTGGCGGCCACGACCACATTTTCAATGCCATTGGTTCAGGGGCAGTAACTCCAGGTGTGTGCTCCAATGCGGTGGGAACCACCGAAGGCTTTACAGCCTATCTAGGCCAGCAGCGGCTGGATACCAAGACCATTGCGGAAAACAACATTTCCTGCCAGCCCTTTGTGCTGCCCAACACCTTTAACACCGTGGCTTGGCATAACACCGCGGGAGCCCTGCTGAACTGGTTTGCCGCCACCTTCTTTGCGGGATGGCCGCAGCAGGATGTGCCCAAGATTCTAAATGACATGAATGCCGCCTGCAAGCGGGAACCCAGCCGGCTCATGGTTCTGCCCCATTTTGCTGGCAGTACCACCAAGCACATGGATGAGCGGGCGAAAGGAGCCATCCTGGGCTTAACCGTGTTCAGCACGAAGGAAGAGATCTACAAAGCCCTCTTGGAAGGTTCCACCTATGAACTGATGATGATTTTCCAGGCTCTGCTCACTGCCGGTGTGCAGATGGACCGCATCGTGGTGAGCGGCGGCGGGAGCAACTCCCCAGTCTGGCTGCAGACCAAAGCCGATGTGCTGGGGCGCCCCATCACTAGGGTAGCCTGCGCTGAAACAGGCGCGGTGGGAAGTGCGATCCTGGCTGCGGTAAACTGTGGCCACTACAAGTCTCTTGCTGAAGCTGCAGAAGCTATGGTGGAATACGGGGAGACCATTGAGCCTGATCAGAAATACCACGCCTTACACCTGGAAAGATTTGAGGAATACCAGACACTGTACGAACGCCTGAGGCCCCTTAACCACCTCTTGGCGGACTGAACAAAGCAGTGTACGCACCTATAGATATGGAAGGGAGATGGAACCTATGGATAACACTACGCGAACCGAGCTGCGGAAAAAGGCCATCAACACCCGCATCACAGCTCTCAACATGGTGAATCGCGCCCAATCCGGTCATATCGGCGGATCTTTTTCAGTTGCCGATATCCTGACCGTTCTTTATCACAAAGTAATGAATGTCGATCCCCAAAACCCCAGGTGGGTAGGGCGGGATAGGCTGGTCATGTCCAAAGGGCACTGTACACCAGCGCTCTACGCCGTTTTGGCCCAGCGGGGCTTCTTCCCCGAGGCTGAACTGGCAACCTTTAGGGAGACCACCAGCCGCCTGTCTGGCCACGCGGAAATGAACGTGCCAGGAGTGGACATGTCCACAGGCTCACTGGGACAGGGTCTTTCTGCCGCCTGCGGCATGGCTCTCGCCGGCAAGCTGGATAATGCTGATTACTACGTCTATTCCATTCACGGCGATGGTGAACTGCAGGAAGGCATGATCTGGGAAGCAGCCATGACTGCTGCTAAATACCAGCTGGACAACTTAGTTGCCATCATTGATGATAATAAACTGCAGCTGGACGGCCCCACCGCAGAGGTTATGCCCCTCTATTCCCTAGAGGACAAGTTTACCGCCTTTGGCTGGCACGTGATTACCTGTGATGGCCACGACCTTGAGGCCCTTGATGCTGCCCTGATGGAAGCCAAGGGAGTAAAGGGCAAGCCTGTGGCGATTATCGCTGAAACAGTGAAGGGGAAGGGAGTTTCCTTTATGGAGAACAACGTCCACTGGCACGGCAATGTCCCCTCGGCGGAAGAATACGAGAAGGCTCTGCTTGAACTTCAAGCACAGCTGCAGGAAGTGGAGGGATAAGCATGGCGGAGAAAATCGCAACCAGGGCAGCCTATGGTAAAGCCCTCTTGGAATTAGCTAAGGAAAACGACAACATCGTAGTGATCGACGCGGACCTCTGCGCCTGCACCAAGACAGATCTCTTCGCAGCAGAGTTCCCTGAGCGCTACCTCAACCTCGGCATCGCCGAAAGCAATATGGTGGGTGTGGCAGCAGGCCTAGCCACCTGCGGCAAGGTGGCAGTTGCCAACTCCTTTGCCATGTTCAGCGCCGGACGGGCCTTTGAACAGATTAGAAACTCTGTGGCCTATCCGAATTTGAATGTGAAAATCATCGGTACCCATGCTGGCCTTTCCGTGGGCAAAGATGGAGCTACCCATCAGTGCCTGGAAGATATCGGCCTTTTGAGGACCGTACCCAATATGACAGTGATCTGCCCAGCAGACGCAGTGGAGACCTACCAGGCTTTCCGGGCTGCTGTGGAGCATGAAGGCCCTGTCTACCTGAGACTAGGCCGGCTTGCGGTGGAAACTGTAAACGACACAGAGGACTACCGGTTTGAACTGGGCAAAGGCATTCTGAAGAAGCCCGGTTCCGATGTTACTATCGTAACCACTGGCCTGATGCTCCAGGAAGCCTTGGCTGCCAGAGAAGAGCTGCTGGCAGATGGCATCGAAGCTAGGATCGTGCACATTCCTACCATCAAGCCCCTTGATGAGGAGATTATCGTGCAGGCTGCTAAAGAAACCGGCCTGATCATCACCGCTGAGGAGCACAACATTTTGGGCGGTTTGGGCAGCGCGGTAGCGGAAGTGCTGGCTGAGAAGTGCCCTGTGCCCATGCGCAGAATCGGCACCAACGATGTCTTTGGCAAATCAGGCGAACCCCATGAACTCATGGCAGAGTACGGCCTAAACAAAGACAACATTGTCAAGGTCGTGCGGGAAGAGTACGCCAAGAAAACTGCTTAACACTTAAGCTAGCGCTTCACCTAAAGCAAGATCTGAGAAAACCACTTCGTTAGGGAGTGGTTTTTCTTATTTGCCCAAGTACCGCTGCCTGCCTTCCCA
>DURH01000061.1 GCA_012837385.1 Bacillota bacterium
ATGACATTTTACCGCAGTAATGTTGACCAGGAAGTCAAACCAGCTATGATGGTTGCCTAAGAAAAGAGCAATCGTGTGATAGCCACAACATTAAGCAGATATTCTCCATAATTCGGGGGTCAAACCGTGATCGCGGCAATACTCACAGCAGCGTGCACAAACCTAGCATTCTAGAATTCTTACATAGGTAACAGCAAGACAGGAGTGTTTCATCGGACAAGCTGTAGTTACTTACCAACAGTGAACAGAATCTATTTGGAGAGCCGTAGCGAGGCCATTGCGCTAGGTTACAGGCCTTGCCAGAAGTGCAGGCCGTGATGAAGGTAAGTAGTTGAGGAAAGAGGGAGGAAGTCAGGTGAAGATCAAGGGGTTGCTCATGATAGTGGTGTCGGCGCTGCTCCTAACCGGCTGTACCGCAAACCATATTGTCCCAATTCCATCGGAGCAGATGGGAACCATAGTGCTCCACCTAACCAAAGGGGAAGCTGTGGCATTGGAGGTCTTGCCGGAACCCACGCATGTACGAATCCGTATTTCGCATTCCAACGGGTTTAACGCAATAAAAGACGTACCAGTCGCCGAGACTCATGCCGTTGAAATCCCCGTTCCTGCAGTCGATGGTTATAGGGTTGATGCATTCTCATACGTAGAGGGTTGGCTATGGCAAGAATCCTCAAAGAAACACGACAACCTACTGTTGAAACACGACGTGGCACTAGGGGTGAATGTGAGTCCGAGGTCTGCGACGATGGTTCAATTGAAACTAAAACCCATCGCACCGGAAGTGACCTTGCCCAGCGAAGCGGTAGCAAATGAACCCTTCCTCGTCTCCATAACAAACGTTCCAGATATCATAGATTTTGCACAAATCGTGCTGTCTATCGAACCAATAAGGGCAAATATCGGTAATTGGGAGGGTCACTACTTGGGATTTTGGCCAAGAAACAGCTTGATGCTGGGCAACTCCGTTCGTATCAACGCACCAGACACAGACGAAGAAGGTCACATGTACTTCCAGGCCGTCCTCCGGCTGCATTCCGATTATATGTTTGATGACGAGTATTCAAACTTTAACTTTTGGATAAACAACATTTCCCTCGGAGAACCACAAATCAGTGTGCCCATCAGATTACCTGATGGTGGCATCATAATAGGTATCGAGTATTAGCAGTGGCCCCACTTCCCAGTGGGGCCGGGCTTCGGCCCATTTATATTTTTCGTTTTTCGCCCGAACATACGTTTTGGTTAGTTGAGATACACAGGAGGTTGATGTATTGTGAGGGACGCCATACAGATTCCGGGATTGCGGGGAACGATCTACAGAAGGGGAAAAAACAGTTTTAGGGTGCAGCTTTCTTTGTAAGCGTAAAAGTGACCGCACCTTGACAGAAGGCCTAAAGCGGCAAACCAATTGAATGTGCCCACGGACCCACGTTCCAGGATAATTTGAGGAAGAAAAAACCTCCACCCTGTAATGGCAGAGGTCGGTGTGAGTCATTTCCTGGTGATGCGGCAGTAGTCGGGTATGGTTTCTGACCAAGGCAAGAACTCGTCCAGGTCTTTCGATGTGGCATTGGGCAGCTCTGTGAACAAGTACTTCAAGTACTCGAATGGCTTCAGTCCGTTCTCCTTGGCCGATTCGACGATGCTGTAGGTTGTGGCACTGGCTCCGGCTCCCAGAGGGGTGATGCAGAACAGGAAGTTCTTTCGCCCGATCACAAACGGCTTGATGGAACGTTCTGCTCTGTTGTTACTGAGCTCCAGGCGGCCATCCAGAAGGAAGTTGTTCAGTTCCTGCCAGTGCTTGAGGCAGTAGGATACGGCCTTCCCTAAGTGGCTTTGGTGGACACATTCTGCGCTGGTCTTTTCAGCCATGTCAAAAAAGCCTCCAGCACGGGTTTGCTGCGCAGAAGCCTCTGCTTAAAGCGCTCTTGGGGGTCAGCGTCCTTGAGCTTCCTCTCGATGTCAAAGAGCTCATTGCAGAACTTAATGCCCTCCAATGACTTTGGATCTTTGGCCCTCTTGCCTGCTGCTTTGATAGCTTCATCAAAACCTCGGCGGGCATGGGCCCAGCAGCCTACTCTGGTCACATTAGGGATGCCATTGTAACCAGCATAGGCATCTGTGACCAGGTAACCCTTAAAGCCTTTCAGGAACTCTTTCGGGTGTTCCGCAGAACGGGTGGGCTGGTACTCGAAAAGCACAATCCCAGGGCCATCACGCCCTGAACGGTACAGCCACATGTATGACTGGGACTCAGCTTTTTTGCCGTCCTCCCTGAGTACTTGGAGGGTTGTTTCATCAGCGTAAATGATGTCCTGCGCCAGCAGCTTCTCTTTCATCCGATCATAGATGGGCTGCAGCCAGTGCTGTGCATGCATGATCCAATTAGCCATGTTCTGGCGGGAGAGATTCACGCCTCTCCGTGCTAACTGCTGCTCCTGGCGATAGAGGGGCACTCCCATCACGTACTTCTCTTCGATGACATGCGCTACTACGGAAGGAGAAGCAATGCTGCCGGGGAAAGCGCGATTTGGCTTGGGTGCTTTGACCACAGCATGAGTTGTGCCATCCCCATGGTGTTCACAGTGCCGGCAGCCGTAGATGTACTGCACATGCTTGTTCACTGAGAATTGGGCAGGCACCACAACCAGCTCTTTGGTTACTTCCTGGTCGATGATATGCCTTTCATGTCCGCAGGAACAGACCAGCTCCTCATCGGGAAGACGGTACTCAATGACAGTTTCCGGAAGGCCTTCCAAGGCGGCCCCTTTCTTGGCCCTAGGTTTTGCCCTTTTATGTGCTGGCACGGTAATTAGTTCAGGCTCTGGAGCAAAGGGCTCAGCATTTGCTTCCGCTTCATTGAAGACATTGTCAAAAAGCTGCAGCTGATCCTTATTGACCTTCTCACTGGAACGGCCAAAGCGCTTAGCGGTAAGCAGACGAACCTGGGCCTCCAGATATTCCAGCCTCTTGACGGCCGCTGCCAGTTCAGACTCTGCTTTGAGAGCGCGTTCTTGCCATGAATATTCGGTTGGATCTGGGGTTTTAACTGTGTTTTCCATACTCAATACTTCGCGGCCGAATCGCGAATACCTGCTGGAAAAAGGGGCTCCAACAGGAAAAATCCACGTTAAATCACGTACTTAGGCATCCTCACAACACGCCCGCTGACGGGTTTTAGGGGTGTTCCCTCTAGAAGCTGACGCAAGTCCTGCCAGGTGACATCTAGCGGGTTGAGTTCTTCACCCACCTGTGGCCAGGGCAGCCGTCCATTTTCCAAGCGGAAGTAGTGGAGCGAAAAGCCGCGCTCAGACCATTCCAGAATCTTCACCCTGTCTCTCTGCCTATTGCAGAAGGCGAACAGACAGGGCTCAAACGGGCTGAGCTTAAAATCCAGCTGAACAATAGCTGCAAGGCCATCCACTGACTTCCTCAAGTCAGTTGTTCCGATAGCCAGATAGACCTTCTGCCTAGGATGGCCAATTAGCATATGCCTATCAACGAGCGGATTACATCTACCAGAACTTCCTGGTCAAAACCGCGTTGGATCTCAAGGACCACAGTGCCGATGCGCAGTACAACTCCCGAACCGGAGTGGCCAACCGAATCAAGTCTGACCCACCTGCCGCTTTGTGCTGGTTTTGTCTCAGCCTCGAGTTTGCGCAGCCAGTACCCTAGTTGGTTGGGGCGCAGGCCTTGTTCTCGGCACCATGCTCTTTGGCTTAGTCCGCTGGTAAGGAAGTCTTGGACACGTTCAGCCCACAGCTCGCGCAGTTCTTGTCTGGCTTCCTTAGTCACAAGAATCAACTCCTTCGCTCTGATGTCACCATTATCGCATCAGCACAAAGGAGTGGGAAGGTACGGTCATTTTGACGCTTACAGACAACGGAACTCTGCTGTAGGTGAAACCGGATGGTAGGGGTGGTGATCAATGCGGCACAGAATGGCGAACCTGACTGGCCGTCAAAAACTGATCCACTCGCGCTGGTCTAAAAGTGATCCACATGGCCGTCTAAGGCTGATCCACCTTGACTTGTCGTGCCCTGCCTTCTTTGAGGCGGTAGGATTCCCCATTCATGTTGAGGATGTGTGC
>DURH01000062.1 GCA_012837385.1 Bacillota bacterium
AAGCGTACCTAGGGACCTGAGAAATCCGGTTGGTAGGGTTGGCCTCCCGGATCAGCCTGTTTTCCTTCACGCTGTAGATGCCCCTGGGGGTGATGCGCAGTTCAGGGATCACTGACAAAGAGAGGAAGGACAGGGTGATAAACGGGTCAATTTTCTCTGATAGGCCCATGGCATAGGCCTTTTTGATCATGCGGGCTAGTTTCTCTGCTACTACCTCATAGCCCGCATCGCTCATCAGGCCCATAATGGGCAGCTCTAGGGTTTCATATACCCTGCCATTTTCAACGAGGGTGTAGCCACCTTGGGTGCGGATGAGCTCGTTGACGGCAACAGCCATATCCTCATCATTATCACCGATCACAGTTATATTATGGGAGTCATGGGAAACGCTGGAAGCTATTGCCCCTCCGTGGAGGCTGAAGCCGGCAATCACTCCCATTCCAATCTGCCCAGTGCGGCCGTGTCTTTCCACCACGGCTGCCTTTTTGTACACGTGATTGGGCTCAAAGAACTTGCCACCTGGGATCTCCACCAACAGCTCTTCAGTGACGATCTGACCCTCCAGCGCTTTGATAACTGGGAAGGCTCCCTCTTCTCTGGGCAGAACCAGGTCTTCAGCGGAAAAACTGCTGATCTGGATGGTGTTTTTCAAGGCCTGCCGAGCAGGTTTGATTCCTATCTTCTCATCAGCAGGGAGGAGCACACCCTTGTGGTAGACTTGGCGCACATTCAGTTCCTCCAAGCTGTCTAGGATCACGATATCCGCCTGGCGCCCAGGGGCAATGGCCCCGAGATGTTTGAGGCCATAGGTTTTGGCTGCCTGAATGGTGGCCATTTTGATGGCTTTGATGGGATCCAAGCCTAGACTTACTGCCTTTTTGACGCAGTAGTCGATATGGCCGTCCTTCTGGATATCTTCTACATGTTTATCGTCTGTGCAGAAGCAGAAAGAGGAAGTGTCTAGGTTGCTAGCCACAATACCGGTAATGATGTCTTCCAGGTTCTTGGCGGCACTGCCTTCCCGTACCAGCGCCGTCATACCCCGGCGCACATGTTCCAGGGCATACTCGAAGTTAATACATTCATGGTCGGTGGCAATTCCCGCCAAGGCATAGGCTGATAGCTCCTGGGGAGTCAGCCCAGGGGCGTGCCCATCGATCATGCGTCCTTCGAAAAGTGCCAGCTTGTCGTGGATCTCCTTTTTGCCTTTCAGCACAGCGTTGTAATCCATCACTTCGCCAAGGCCCAGCACCCGTTCGTGATGCAGGTAATGGGCGAGATCATGGGCTGCCAAGGTGGCACCGTTATCGTCAATATCGCTCGCCGGTACGCAGGACGGCAGCATAATGTACACATTGGCTGGGACGTCCTCTGTCTGTTCCAGCATATACTCGATTCCCGCCAAGCCTGCCACATTGGCCGCTTCGTGGGGGTCCACGATAAAGGTAGTGGTTCCGCATTTGGCAGCGAGGAACACGAACTCCCGGGGAGTTATCATGGCTGATTCTAGATGGAGATGGCAGTCTATAAAGCCTGGGCTGGCGAAAAAGCCGCTCAGATCTATTTCCTCCACCCCAGAATACTGTCCCACACCAGCCACTACACCGTCGCAGATGGCAATATCGGCAGTCTGGATTTCCTCTGAGAAGACATTGATCACATTGACGTTCTTCAGAACCAAGTCTGCTTTCCTTTGGCCCCTGGTTACCTCAGCAATGCGCCTGTATCTTTTTAGCTTCACGGCTTATCTTCTTCCTCCTATTCCCACGTGATCTTACAGTACTTCCTTGCAGGTACTTATGGATTATATCGTCAGGTTCTTGGGGAACTAAAGTTGGATTGGACATTTCTGTAAGCGGGTCTGAGCTGAGTCTTTACCTACTTAAATATTACGGGGTCAGAAAAAATATCAAAAGCAAACGAACATAAGGAGGAAATGTTATGGTAGTGTCGTATATTACACTTGAAAACGTTTTCGCAGAGGTTTTCATGACAAACATGACTGACGTTGTCTCGGAGGTGGCAGTGTGGCTGCAGTTCAAGTTACTGTAAGAGATGTAGCAAAAAAGGCTGAGGTTTCCATCAGCACCGTATCCCGGGTACTCACGGGCAATGCCCGTGTTTCGCCAGAACTGCGCCAGCGGGTGATCGAAGCGGTGGAGGAGTTGGGCTATCGGCCTAACGCCCTGGCCAGGGGCCTGCGCATGAGGCGCACAGCGGTGATTGGCCTGCTGATCCCCGACATTTCCAACCCCTTCTTTGGCCAGTTAGCCCGGGTGGTGGAAGACGCTGCGAACAATAGAGGATACGCCATCCTGCTCTGCAATAGTCAAAACAGCCGCAGGCGCGAGATTCAGTATCTCGATCTGCTGCGCACACAGCAGGTGGATGGTGTGTTGGTGGTCACCTCCGGAGCAGTGGGGGACCAGTTGGATGAATTCTTCAAACTGACAGGAGCTGCGGTTTTGGCTCTGGACAGGCGCATTCCCCAATTTGGCGGACCTTGGATTGGAGTAGACCCCTATCCGGGAGCTAAGGAAGCGGTTCGGCACCTGCTGGAACTGGGGCACCGCCGCATCGGTGTGGTGCGGGGTGTGGAAGGAAGCGTGAGCAGTGATGAGCGCTACAACGCCATCGCTAGGGCGTTGGACGAGTCCGGACTTCCCCAAGAACGCTGGATTTGGAGCGGTGAATATACCTTGGAAACAGGTGTGGAGGCAGGAGTTGCCCTAGCCCAGCTGCCTGACGAGGAGCGCCCCACGGCTGTGATCACCACCAGTGAGTTCAGCGCCTACGGCCTCATTGAAGGGGCCTCGCGCCATGGGATTTCAGTACCAGAGCAGCTTTCCGTGGTAGGCTACGACAACACGGCCTTTGCCGAAGTGTTTAGGCCCGCCTTAACGGTAATTGCTCAGCCCATTGAGGAAATGGGCACCTTGGCGGTGGATTCTATCCTGCGTTTGATCAACGCTGAACAGGAGCCGCAGCTGCCGCCAGTAGCGCCGGTGGCTGGTGCCCTGCAGCCTAGGGACGAAGTAGAAACAGTGGAAGATGCGGTTCTGCCCACCTTCTTGGTGAAACGCAGCAGTACCGCGGTTTCGCCTCACTCAGAGCTGTAAGAGAGGAGCGGTGGAAATGGCTAAGAAGCTCCCAGATGCAGATGGTTATGTTGTCCGCATGAAAGGAATCACCAAAGCATTTCCTGGCGTTTTAGCCCTGGACGGCGTGGACTTCCAGATCAAAGCTGGGGAAGTACATGCCCTGATCGGTGAAAACGGAGCTGGTAAGAGCACACTCTCCAAGATTCTCACAGGTGTGTATACCAAAGATGCTGGTGAGATCGAAGTGCGGGGCCAGTCTGTGGAGATCCAGAATCCCCTGGATGCGCAGCGGCTGGGTATCCGCATTATCCATCAGGAGTTCAACCTGATCAGCCATATGAGCATTATGGAGAACATGTTTCTGGAGACTCTGGGGCATAAGCCTTGGGGACTGGTTTCCTACCTGGAGATGCGCAAGAAAGCCAAGGAAGTGCTGGAGTCACTGGGGCTGGACGTTTCCCCTGACCGCTTGGTGCGGGAGTTGAGCGTGGGGGAACAGCAGACGGTGGAGATTGCCGCCGCCCTGTCAAAAGATGCAGATGTGATCATTATGGATGAGCCCACGGCAGCCCTTACCGATGCTGAAGTGGAGCGTCTGTTTGAGATTATTAATCGGCTGCGTTCCCAGGGTACTGCCATTGTCTACATCTCCCACAAGCTGGAGGAGATTATGGCCATCGCCGATCGGGCCACCATTTTGAGGGATGGCCGCTTGATAGCGACGAAACCGATTTCCGAGCTGACCAGGGATCAGATCGTCCACATGATGGTGGGGCGCCCCCTGCACAATATGTACGTGCGCAGCCGCACTCCCTCCCAAGAAGTGGTGCTGGAGGTGGAAAACCTCTCGGTACCTGGGAAGGTTAAGGAGGCATCCATCATCGCCCGGAAGGGGGAAGTGGTAGGTCTGACTGGCCTGATGGGGGCTGGACAGCACAGCCTGCTGCGGGCAATTTTCGGAGCAGAGCCTGGTACCACTGGAACCATCCGCCTGCGGGGCAGGGAGGTAACCATTACTTCCCCTTGGGACGCCATTCGCAGCGGAATCGGCTTGCTCACTGAAAACCGCAAGGAAGAAGGGTTGATTCTGCCCCTCTCCGTGATGTTTAACATCAGCCTGGCTTCCATGGAGAAAGTGACCAATATGGGCATTATCGATCACAAACAGGAGCGCAGGCAGGCAGTGGACTATCTGGAACAGCTGGATATCCGCACCCCCAGTGTGGATCAGCAAGTAGAGTACCTTTCCGGAGGAAACCAGCAGAAGGTGGTGCTGGCCAAGTGGCTGGCCACGGAACCGGAAATCATTCTTATGTCGGAACCTACCAGGGGAATTGACGTTGGGGCCAAGGCAGAGGTGTACCGCCTCATTGATGAGCTGGCTGCACAGGGCAAGGTGGTAGTGGTGGTTTCTTCGGAACTGCCAGAGGTAATTAACCTAAGTGACCGCATTTATGTGATGCACGAAGGGCGCATCGCTGCTGAATTAGATGCTGCTCAAACGACCCAAGAAGAAATCGGTATGTACGGAACGGGGGGCAAGTACTATGAAGGCAATTAGGCAGGCGGGTAGGCCGCGGCAGGAGCTGTTCCGGCGTTATGGGATGCTGTTGGTTCTGGTGGTGATGGTTTTCTTGGCATCCATGCTCAGTGACCGTTTCTTAACAGCTTCCAATCTGCTCAATGTGACGCGGCAGGTGACCATCAACGCCATCTTAGCCGCAGGTATGACCATCGTGATCATCTCTGGAGGCATTGACCTGTCCATCGGCTCGGTTGTGGCCATATCTGGAGCGTTGGGTGCAGGGTTGATGGCCACGGGAGCGGGTTGGGCAGCTGGTGTGCTGGTAACCCTGCTGGTGGGCTTGGCTTTAGGTATTACTAACGGGCTCTTTATTGCCTACGGCCAACTTCCTCCCTTTATCGTTACCTTGGCCACCATGGCTTTGGCCAGGGGCTTTACCCAGGTTTACACCGGAGGCCGGGCGATCACAGTGACCAGCCAGACCTTCCAGTGGTTCGGACACGGCTATGTGGGTTCCATCCCCGTTCCAGTCATTATCATGATTATCATCTACATCCTGGGGTATTTCTTCTTCAAACGTACTAAATTGGGGCGCCTCGTTTACGCCGTAGGCGGCAATGAGCATGCCTGCCGTATGGCCGGTATCCGGGTGAACCGGGTTAAGGTGGCCATCTACGGGATCAACGGTCTTTTAGCAGGCTTAGTGGGTGTGATTCTCACTGCCCGCCTCTTTTCCGCCCAGCCCACGGCCGGTGTGGCCTATGAGATGGATGCCATCGCGGCAGTTATCCTAGGCGGAACCAGCCTGTCTGGAGGCAGGGGGAACATTGGCGGAACCATCGTTGGGGCTCTGATCATTGGGGTATTGGGCAATGTCTTTAACCTGATGGACGTTTCACCGTTCTACCAAGACGTTGCTAAAGGTTTGGTAATTCTCGTAGCTGTGCTTCTCGACCGGCTTCTCCATGCCGGTGGCGGCAGCTTGAGAAGGGGGGTGAGCTCCGGAGCGGATCAAGCTAAGTCCGCATAGGCCCATAAGTGAGTAACATCGTCTGAGGAATGCTGGATCGATGTAAACTGAGAAACCTAAGGAGGATGTTCCATGAGAAAATCTCTTGTTGTGTTGATTGCACTTGTGACCTTAGCGCTGTTCAGCGCCGCCGTATCGGCCCAGACCATCGGGTTGGCAATTTCTACGCTGGACAATCCCTTCTTCGTTGACCTCAAAGACGGCGCTGAAGCCAAAGCAGCTGAACTCGGCGTCAGCCTGCGGGTAGTGGATGCTCAAGACGATCCTGCCCGTCAGCTCTCTGGTATTGAAGACTTGATTGCTCGCAAGGTTGACCTCATCCTGGTTAACCCCACCGACTCTGCCGCGGTAGTACCTGCGATTCTAGCAGCTAACCGTGCCGGTATCCCCGTGATCACCATTGACCGCTCCGCAGACGGCGGCGAAGTAGCTGCCTACATCGCTTCCGACAACGTCCTGGGCGGCAAAATGGCTGGTGAGTTCATCGCTGAACTCCTCGGCGGCAAGGGCAAGGTTGTAGAGATCGAAGGTATCCCTGGAACCAACGCTGCCCGCGAGCGCGGCCAAGGGTTCAATGAAGCTATGGCCAACTATCCCGAGATGGAAGTTGTCGCTCGCCAAGAGGCTGGTTTCGACCGGGCCAAGGGCTTGACTGTAATGGAGAACATCTTGCAGGCTCAGCCCGAGATCGACGCTGTATTCTGCCATAACGACGAAATGGCTCTGGGTGCCATTATTGCCATCCAAGCTGCTGGCAGAGCAGACAAGATCAAGGTTGTAGGCTTTGACGCCACCGATGATGCCGTTGCGGCTGTCAAAGAAGGACGCATGCTGGCCACAGTTGCTCAGCAGCCTCGTCTCATGGGCGCTTTGGGCGTAGAGTACGCTCTGAAAGTGCTCCAAGGCGAAGAAGTTGCCGATTTCATTCCAGTACCTCTGGAACTTGTGAAATAAGAACAAGCCTGTAAGGGGCGGCTGGAAAGCTAAATCAGTGAGCGGGGCCGGGAAGCGGCGGATGCGCCAATGCCAAGCAGGCCCCGCTCTTTTCAAAAGGAGGTTGTTTATGGCAGAGCGTAAGTTGAAGGTGCTCCTGGCTGGGGAGAGCTGGATCATCCACTCCATCCATATGAAGGGCTTTGACGAGTTTACCACTACCGAGTACGGAGAAGGCGGGCAGTGGCTGATTGAAGGGCTTAAGGCCAATGGCATCGAAGTGGACTTCCTCCCCAACCACCTGGCGCCTCGGGAGTTTCCCATGAGTTTAGAGGCCATGGGTGAATATGACGCCATCCTGCTCAGCGATATTGGCTCCAATTCTTTGTTTCTCCATCCAGAAACCTTCAGTGCATCGAAGCAGACCCCCAACCGCCTGGATCTTTTGCGCCAGTATGTGGAGGGCGGAGGCGGGTTGATTATGATCGGCGGCTACATGTCCTTTTCAGGGATCAACGGCGTAGCCCGCTATCAGCGTACCGCGGTGGCGGAGGTTATCCCTGCCCTGATGGTGGAGGGAGATGACCGGGTGGAGGTTCCCGAGGGAGCATCTATCGAGATCGCTGCTCCAGATCATCCAGTCGTGGCAAGCCTGGAAGGCCCTTGGCCCCACTTCTTAGGCTATAACCAGCTGAAAGAGCGTCCTGATACTACTGTAATCGCTCGCTGTGGTGATGATGTGTTTATCGCGGCAGGAAGTTATGGGAAGGGGCGCAGCTTGGCCTTTGCCTCGGACTGCGGACCGCACTGGGGGCCTCCTGAGTTTGTGAATTGGGAGTACTACGGCCGCTTCTGGAGTCAAGCGGTGCGCTGGGTGGCCGGAGTTCTCTAGCGTTTTGCTTAGAGTTGGGAGGGGATAGAGATGAAGAAGATCGGAATCTTACATGTTCAGCTTTCTCGCGTTATTGCCTCCATGGCCCATGGCGAGATGCTTGTTATCGGTGACGCCGGGCTGCCCGTTCCTCCAGGTGTGGAGATGGTGGATCTGGCCCTGAAAGAAGGTGTGCCTGGCTTTTTGGAGACGCTGGAAGCGGTTCTGGGTGAACTCCATGTGGAAGAAGCGGTTATCGACACCGAGCAGGCTGAGGTTTCGCCGCAGATGTTTAAGGAGTTTACCGCGATGTGGCCCCAGGAGATTCCTGTCAGCACAGTGCCCCACGGGGAGTTTCAAGAAATGGCCAAACGAGCCAAAGCAGTGGTACGCACAGGTGAGTTTACCCCTTACAGCAACATCATTCTGCGCGCAGGGGTGTTGTTTTAGACGTAAAAGGATCAAGAAAGAAGCTCTCCCGCCGTGTGGCAGGAGAGCTTTTGCGGTTAGGCTGTCCTAGCCCAGCAGCAGTTTCCTCAGTTCTTCCACAGAGTCTACTATGGCTGTGGGCTGATGGGCTTCTAATTCTTCCCGAACGCCGTATCCATAGGTAACGCCGATCACATCAAGTCCATTGGCTTTAGCTCCCACAATATCATACTTGCGGTCGCCCACCATAACTATGTCAGCGGCCTCGCCGCCTAGGCGCTCCAAGACAGCTGCGATAACTTCCGCCTTATCGGTACGCCTGCCATCGAGGTAGGCACCGATAACCAGTTCCTTGTCGAAAAATCTGTCGAGCTTGAGGTAGTCCAGAGTCTTGTGGGCATAGACCGTGGCCTTGGCGGTGGCAACGGCGATAGTTTTTCCAGCCTTAAGCAGGTCTTCCAGGAGTTCGGGGATGCCTGGGTACACTTCGTTTTGAAAAAACCCATGATCATGGAAGTGCTGTCTGTAGATGCGGATGGCTTCTGCGGTCTTTTCCTCATCAAATCCGAAATGAAGGGGAAAGGATTCGTGGAGTGGGGGTCCGATAAAGGTCCTCAGGATCTTGGGATCGCCTTCAATTCCGAAGTGCTTGAGGGCGTGGCTCACTGAGGCCATAATACCTGGTCCGGAGTCACTGAGTGTGCCATCTAAATCAAAGAGAATGTACTTACGCTCCTGCATGAAATCCTCCTATACTATTGCTTCGATGTTGTGTCCATGGATGTATTATACCATTTCTTGATCAAGGGTCGAGTGATTGCTGAGGGAAAGGAACCTGGCGCAGGTGGCGAAGCCTTCCCTTAAACTTCGCCCCGTTTTCCTTAACAGGAGCGGGTTTTTGTTAATCAAAAAAAGTTGAAAAAGTGATCCAGGTCACGGCGCCGGCGGGAGAGAAACGATAAAATGGCTTTGGACAATGAGATGGGAAGGTGAGCTATATGAAAGAGAACCTGTTTAACCGCCCAGAAATGGCCAAAGCCTGGGAAGGTTTTGAGCCTGGCAGCTGGTCTGAGGATATCAACGTGCGGGACTTTATCCAGCGCAACTACACTCCCTACATGGGGGATGAGAGCTTCTTGGCTGGCCCCACTGAGAAGACAGCCGGCCTCTGGGATCAGGTTAATGAGTTGATTCAAAATGAGGTTCGGAGCAGAACCATTAAAGTGGACCTGGAGCGCTTCAGCGGGATTGACAACTTCGCCCCAGGTTATATTGATCAAGACAGAGAAACCATCGTGGGTTTGCAGACTGATGAGCCCATGAAGAGGATTATGAACCCCTACGGCGGCTTTCGCATGCTGAAAAACGCCTTGGATGCCTATGGGCTGCAGATGGATCCAGAGATGGAAGAGCGTTTCAATGAATACAGGAAGACCCATAACCAAGGTGTCTTCGATGCCTATACCAAGGAAATGAGACTGGTACGCTCTGTGGGGCTGCTCACTGGCCTGCCAGACGCTTACGGCCGGGGCAGGATTATCGGCGATTACCGCAGGGTGGCTCTGTACGGTGTGGATCTCCTGAAGGAAATGCGGATCAGGGATCGGGAGAGTCTCAGCGGTCCGGCGCTGGAGGATACCATTAGGCTGCGGGAAGAGATGAGCGAGCAGATCCGCGCCTTAGATGCCATGAAATCCATGGCTGCAAGTATGGCTATGATATTGGCAGGCCCGCCCGAAACGCCCATGAAGCGGTGCAGTGGCTTTACTTCGCTTACTTGGCTGCTGTGAAGGAGAACAATGGTGCAGCCATGAGCTTGGGCAGGAATACCGCCTTCCTTGACATCTACCTGGATCGCGATCTGAAGCGGGGCTTGATTGACGAGACGGTGGCCCAGGAACTCATCGATCAGCTGGTGATCAAGCTGCGCATGGTGCGTCATCTGCGTACTCCTGAGTACGACGAGCTCTTCGCCGGTGATCCCACTTGGATTACTGAAGCCATCGGCGGCATGGGCGAAGACGGCAGGCCTTTGGTAACCAAGACCGCCTTCCGCTTCCTGCATACCCTGGATAATCTGGGCACTTCACCGGAGCCCAACATGACCATTCTCTGGTCCAATGATCTGCCCAGGGCGTTTAAGGAATACTGCGCGGCCATGAGCATCAAAACCGCTTCTATTCAGTATGAGAGTGATGATCTCATGCGGCCCATCTACGGCGACGACTACGCCATTGCCTGCTGCGTTTCCGCCATGAGGGTGGGTAAGGATATGCAGTTCTTCGGGGCCCGGGCTAACCTGGCAAAAGCCCTGCTCTATGCCATCAACGGAGGCAGGGACGAGATTAGGCGCAACCTAGTGACAGGCGAGCCTGTCCAAGTGCTGTCTGGTATCGAGCAGAACACCGAGGAAGTACTGGACTATGATACCGTGTTGGCGTCCTTTAAGCAGGTTATGGACCAGCTGGCTGAGATCTATGTGAACACCATGAACACCATTCACTATATGCACGACAAATACGCTTATGAAGCGGGGCAGATGGCTCTGCACGATCCCCATGTGCACCGGTATATTGCCTTTGGTTTGGCAGGGCTGTCCATCGTTGCCGACTCCCTCTCTGCCATTAAGTTCGCCAAGGTGAAACCCATCCGCGACGAGCAGGGCATTGCCGTGGACTTTGAGGTGGAGGGCAGCTTCCCCAGGTACGGAAATGACGATGAACGGGTGGATCAGATCGCCGTTCAGGTCAATGAGTACTTTATGGAAGCTCTGCGCAGGCATCCTGCTTACAGGGACGCCGAGCACACCCTGTCCCTGCTCACCATCACTTCCAATGTGGTGTACGGCAAGAAGACAGGTACCACCCCAGATGGCCGCAAGAAGGGTGAGCCCTTTGCACCAGGTGCTAACCCCATGAACGGTGCAGATAAACTAGGAGCCCTGGCTTCCCTGAACTCCGTGGCTAAGCTGCCGTACAGAAAGGTGAACCAGGACGGGATTTCCAACACCTTTACCATCGTGCCTTCTGCCTTGGGCAAGAACTCGGAAGAACGCATCACCAATCTCACTAATATTCTGGATGGCTACTTCAACCGCGGCGCTTTCCATCTTAACGTCAATGTCTTGGAGAAGGCCCTGCTCATCGATGCCATGGATCATCCAGAGAAGTACCCCAACCTCACCATTCGGGTTTCCGGCTATGCCGTGAGGTTCAACCAGCTGCGGAGGGAGCATCAGCTGGACGTAATCAACAGGACGTTCCACGAGGCTGTCTAAATAAGGAGGGCATGCTATGCAGGGCTTTGTACACTCCATCGAAACCATGGGCTTGGTGGACGGCCCTGGCACCAGAACGATTTTCTTTCTGCAGGGCTGCCCCCTGCGCTGCGCTTACTGCCACAACCCTGATACCCAGAAGGCTGTGGGCGGGGAGGCCATGACACCTGAGCGCATCGTAGAGATTGCCGGCAGATATCGATCCTACCATGGAGAAGAGGGCGGCGTCACCTTTTCCGGTGGCGAGCCCCTGCTCCAAGGCGAATTTGTTTACGCCTGCTTGAAACTGCTCAAGCGGGAAGGGTATAATACGTGCGTAGACACCTCTGGCTTTGGCAATCCGCGCTA
>DURH01000063.1 GCA_012837385.1 Bacillota bacterium
CAGACTTTCTCACCCCAAGGCGCAGCGGTAAAGCCAGGCAGCTGTACCAGTCTTTCCTGGAAAACGCCCACATCCAAGGCGCGGCTGATCTCGCTGGGCCAGAAACCCTCATCCCTCAGATGCTTCATCAATCTGAATTCTGAGATGATCCTTCCCCTGAGAATCTCTTCGATCCTGCCCAAAACCTCCATGACAGGCTCAGAGTCGGAACAAACGCAAGGAGGTTGCAGTTCGCTTCGCCCACGGCGAAGGAAGTGCCAGCGCAGCTTTCCAGCCGGCCCCCTGAGCCTTTTGCTCCACACTTCCAGGAGCTGATAGGCCTTGGAGCTGTTCAGGGGCGGAGTAAGCAGAGATACGGCCTGCCCCCGTTCAACACCTAGAGCTGGCAAATGGCTGGAATTCCTCACCAAGCCCAGTCTCAGTCCACTAGAAGAGTTGTAGACAAAAATCTGTAACTTTTGCATGGAATCCTCCTCAGATCCCTGGGCTCGGTTCCTATTCTGCGCCCATCAAGTCAACTCCTGCCATGAAGAAAGCGACACCTATTTACATAAATGCCGCCTTCACTGCTTCACTCTTTTTCCACAAAATCCTCGCGGGCCAAAAGCGCCACCCTGGTTCGATCATTGTCCCCCAACTTGCGGTAAATATTGCTCACGTGGTTTTTCACCGTATGCTCGCTGATGAACAGAGTGGAAGCAATTTCCCCATTCGACAGTCCCTGCGCTATTAGCTTCAAGACCTCGCGCTCCCGTGGGGTAAGGAGAGAAAGGTTTTCTTTGGCCATCTGACACCCTCCTACCCATTCCGCTGATTTGACAGTTTGTTCATTGTATTCTCCAGCGTGCGCCGATGTCCACAAAAGAAAGCAGATCAAGAAAAAACAGTAGCCGGGGGTTGGGGTTGGGGGTGGCTACTGTTTTTCCGTTGTTTCGTTTGATTATAGTCTAGCATGAAGGCCTCACCTGGATAATTAGCCAAAGGTCCCGTTTTTTCTGGGACCATCGGGCAAAGATGCCCTTGGCGCTGTCCATTCTTGTATGGTATACTAAGAAAACTATCTAAAAAGGGGGGCTAACTATGATCACTCTGGATGATATCAAGGCTGATCCCGTCTTCCAAACTCTCATTGAGCGATCCAACGCCTATCTCAGAACCCAAGGCTACACCGAACACGGCCTCCGCCACGTTTCCTATGTGGCAGAAAAGGCTGCAGAAGTCCTGTCCCAGCTCGGTTTCGACGAACGCACAGTGGAGTTAGCAGCTATCGCGGGTTATCTCCATGATGTGGGGAACGTGTTCAACCGCACCAACCACAGCATTACAGGAGCGGTCTTGGCTTACCAGGAACTGCGGCGCATGGGTATGGATGTAGAGGAAATCAGCACAGTAACCACTGCCATCGGCAATCATGAAGAGTCCATCGGACGGGCTGTGAGCCCCGTTGCCGCCGCGCTGATTTTGGCGGACAAGAGCGATGCCCACCGGACGAGGGCCAACCGCCTACCCGACGACCGACGCCCCGGGATTCATGACCGAGTTAATCTGGCCATTACTGACAGTAGGCTCTATGTGGACAAAGACGAGAGGACTATTAACCTCGAGATTTCCTTCGATCAGCGGATCTGCCAGATTATGGACTTTTTCGAGATCTACCTGACCCGCATGGAAATGTGCAAGGAAGCTTCCACTGTACTGGGCTGCCGCTTCCGTCTGCTCATCAACGGGCTGGAGTTCTTGGGCAACCTCAGTTTCAGTTACTCTTGAGTGAACAGGCCTTGGCTCACCGCAAACACGGCGGCTTGAGTACGGTCCTCCACATCCAGCTTCCTCAGCAGGTTGGTGATATGGTTCTTGACTGTTTTCTCACTGATATAAAGGGCGTTGGCGATCTCCTTATTCCTCATGCCCTCAACTATGTATCGCAGGATCTCCAGTTCTCTGTTGGTGAGGGAGAGGTCATTGATGGCAGCTGCACTCTGCAGCCTGCCCATCCTCACCTCCAGCTGATGATAACGTTCCATAACGCGCTCCATCAGGTCAGTGGGGTAAACCGATTCTCCAGCCGCCACCTTTTTGATGGCCTGTACTACCTGCCGTGGCTCCGCGTCTTTGAGGAGGTAGCCCTTGGCTCCGCTTCTGATCATCTCTTTCACATAGGTTTCATCATCGTGGATAGTCAGCACGAGAATGCCTAGATCGGGCTGCTGCTCCCGCAGCACCTTCGCCACCTCCACCCCATTCATCCCAGGCATGTTAATATCAAGGAGCACCACATCGGGCTGCAGCTGCTTAGCCAAGCGAATGGCCTCAGGCCCGTTACTGGCCTGCCCCACGACAGTAATTCCGCCCTCCAGCTCCAGGAGGGTCTTCAGACCCTGACGCAGTAGGGGATGATCATCGACGATCAGTACTGTGATGCTCACTTAAGCGGACCTCCTTCTCCATTCACCAAGGGGATTGTTACAAACACCTTGGCGCCCTTGCCCGGCTCGCCATGGAACTGCAGGGAGCCTCCAAGAACATTAGCCCGGCTCTGCATGTTCAGCAAGCCGAAATGTTTGCCTGAGTTGAGTTTGCCCTGGATTTGTACAGGATCGAAGCCAACACCGTCGTCTTCCACCGCGACGCTGATCTTCTTCCGGGTAAACTCCAAGGTGACATCCACCGAGCTGGCCTGGGCATGCTTGCGGCAGTTGTTTACCGCTTCCTGCACTATGCGGAACACAGCCATCTCCAGCTGAGAGTCTAGGCGCTGCTCATGCCCCAACAGGACAAAGCGGGTGTCAATTCCCGTCTGCTTGGCGAAGCTGTCCAAGTAGTTGTTGATGGTGAGCACCAGCCCAAGGTCATCTAAAGTGGTGGGGTTTAGGTCGTAGATAATACGGCGCAGATCAGCCATGGCACCCTGCGCCACCCTTTTCAAGTCGACGAACTGCTGATAGGCCTCTTGGAGGCGCTCAGCTTGGTACAGCCGCTCGCAGATCTCCAGCTGAACCACTAGGTGAGCCAGGTCCTGTACTGGGCCATCGTGGAGCGCTCCAGCCATGCGTTTGCGCTCAATTTCCTGGCCTAAGAGCATCTCCTGGCCCGCCTGCTCCCTGGCCTGGATGGTTTCCAGCTGCTTGTTCACATCAACCAGGCTGCTGGAGAGGTAGGTCAGGGCCATGCCCACTTGAGAAACAAGGCGCTCCGCCTTGGCTGCAATTTCCTGCAGCCTAGCCAAAGTCTGCTGCAGGTTGTCCCTGCGGATGCGGAGCAGCCGTTCCCGCTCCTTAGCGGCTGCCAACTCATCTCGAATTGCAGCCGCTTTTTCGTAAACGCGGCGCTTTTCCGGCTCACTGTAATCTTGGAAATCCCTGTTTGACTTAAGAAGCTCTACGCGCATCCGGGCAAACTTCCTGGTCAAATCCTCCACATCAGCTATGGCCTGCGCCATTTCCGCCTGCACAGTCTGGAGCACTACCTCAGTACGGGTACACTCTTGACGGGCCGCCTCCGCCACGTCGAAAATCTGGGAACGCCCCTCCTCCAAAGCAGTACGCGTCCTCTGCAGAATATCTTCCAGCGTTTTTGGCGACAAGAGTTCCTTGGCCATAGCGACGCCCCCTAAAACCGTGTTCTCCCTCAACTATAGCATTTTTTTCTAAGCTTGGCTAGAAATGGTTCCCTGCTATTGACAGACCTACCAGGCATGGGCTATACTTGTTGTAATTTATTATCTTCACTTGCTACTCTTATCCAGAGAGGCGGAGGGACTGGCCCTATGAAGCCCGGCAACCACTGTTTATCAGAGCGGTGCCAATTCCAGCTGAACCCTAGGTTCAGAGAGATGAGAGGAGAGGCAAACCTATTTAGATTTCTAGATAGAAACCACCTCTTCTTTCGGAGAAGAGGTTTTTTTATACAAGGATGTGGTAACTTGATCCGATTACAGAACTTGACCAAGACCTTTGCCGGCAAGGATGAAGTCCGCGCCTTAACGGGGATCAGCTTGGAGATCCCAGCTGGGCAGATCTACGGCATTATCGGCCCCAGCGGTGCCGGAAAGTCTACGCTGCTGCGCTGCATTAATATGCTGGAAAGGCCTGATTCTGGGGAGGTGTGGGTGGCAGACACCCTGATGAATGGCTTGGGGCCCCAGGAACTGCGCAGTGCCCGCAAGAAAATGGGTATGATCTTCCAGCACTTCAACCTGTTGAACTCCCGGACCGTGTCTGGCAACATCGCCTTCCCCCTGGAACTCGCAGGGACAGACAAGAGAGTGATGCGGCGCAGAGTGGAAGAGCTGGCGGAACTGGTGGGACTTACAGACAAACTCCAGGCGTATCCCCATCAGCTCAGCGGCGGGCAGAAGCAGAGGGTGGGCATCGCCCGAGCTCTAGCCACTGAACCGACAGTACTCCTCTGTGATGAACCAACCTCGGCCTTGGACCCTGAGACCACTAGTTCTGTTTTGGAGCTCCTGCAGGACATTAATGAAAAACTCCAGCTCACCATCGTCCTCGTTACCCATGAGATGGCGGTGATCCAGGAGGTATGCCACAGTGTGGCGGTGCTGGAAGATGGCAGGTTGAAGGAGGCTGGCCCAGTCGTCGAGGTCTTCACCAGGCCTAAGTCGGAAGCGGCGCAGCGCCTGCTCCAGGGATTCCTCTCCGCCCGTTTTGAGGTATCGAGGCAGAGCCCAGATGGCACCCTAATTCGGCTCACCTTTCTTGAGGAACGAGCCAACCAGCCCATTATCTCGAAACTGATCCGCAGCCACCAAGTAGATGTGAACATCCTGTTTGGCCGCATCGATCAGATGAAGGGGGCGCCCTTTGGTACGCTCATGGTGGAGCTGGCTGGTCCTCCCGAGCAGAAGGCCGCCGCTATGGAGTTTTTGGAAGCTAACGGAGTTGGAGTGGAGGTGATGGAGCGATGAATTCAGCTGCCCTATCTATGCTGTGGACTGCTGCCGTGGAGACACTGACCATGGTGGGTGCCGCCACTGTCCTCGCCGTCTTGGGAGGTTTACCCCTAGGCATCCTCCTCGCTGCCACTGCACCTGGAGGCATTCTAGAGAAACCATGGCTCAACCGCATCTTGGGGACCGTGGTCAACCTAGGCCGCTCCATACCCTTTATCATCCTGATGGTGGCCATTATCCCATTTACTCGAAGTATTGTAGGTACTTCCATTGGTACCACCGCAGCCATTATTCCTTTGACCGTGGCTGCAATCCCATTCATGGCTCGGCTGGTGGAAGGGTCCCTACGAGAAGTAGATCCAGGAGTGGTTGAAGCAGCCCACAGCATGGGAGCTGCTCCGGGAGAGATTATCTGGAAGGTGCTGCTGCCTGAGGCACTGCCTGGGCTGGTGCTGGCCATCACGGTCACCGCAGTGAACCTGGTGGGCTATTCAGCCATGGCCGGTGCCATAGGCGGAGGGGGTCTAGGCGACTTGGCCATCCGCTACGGCTATCAGCGCTTTAGGGGAGATGTAATGCTGCAGACCATCGTAATCCTGGTCCTATTGGTTCAAGGCATGCAGATGTTGGGCGACAAAATCGCCAATAGACTCTATCACCGCAATTAAGGAGGATTTCACCGTGAAGAGAACTTTAGTGTTGACAAGCGTTGTACTGCTGGTCCTGCTCAGCTCCACCAGCCTCTGGGCTGCCACCCTCAAGGTAGGCGCCACACCAGTCCCCCATGCCGAGATCCTGAACCGGGCGATCCCCATCCTTGCCCAAGCAGGGATCACACTGGAAATCGTGGAGTTCACCGATTACGTTCGGCCCAATTTAGCTCTGCAGGACGGAGATCTGGACGCCAACTTCTTTCAGCATGTCCCCTATCTGGACGCCTTTAACGAGGATGCTGGCACGGATCTAGTTTCTTTAGCTGGAATCCATATCGAACCCCTAGGAGTGTTTTCCCAGAAGCTGGCCTCCCTGGAGGAACTCCCCCAGCGAGCAACCATCGCCATCCCCAATGATGCTACTAACGGCGGCCGGGCCTTACTCCTGCTGCAGGAAGCTGGCCTGATCGAACTGGACCCTGAGGCGGGCATTACACCCACCGTCTTCGACATTACCGCCAACAAACTGCAGATCAGGTTTGTGGAGCTGGAAGCAGCGCAGTTGGTGCGCAGCCTGCCTGATGTTCACGCTGCGGTGATCAACGGCAACTACGCCTTACAGGCAGATCTGAGTCCCACGCAGGATGCCATCTTCCTGGAGGGAGCTGAATCGCCCTATGTGAACATCATTGCGGTGCGAGCCGGTGACGAACAGCGGGCTGACCTTCAGCAGTTAGTGGAAGCGCTGCTCACCGACGAAATTCGTCAGTTCATCCTAGATCAATACCAAGGAGCAGTAGTACCTGCTTTCTAAACCAAAAGGGGCCCCCCCAGGGACCCCTTTTTGCTATACCAAAATCTTCACGCCAAAGGGCGGAATGCTTAATGCGGTTAGGTTATGCTTTTCCTCAGTCAAAAGATCCTGCAGTTCCTTAGGAGTTGGACCGGGCCAGTTGATCTCACTTAAGTCAACCTTCTGAACCTGCGGAGAATTGTTGAGAAGGACCAGAACCTGCTCGCCTTCTAGGAAGCGGACAAACCCATACACATTGGACATGCTGTCCGCCCATACGGTGCGGGTCTGCCCCGTGCGCAAAGCAGGATGTTCTCGCCGCAGGGCGATGAGCTTCTTGTACCAACTGAGCAGCTCCTGATCCTGTTCCTCTTCATCCCACACCATACCCCGTCTGCAATCCGGATCCGTCAATCCTGTCATGCCCACTTCATCGCCATAGTAGATCATGGGCGATCCTTCGTAAGTCAACTGGAAAGCCACCGCCAAGGCAAACTTGCGCACATCCCCTCCACAGCTGGTGAGGAACCGTTCCGTGTCATGGCTGCCTAAGAGATTGAACATGGCCAAGTTTACTGGATGAGGATAGTTGACCTGTACCTTAGCCAAACGGTTGGCAAAGGAACGTGCCCTGATGGTTCCAGCGGCAAAGAAGTCCAGGCAGGCCTGCTGGAAGAGGTAGTTCATTACCGAGTCGAACTGATCTCCGCGCAGCCAATCACTGGCCTCGTGCCAAACCTCCCCCACAATCAAGGCTTCGGGGTTCTCTGCCTTCACCATTTGGCGAAATTCCCGCCAAAACTGGTGATCGATTTCATTGGCCACATCTAGGCGCCACCCATCAATCCCGAACTCCTTCACCCAGTGCACAGCCACATCCAGCAGGTATTCCCGCACATCTGGATACTGCGTCATCAGTTTCGGCATAGTGGCCACTTCATGGGCAAACGTCTCGTAATTAGGCGGATCAGTCTCCACTGGAAAACTGTGAATGTTGAACCAGTGTGCGTAGGGCGAATCTGTGCCTTTTTCCAATACATCCTGGAAGGCAGCGAAGCCTGCCCCGCAGTGGTTAAATACGGCATCCAGCACTATCTTGATCCCATGACGATGACAGAGGGAGATCAGCTCCCGCAGCGTCTCTTCATCGCCGAAGTGAGGATCGATGGTGTAGTAGTCGGTTGTGTCATATTTATGGTTGCTGGGCGAGGCGAAAATGGGAGTAAGATAGAGCACATCCACACCTAAATCCACTAAGTGCCCGAAGCGGTCAATGATGCCCTGAAGATCCCCACCCTTGAAGCTGGTGGTGGTGGGCGGAAAATCCCAATCCTCTACTTCTTCAGGATCGTTAGCAGGATCGCCGTTGGCAAAACGTTCTGGGAAGATTTGGTACACCACCGCGCCTTGAGCCCAGGGAGGTGGTTCCCAGAGATCGCCAGTGGCGATGTAAGGATAGTGAAACTGCACATTTGGCCGCAAGTCCTCGAAAAAACCCTTCTCGGTGTAGAACAGAGACTGCCTGCCGTCATCAAGGAGAAAAACATAGGCAAAACGCTTGGTCTTGAGCTGGACATCAACCTGGTAGTAAGAAAACAGTTCATCCTCAGCAGCAATGCTCAACTCGGCAGCTGCTGGAGCCGAACTCCCGTAACGATCCCAATACAGCACTGCAGCTCGCTGCAGATCCCCCTTGGCCGCCCGCAGCGTCAAACGCAGCGTGTCAGGGGCTGCTGGATAGGCATAACTGCCATGGGCAACGTGAAACACTGCCTCCCTCAGCATACTCTCACTCCTTTTATTGCAAACGTTAGCACACTGTCTCTATTCGCACTCTTCCAGCGATTCCCTGCTGACTAAAGGGAGCACTATCCCTGCTTTCCAGTGCAGCCCCTTTTCGCTGTCTATGCCTGCTGCCACCACAGTCTGGGGCAGGGGCATGAGTACAAGGCCTAGATCAGTGCGGCAGCGGGGTTCTGGGCTGAGCCGGAAAACAGCTTCCGCGTACAGTGTGCACCAGGAAGTGAGCTGGTAACCCAGGGTTTGCCCCAGTTCC
>DURH01000064.1 GCA_012837385.1 Bacillota bacterium
CATCTTTACAGATCCCCGGATCAAGAGAATTCCTGAAGTTGAGTAATGATTCAGAAAGTTGTAAACCATAACACTTGACATGTCTAGACAACCTCCTCCAGCTTACGGGTACAATTCGCGAATAGATGAGACAAATAGTTGACAAAGGGGCAGGCGGTTAATATAATCGTCATAGCATCTTATGTTAAAAGGAGGAGAAAGATTTTGAGGAAGTTGTCAGTACTTGTATTGGTTGTTGCATTGGTTGTAGCCATGGTCGTTCCGGCGTATGCTTTGGAGTCGAAGTTCCAGGGTATCAAGGTCGGTATCACCTTTATGACTACAAACAACCCGTTCTTTGTGGCCATGCTCGAAGCCGTTAAGGAAGAAGTTGAAGGCAAACTCGGTGGGACAGTAATCGTTTCTGACGGACAGTTCAACGTCACGAAGCAGCTTTCTGACGTAGAAGACATGATCGTGCAGGGAATCGACCTTCTCCTGTTCAATGCTGTAGACTCTGATGCAGCAGAGCCAGCAGTTGTACTAGCGAAGGAAGCTGGAATCCCCGTAGTGTGCCTCGACGTTGACGCCGCTGGCCCCAGGGATATGTTCATCGGTTCCGACAACTATGGTGCCGGTGTGCAGTGCGGTGAGTACACCGTTCAGAGGCTGGGTGGCAAGGGTAGAGTTGTTATCATCAACGGCACACCCATCACCTCCGTACGCGACCGCTACCAAGGCTTTAGGGATGTGATCGCCAAGTATCCTGATATCGTGGTGGTAGCAGAGCAGAATGGTGAGACCAACCTCACGAAATCCATGGAAGTAATGGAGAACGTACTCCAGTCTCAGCCCGCCATCGACGCAGTTTTCGGCATCAACGATCCTACCGCTCTCGGTATTCTCGCCGCTGTGCAGGCTGCTGGCAGAGAAGACGAGATGTTCATCACTGGTGTTGACGGTTCTCCCGACGGAGTTCAGGCAATTCTCGATGGTACTGCAATGGCAGCCACTTCCGCCCAGTCCCCAGCTGACATTGGACGCCTGGGAGTGGAATGGGGCCTGAAGATCCTCAACGGGGAAGAAGTGCCCGACTTCATACCAGTACCCGTAAAACTGATCACCATTGAAAACGCCGAAGGGTTTAGCTGGTAAATCTTGTGATTCTTGCGTGAGGAAGGTCTCCAGTAGGCCTTCCTCCTTTACTAGTAAGAAGGTGGTTGGTTTAGGAATGGAAAATATTCTTGAGATGAGGAAAATCAGCAAGGCTTTCTATGGCGTGCAGGCCCTGAACAACGTGGATTTCTCCGTTCTCAGGGGTGAAACCCATATTCTCTTGGGCGAAAATGGCGCTGGAAAGTCCACATTAATGAAGATTCTAAGCGGCGCCTACCACAAGGATGCCGGTGAGATCTATTTCGATGGAGAAAAGATTGAGATTTCTACTCCCTTGGATGCCCAGCAGAAAGGCATCAGCATTATCTACCAGGAGTTCAACCTGATCCCAGGTTTGACCGTGGCAGAAAACATCTTTTTGGGCCGAGAGCCTGTGAAGGGCAATCGGCTGATCAATTGGCGGGTTCTAAACGAGAATGCCAAAGCCATCCTTGATAAGCTTCATGCGGATGTGTCGCCAACAGCAATGGTCGCAACCTTAAGTGTTGCGGAGCAGCAGTTTGTTGAGATCGCCAAGGCCCTGTCCTTTGGATCCAAACTGATTATTATGGACGAACCCTCCGCTACCCTGACCCCAGCGGAGAGGGATCGGCTGTTCGAAGTAATTCGGGATTTGAAGCAGGCTGGCGTTTCCATAATCTATATCTCCCATCATCTGGACGAGATCTTTGAAATCGGGGATCGGGTCACAGTGCTCCGAGACGGAGAACTGGTGGCCACCGATGATATCAAGAACGTGAACAAGGACCTGATCATCCGCTGGATGGTAGGTAGGGATCTAACCAACACCTATCCTCCCAGAACCGTTACACCTGGGGATGTAATACTCGAGGTGAGGAATCTCAGCCGCCGCGGGGAACTGCATGACATCAACTTCAATCTGCGGAGCGGTGAGATCCTGGGGATTGCTGGCTTGGTTGGCTCAGGCCGTACCGAACTAGTGCGAGCTCTCTATGGAGCAGATCCCATCGACAGCGGTGAGATTACCCTCAAGGGCAGAGTGCTGGCCATCAAGACACCCAAAGAGAGTATCCGCAATGGTCTGGGATTGCTGCCAGAAGACCGCAAGCAAGAAGGGTTGGTTCTGGAGCAGTCGGTGAAGAACAACGTCACTCTGGCCAACCTCAAGAAGGTCGTTGGCAGCGGGTTGATTAACGGTTCTGAGGAAAAGAAGGCCGTGGATTCTTATGTGCAGAGCTTGGACATTAGAACACCCAGCCAACAGGCGCTTGCCAAGAATCTCAGTGGTGGCAACCAACAGAAGGTGGTTCTGGCCAAGTGGCTCTTTACAGACAGCGATGTGCTCATCTTCGATGAACCCACCCGAGGTATCGATGTGGGGGCGAAGTATGAGATTTATCAGCTGATGAACCGCCTAACTGAACAGGGGAAATCAGTGCTGATGGTTTCTTCAGAACTTCCTGAGATTATCGGTATGTGCGATCGTGTGCTGGTCCTGCACAACGGCAGGATTACAGGTGAGTATACTAGAGATCAGTTTGACCAAGAACTGATCATGAGGAATGCTGCGGGGGAGGCTAGCTAAGATGCAAGTAACCAGTGTGGAGAAGAAGCAGAACTTCTTATATAGGCTAAACAACAGCTACTACAAACCAGAGATTTTCGCCGGTGTGGGGTTGATCATCCTGTCGATCATTCTGTCTTTTGCCAGTCCCTATTTCTTGACACGGAACAACCTGATCAACCTGGTCCGGCAGATCTCGCTCTACGCGATTATCGCCTCGGGGATGACTTTTGTGATCCTGACAGGGGGTATTGACCTATCTGTTGGTTCCATCGTTGCGGTAACGGGTACGTTTACCGCAGGGTTTATGAAGGCGGGGACACCTGTGTGGTTGTCCATCCTTATCGGATTTGGCATGGCGCTTTTATTCGGGTTGTTTAACGGATTTGTCATTTCCAACACCCGGATTCCCGCCATTATCGTGACTCTCTCGAGCATGTCCATCGGCCGTGGTGCAGCCCTCTTGTATTCCAATGGTTATCCCATCTCGGGACTGCCATCGTCGTTTACGTCCTTCGGTCGTGGGTATTGGGGTCCCATACCAATCCCTGTGTATGTGATGGTGGCCATCTTTATCATAACGTACATCATCATTACCAATACTCGTTTCGGCAGGTATGTCTATGCCTTGGGCGGCAGCGAAGAGACGGTGCGTTTGTCGGGAATCGCGGTTAAGAAGATCAAAACCATGGTCTACGTGATTTCGGCATTCATGGCGGGTATCAGTGGCCTGCTCTTGGCTTCCCGGTTGGGCTCTGGCCAGCCTCTGGCTGGTGATGGCTGGGAGTTAGATGCCATTGCCGCCGTTGTAGTGGGAGGTACGGACATTGCAGGCGGCCGCGGTACCATTATCGGCACCATCATCGGGTCGTTCATCATTGGTGTACTCAACAACGGCCTCAACCTGCTCAACGTTTCCCCCTACCTGCAGCTGGTTGTTAAGGGCTTTGTAATCGTCAGCGCGGTATTGGTACGGGCAGGCGTGGTTAAGCACAAATAGTAGATAACAAGGAGAAAAACAGACAGCTCCCAGAGTTCCGGGCCGCTGTCTGTTTTCTTTTTTTCGTTCTAGTTGGCTGTATGCCTGTTAAGGGCCCCATGAGCATACCAAGGTGGTGTGTGAGGAGGAATAAAACTGGAATCAAGAGGCCCTAGCGCCGCAAAACGCTGGGCCTTGTGAGTTTCTAGCTCAAAGCCTTGGTAATCTCTCCTAGGTTCTCCAGGACGAGATCTGGCTGTACCTCGGAATCCTCCAAATCTTCCCTCTGAGTCTCTCCGCTGAGCACCAAGATGCCCACAATTCCTGCCGCCTTGGCCATGGCCAGATCGGTGTAGAGTCGGTCACCCACCATGGCAATGGTGTCCGGGTTTTCCAAACCGTACTTCGCCTGCAGTGCCTCAATCATTTCTGGGTATGGTTTGCCGATGATCTTGGGCTTCACTCCTGTAGAAGCGGTGATCAGGGCGATCATGGCGCCGCAGTCAGGAATGGGGCCTTCAGGGGTGGGGCAGTTGAAGTCTGGGTGCGTGGCGATAAAGGGTACGCCGGATCTGATCAGATCACAGGCGGTTCTCAGCTTTTCATAGGTAAGGGTCATGTCAAACCCCAGGACCACCGTTTCTGGATCCTCGTCCGTGAGAATAAAGCCGGCTTCCTTGAACTCTTCTTCCAGAGCAGGTGTACCTACCAGGTAGAGTTTCTTTGGGTAATTGTACTTCTTTAAGTAAAAGATGGTAGCCTGTCCGGAGGTGAAGATCTGGTCTTCAGTGATGTCGACTCCCATCTTCCGGATCTTCTCCAGGTAGTACTTGCCGTTCTGCGAGGAGTTGTTGGTTACAAAGACAAAGCGTTTGCCCAATCTGCGCATGGTTTCCACAAAGGGCAGCGACCAGGGATAAAGGTTACTGCCTAGATAAAAAGTTCCGTCCAGATCCAAAAGATAGGTTTCGATTTTTTCCAGTCTGTTCAATGATCTTCCCTCCGTGTGCCTTATCTTGAGCTTTACATTATCGTCTTGGATGTGCCATAATGGAAGCGAAAGTGCACTTCAACTTAGGTACGCACACTTGTCATTATAAACGGGTGGTTAAGGAAAGTCAATGTATGGGCCAACTTCGCCGGTCCAAGCTAAGAGGCGCAGTGTCTCGAAAAAAGTGCACGCCGTAGACATAAGTGCAGGTTATGCTCAACAGAACGAAGAGGGGTTGTGAACATGGTGCAGGATGTGGAAGTATACGAAAAGGTGCATATTGCCTGGCTGTATTACATGGAGAACTTGACCCAATCGGAAATCGCTGATCGCCTGGGCCTAACCCGCTTGATGGTCCACCGCACGCTGCAGAAATGCCAGCAGGAAGGGTTGGTGCATGTGGTGATCAACCACCCCCAGGTGTACAACCAAACTCTCGGCTCGCAGTTGGAGTCGGTATTTGGATTGAAGAACGCCTTTGTCATTCCCACTTCTCCAGATTCCCACGTGCTGAAGCGCAACCTGGGGACGGTTTCAGCTCGCCTGATTTCCCGCTACATAACTAATGGTACCACAGTGGCAGTGGGCTGGGGCTCCACCTTGGCTGAAACATCCCGCCATCTGGTCAGGAAGAACTTCGACAATGTTACGGTAGTCTCCCTGTTAGGCGGCTTGACCAGAAGCGCGGGCAATGCCTCCTATGAAGTTGCTCTCCAGGTGGCAGACGCCCTCAACGCCGTGTGCTACAACTACATGGCTCCCATGTATGTGGAGAACGAAGAGGATCGCCAGGCCATTTTGGGCTTGAAGCATATCCAGGCCATTCAAAACATGATCCGTAAGGCCTCGGTGGCCATTGTGGGTGTGGGTGAGGTGTCCGCAGAGTGTACCCTAGCTAGAAGCGGCCCCCTCAGCGCTTCAGATGTAGACAACCTGATGAGAGAGGGGGCGGTGGCGGACATTATCGGCAACTTTATCGATCAAAATGGGCGCCTAGTGGATATTGACGTCAACAAGAGGGTGGTCTCCACTGATCTGGAAGTACTGGGCGAAATCGAAGATGTAGTTGCGGTAACAGGGGGCTTGAGAAAAGCCCAAGCCATCTCCGCAGCGCTGCGGTCTGGCTGCATAAATAACATCATCACTGATGCGGAAACAGCTGAGCAGGTGCTGCAGTTCAGCCGTTCCACCTAAGCAGAGCATACCCATTCTGATTCACTTTGGAGGGTTCAGGCGTGCGCATATCAACATCAACCTGTATTCATGAAAGAGTTTTGTGGGGCAGAGATCTGGCCTTTACATGCCAGGAAAGCATCCAGGCCTGCGTAAATGCAGGGTACCAGGTGCTGGACATGTACTTTGAGTCCTATGTGGGAAAGGGGCAGCCCATGGCACTGCCCAACTGGCAGGATTGGGTGAAAGAAGTCAAGGATTTTGCAGACAGCTTAGGGGTGGAGTGGATGCAGGGCCACGCCCATTTCTACGCCTGGCCTGGCGTGCCTGCCCAAGACAGGGACTGGCACGAAGAGCTGATCCGGCGCTCCATTATTGGAGCTGGAATTATGGGCGTGAAGTGGCTGGTGATCCACCCTGGCACAGTACTAGACGAGACTTGGTATTCCCCCAAGAAGTCTCTGCAATCCAATCTGGAAGCCTTTAAGGGGTATGGCGAGCTGGCCAGCAAACATAATGTAGGAATCTGTTTTGAAAACATGTTTGAACGGCCAGGTTCCAGGCGCTATGGGGTGTCGGTGGACGATCTTTTGGAGCTGTATGAAAGGCTTAACGATCCAAAAAGGTTTGGCATCTGCTGGGATACCGGCCATGCCCACATTATGAAGATCAACCAGCCTCAAGCCCTGCGCCAGATCGGCAAACGGCTCAAGGCTTTGCATATTGCAGACAACAAAGGCCTAGAGGATGAACACACAGCCCCTTATTTCGGGACCATTGCTTGGGAACCCATTATGAAGACCCTAGCTGAGATCGAGTATGAGGGCGACTTCACCTTTGAGATCGAGAACTTCACAGCTGGTTTGGCACCTGGTCTCCATGAACGGGTGATTCGCTTCACATATGAACTGGGTGAATTCCTGTTGGGGCTCAGTGGAAAACAGTCCCAGAACGAAAATTAAGTTTACTGGAAGCGAAAAAGTTCAAGTCCCTTACAGGAGATCAGAAAGGCGTGTAGAATAGCATATCTGCGGCAGTGAGGTGTGATGTCTTCCTAACGCAGTTATATCGATATGTGGCGAAATGCTGCAGCAGTGGTTCCCTTTACGCTTGTTTTTTGAACTTATGTATCTGTGCGGATACCTTTGTTCCAAATGACGCCGGGAGCGATTCCGGCGCGTAAGTGGGTTCCACAGTACTAAAATCGTCGGAGGTTAGCAGATGAATCGCGAGGAAAAAGCAAAAAAGAAGGTTCAGGTTGCCATCATTGGGGGAGGAATCATGGGTACCCTGGCGGCTCGTGAGCTGAGCAGGTATGACCTGGATATCCTCCTGTTGGAGAAGGAGGCGGAAGTGGGTTGGGGAACCACCAAAGCCAACAGCGGCATTGTGCACGCTGGAATTCATGAAGACCCCGGTACCCTCAAAGCTAAGTACTGTTTTCCTGGCAACCAGATGTTTCCCCAACTCTGTGAGGAGTTAGATGTAAGCTTCAAGCAAAACGGTATTCTGGTAGTCGCCCTCAGCGAACAGGAAATGGAGACCGTCCATATGTACTACCAGCGCGGGCTGGAGCGTGGGGTTCCCGTTCGCCTCTTGAGCAGGGAAGAAGTACTGGCTCAGGAACCCAATCTCACACCTGATGTGGTGGGCGCAGTATTCGCACCTGAAGGCGGCTCGGTCATGCCCTTTGAACTGGCTGCTGCTGCCATGGAAAATGCGGTGGCCAATGGAGCCGAGCTCATGGTGGACAGCCCTGTGCTGAGCGCCTGGGTAGAAGGTACCAGCAAGTTCCTGGAAACCCCCACCCATGTTATCGAGGCTGACCTGGTGATCAATGCCGCGGGCTTGTTCACCGACGAGATTGCTGCCATGTTTGGCGATGACTACTTTTCCATCAATCCCAGAAAGGGCGAGGAGTACCTCTTTGACCTAGATTTGGAGGGGCTGGTAACTAGCACCGTGTTCCCTGTGCCCAGCGGCCCAACCAGTAAGGGTATTCTAGTTATTCCCACCAGTGAAGGCAATCTCATGATTGGCCCTACCAGCGACAATGTTCCAGAGAGAGCCGATCTGGGCACTTCCTATGAGGGATTTGACCGGATTTTTGAACAGACCCGCCGCTTAGTGCCCAGCCTGGATGCGCGGAAGATTGTGGCCCAATTTGCTGGCCTGCGTGCAGCCAGCGATCGCGGCGACTTCATTATCGAGTTTTCGCCGACTGTTCCCGGCCTGTTCCACTTGGCAGGCATTGAATCCCCTGGCCTGACTGCAGCGCCAGCCATAGCCGCAGATCTTCCTAGGATGCTGGAAGAACAGGGATACAAGCTCACGCCGAAAAGCGATTTCAACCCCCGCCGGGAAGGGATTGTGCGCTTCCGCCTGCTGTCCAGGGAAGAGCAGGATGAACTGATCCGCCAGAACCCTGCCTATGGGCGGATCGTCTGCCGCTGCGAAACGGTTACTGAGGCAGAGATCGTGGATGCGATTAAGCGGGGAGCTAGAACTCTCGATGGCATCAAGTTCAGAGCCAGAGCCGGTGCTGGCCGCTGCCAAGGCGGATTCTGCCAGCCCGTGATTATGGGCCTTCTCAGCCGGGAGCTGGGTATTCCTGTAGAGGAAGTGACCAAGCGGGGCGCAGGCACTGAGCAAATCTATTTCGCAGCCAAGGAACTGTTGGGAAAAGGGGTGTCCTAAGTGAAGAGATCAGATGTTGACGTAGCAGTAATCGGTGGAGGCCCTGCGGGTCTAGCGGCAGCTTTAGCGGCGCGTAACGAGGGTGCCTCCAAGGTGTTGATTATAGAGCGCAACCATGAGCTGGGGGGGATTTTGCAGCAGTGCATACACCATGGTTTTGGACTGCACCGCTTTAAGGCTGAGCTGACCGGGCCAGAGTATGCCCAGCGTTTCATCAACCTGGTGAAAGAGACAGATATCGAAGTGCTTCTAGAGACAATGGTTCTGGAGGTTAGGGATGATCGCACCATCTATGCTGTGAACAGCACTGATGGAATGCTGGAGATCGGGGCCAAGGCAGTTGTGCTGGCCATGGGCTGCCGGGAGCGGACTCGAGGAGCCCTGCGCATTCCAGGCAAACGTCCTGCCGGAATCTTTTCTGCAGGAACTGCCCAGCGTTATCTGAATATCGACGGCTATATTCCCGGCAAGAAAGCGGTTATTCTCGGTTCCGGAGATATCGGCTTGATTATGGCCCGCCGCTTAGCCCTGGAGGGAGCTCAAGTGGAGGCAGTGGTGGAGATTCTGCCCTATGCTGCCGGCCTGGCCCGCAACGTAGTGCAGTGCCTGGAGGATTTCGATATACCCCTTATCCTTCAGTCAACTGTGGTGCAGATCCACGGCGATGACCGCCTAGAGGCGGTAACCATCGCCAAGGTTGATGAGAACTGGAAACCCATTCCTGGAACTGAGCAGAAAATCGAGTGCGACACCCTGCTGCTTTCCGTTGGCTTGATTCCCGAAAACGAGCTGTCCAGGGAAGCGGGAGTGGCTTTAGACCCAATAACTAACGGACCCAAGGTGGACGATACGCTGATGACCAGTGTTCCCGGCGTCTTTGCCTGCGGAAATGTACTCCATGTCCATGACTTGGTGGACAATGTCTCCAAGGAAGCAGAAAGGGCAGGAGCGTTTGCCGGCCGCTATGCTCTGCAGCAGCAGGCTGACGCTGCCAGGCGGGTCAAAGTTGAAGCGGGCGAGAATATCCGTTATGTAGTACCCCATGAGATTTCCCTGGACAAACCAGTGGAGTTCTTTATGAGAGTGCAGCGGCCCGAGCAGAATGTGGTTCTGGATCTAGGCGGGCTGCGTACTGTGAAAAAACCTTCGGTTCGGCCCAGTGAGATGTTGAACATTACCTTAACAGAGGAAATGCTGAGCAAATTGGAGGGTGACACTCTTACAGTTCGGATTGTCCCTCAAAAGGAGGATGGCGTTGATGCGTAAAAGCTTGACCTGCACTGTTTGTCCCTTAAGCTGTGACGTAGTGCTGGAGATCGGTGAGAACAATGAGATTCTCTCTTTAACAGGCAATAAATGTGCCCGGGGCAAGGTCTATGCTACCAAGGAGCACACCGCTCCCGAGCGGACTTTAACCACAACGGTGAAGACCAAGGGAGGATCGCTGCCGCTGCTGCCGGTGAGAAGTGATCAGCCCATCCCCAAACCCATGCTGAAGAAGGCCATGGAAGCCACAGCTGATCTAGTAGTTGACGCCCCTGTGAAAATGGGTGATATTGTTATTGAGAACTTCCTGGACTTAGGGGTTAACCTGGTGGCCAGCCGAGATCTGGATAGGGCGCACTAAGACAGGAACTAGACCAGCAGCTGCACTACTGGGACGATACACTGGAAGGGGAAGAAGATTGAGCAGTATTCTAGACATTGCCAAGCGAGATTTAAATGGGTTGTTGGGGGCAGAGGGCCTGTCCTGCTCTTGCGGTAAACAGCACCGCACTGACCTGAAGGAGTTCATTATCCGATCAGGGGCCCTGGACGAAACGCCGAGGGTTGTTAGGAAGTACGGCGGCTCTAAAGTATTCATCATTGCTGATAAAAACACCTTTGCGGTCGCAGGCCAGCGCACAGCTGCTTTACTGCAGGAAGCCGGCATTGAGAACACGGTTTTTGTTTTTAAGGAAGACTACGTTCAGCCCACCGATACCTCGGTGGAGCGTGTCGTAGCCGATTTTGATACCACCTGCAACATGATTCTAGGGGTGGGGAGCGGCACCATCAACGACATCGGCAAACTGGCCTCCAAGGAGCTGGGTGTAGATTACATCAGCGTGGCCACTGCTCCGTCCATGGATGGCTTTGTTTCCAACACTTCATCCATGGTGATGAAGGGTATCAAGGAATCAGTGCCCAGTACCGTGCCCCTGGCAGTGATCGGTGATCTGGATATCCTGGTGGCTGCTCCGAAGAGACTTCTCCAGGCTGGTTTCGGCGATATCCTGGCTAAGTACACCAGCATCTGCGAGTGGAGAATCTCCAATCTGGTCAACGGAGAGTATTACTGTGAGCAGATCGCCTCCCTGATGCGTCTAGCTGTGCAGAACTGCGTTTCCCACGCAGAGCAGTTAGTCCAGGGAGACCATGAAGCGGTGAAGATTCTCATGGACAGCCTGATTCTCTCGGGGATGGCCATGGCCTTCGCCGGTATCACTAGGCCTGCCTCTGGCGTCGAGCACTACTTTTCCCACGTCTGGGATATGCGCTACTTGGAGTTCCACACTCCCAAGGATTACCACGGCATCCAGTGCGGTATCGGCACTGTACTGACTGTGGAAGTATACGACAGGATCAAGGAAATCACGCCCAACGTCGAGCAGGGGCTCAAATACGTCCAAGACTTCGATTTGGCCAACTGGCATCAGTTTGTCCGGGAATACCTGGGTAAGAGCGGCGACCGCTTAGTTGAGCTGGAGAAGAAAGAGGGCAAGTACGATAAAGAAGCACATCGTCAGCGTCTGCAAGTGATTGCAGCTAACTGGGACAGAATCCTGCAAATTATTGAGGAAGAGCTCCCATCAGCTGAGAACCTGCGCAGAAGCCTGCAGATTATGGGTGGGCCTGTAGCTCCTCCTGAAATCGGTATTTCTTACGATGATGCTCGCCAAGCGTTTCTGGTTTCTAAGGACATCAGGAATAAGTACAATGCCTGCATGCTCCTGTGGGATCTGGGACTGCTGGATGAAGTGGTCCAGTCACTGTGGCAGTAGAGCCCCAGTCCAAATTGAACTAGACATCAAAAACCTTCGCCCATAGGCGGAGGTTTTTTGTTAAGCAGAATCTAGTGGGAAATGTCCCTTGTGTCGCCAAGATGTTGTTCTCCAAGCAAGAGTCTAGATCTTCGAGTTTGCTGACGATATATTTACTAAAGTTGAAAAACGGCTGGAGGGTTTTGGCACTGTATAGAAAATATACCTAACCATATTACCTATTTGCGGGGAAAAGGGGGGAAACATGATGGACAGACTGCTTACCCGTGTCTGGGAAAATGCCCAAGCCATCATCTACGTATGCGATCTAGAGACGAATCGCGTCTTGTTCGCCAATCGACTGGCCCGGGAACAGCTGCGGGTTCAGGAAGGGCAGTTCTGCTGTGAACAGGTGCAGGACTTCGTCCACGTCTGCGGCTGCCGCAGTAACGAGTTATTGTTAAGCAATCCTGATCAAGTCATCCATACCGATTGGTATAACCCTAATGTGGAGCGCTGGTATGAACGTCATTTACAGGTAGTGGATTTGGACGGTGGCCGCTTGGGGCGTTTGGAAATCACCTTCGATGTGACAAAGCAGATCCATGTTGCCAGCAACGGGTTCCATCAAGGTGCCTATGCCCGTTTGATTCTGGAATCCATTGGCGATGCCGTTATTGCCACTGACAACTCTGGAATAGTGACCATGATGAATCCACCGGCGGAAAGGTTGACAGGCTGGGACTCTGCTTCGGCAGTGGGCAAAGAGTTGACAGAAGTGTTCTACATCATCAACACTCAGACTAGGAAGGCAGTGGAGAATCCGATTGCCAAGGTTTTGACCACAGGTGCGGTAGTTGGTTTGGCCAACCACACCAGCCTCATTTCCCGGGACGGCGTAGAGTACCAAATTGCGGATAGTGCGGCACCGGTGAAGGATGCCGATGGCAATATCCATGGAGCCATCTTAGTTTTCCGAGATGTTACAGATGAGTACCGAAAGCAAGAGGAGCTGCGCAGCAGTGAAGAGCGTTTCCGGGCCTTGATGGAAACCTCCATCAACGCCATTGCGCTCCATGAGATTCTCACCGATGAACAGGGCAGGCCCATAGATTACCGCTTCTTAGAGGTAAACCGGGCTTTCGAAGAACTGACAGGTCTGTCCGCGGACAAGCTCGTCGGTCGCACCGTCCTAGAGGTGATGCCTGACACGGAGCCCATCTGGATTGAGACCTATGGGGAGGTGGCTTTAACTGGGGCAACCAAGGAGCTTGAGGATTTCAGTCAAGCGATCGGGAAGTACTTCTCGGTGCGTGCCTACAGCCCAAGACATGGACAGTTTGTCACTGTCTTCGAGGATATTACTGAGCGCAAACTGATGGAGAACAGGCTGCGGGATATGGTCTATAAGGATTTCTTGACAGGGCTGCACAACCGCCGCTATCTCGAGAACCGCGTAGAAGAGCTGGAAAGAGACGAGCATCTGCCCTTAAGCGTTGTGATCGGCGACGTGAATGGCCTGAAGATTATCAATGATACCATGGGGCATCAAAAGGGAGATGAGTATCTCAGACGAGCCGCTGAGATCTTCCGCCAGGTGGCCCGGCCTGAGGATTTGGTTATCCGCTGGGGCGGCGATGAGTTTGTGCTCATTCTTTCCCGCACCACTGCCCAAGAGGCAGACAGCATTTTGAACCGCATTAACGAGCTCAGCTCTGATTCCCGAAGTGGGGGCATCGTACTGAGCATCGCCTTGGGCTGTGCCACTAAGTCTTCGGTAAATGACAGTCTGTCCGACATTCTCCGTGAGGCGGAGACCCGGATGTACCAG
>DURH01000065.1 GCA_012837385.1 Bacillota bacterium
AGTTTGGTAGGTTAGGCCCACGCCGACACTGTGCAGCAGGTGGCTGCGGGCGAGATCACTCGAGTCTTCCCAAATCTTCGCCGCCTCATAGTTGACATGGGCCGCTAGATCATGGGTGAAGTAGCGCTGCAGCTCCAGGTTGGAATACAGGTTCATCTCCCCCACAAACATGGGAGAGTTTGCCCCCAGCTGCCCGCCGCCGCCCAGGCGCGGCCTGCGATCAAAGGGGGTCCCGTGTTGGGCCCAGGCGCCGCTGATTTCTAGCCTAACAACAAAGCCTGCACCAAGATAGGATAGATTCCGCGCCCTAATGTGGCCGCTGACAAATCTCTCGGCTAAGTCCTGCCTGTTGACCAAGATGGCGCCGCCGGCCTGCAGGGAAGTCCCTTCCCTGGTCCAGGTGGTAGTGCCAGGCCAGCCTGTTTGAGCCGTGATGCCCAGGGTCACATAATCACCGTTGGGAACAATTAGATCTGTGCTTGTGCTTATATCTTCAACCTGGCTCTGTGAAAGCCCCAGGGTGAAACCCACAGCACTTTGTTCCCCCATGGGCAAGCTGCTGCTGAAGGAAGCGTCTTTCCTCTCCAGGCTGTACTCGCTTCCCTTATGCGTTCCCCAGCCGAGCTTCGTGCAGATTGTCTGGGACTGATAACGCAGGGAAGCCGGCCAAGTACCCAAGGGGAATGTGAGGTAAGCCGTTTTTAAGCGGCTTGGCCCAAAACTGTATCCCCCGCCAATGGACGCCAGTGTTCCCGCCACATTATAATAGCGCATGGCTATGGTGTTTGGGGAAAGGTTCAAGGCATTCTCCACTACGAACTGAACGGGATCCAAGTACAGGCCAAACCCTTCACTGATCCGCACCACAACATCAACGGCATCGTCCCCAACGGGAACCACATATATCTGAACCTGATCCAGCGCTCCCAGAGCATCGAGGCGCCGCTTCCCAGCTGCAAGCCGGGAAAAGTCCAAGGGCGTACCTTCTTCAAGCTGGAGAATCCGAGCAATGAGCTCTTCATCCGTCCGATGAGCTCCCAGGATGCGCACTTTGGCTATCTGCATGCCCTCATACTCCCTGTACAGATCGGCATCACACGGAATGGCTTCGGGAGCCTGAAAGAACCGGGCCAGGGCACTGTCTCTAGTCGTGAAGTAGTAGGAAGAGCCGGGAAACTCCAGATAGACAGGCCTTCGCACGCCCACCTCAGCCAGCTGCCAGTAAAAGGGCGTATTGCCGGCCAAATCGGCTACGTCCACTTCCAGCGCCGCTTGATAGCACTCCACGGCAGCATCCCGTTCCCCTGCGTTGTCATGCAGAGATCCGAGCATGACCAGAGCCTCTAAGAGATAATACGGCTCCGAAACATAGGGTTTTTCCGCTAAGAGCCGGAAGTATCTCTGGGCCTCTGCCTGACTTCCCAGCCGCAGATGAGTGTTAGCCTTGAGGTTAATTGCCGCCTCGGCCTGGGAAAACTCCGGATCAAGCTGGTCAAGATAATCCAGGGCCTCGGCCAGCCTGTTCTGGGATAGAGCCAGTGCTGCCTCGCGCACCAGCAGCCAGTTGGTAAGACGATCGTCCTCTGGCGTTGGCCCGATGTTCCGGGAAAACACCGCGGGTTTTTCCCCCGCCAGTGCTTTTGCCAGGCTGAAGGCGTAGAACTCGTTATCTGGGGCTCCCCGCCCTGCGCGCGGGATGGAAACCCACATGATCTGCTCCTCAGGGGAGAACACGCAGCTCAGCATAGATCCAGCGTTGTTGATGCCGTCCAAAAGTCCTTCATATTCCCCGCTGCCGGGCTGGCCCCGATCCCGCAGCAGCTCCACCATGGATTCCACCTGGATCTCTCCGTAATGGCCGGAAAGGAACTGGGCGAGCCTTTGGTCACGGCGCGCAGAAGCCAGCCATCCTGAGGTCTGGAACTGCCGCATATACTCATCGTGATACCTGTTTGTAGCAGACAGCAGACCCTCCTCGGTTTTCCTCACGGCGAAACGGTTGGCGTCCACCTCCAGCACCACCGCATCGGGAATCTTGCTGTCCGAGATCACGATATTCATACCGAAAGTCCGGGGTGTGCCCAGTACGATTTCCACGGCTTCATCTAGGCCTGAAGCATGCTGTACAATCTGGCGCAGCAGAAACAGCATGGCCATGCCATCCAGGGAATTATCAGCCTGGTCCACCAAGGAATAGTTCATGGAAACGGTGATGCCTTGGTTGTTCATGGCCTGCATGACACCTACTTGAGTTGGATAGGTGTAGGTGATAAAGGGATATCCTTGATCCGGTTCATAGACCACCACATAGCCGTACTGCGCCCAATCCATCATGGATATGTTATCGAGGTTGCGGGCATGATACAGAGCTCCGCTGGCTGTTGCCCCGCCAAAAGCCACAACGGAGGTGCAGCCGAAGGTCATACCCAGGTCTTGAGACACGTTGCCCATGATAACGTCCATTGGATCGGTATCTTGACCCCCGCTCACTCCCAACACTAAACCCTCGAGTTCCTGGAGAAAGTCATCTGGGATGTTTCTCCGAATCCAGGGAGCCAGCTTGTACTGGAAGTAGAATTTCTTGAACCCCTGAACAAACCGCTCAAATCCCGAAACCTCAGCTTGTAGTGGATCGAGCTCATCCCTCATCTGGAGCAGCTGCTCGGGGGGATATAACTGCGCGAGAAGGGTCCCATGCTGCAGCCCCATTTCGTAGGGAGTTCCCTTGAGGTGCATAAAAGCCACGGGACCCATAATCTCCATATAACCTTTGCCAGCCTGAAACCTATCGCCAATCTGCTCAACACTCAGTTCCGACGAACTCTGCGCCGAACCGGACAGCAGTACCAACAAGACCATCGCACAAACCAGCACCCGTACCGTTCGATGAACGCAGTTCATACCGCCCGACCATCTCCCGTTGTAAACTAATGGCAGTAAATGCCAACTCTGTCACTATTCTTCGGTTGGAAATCTTATCCTCCCGCTTCTCGAATTTTTTCACATGTAAGTGAACGCAGGCTGATGGCCGTGATCCAGCAGCACAAAACCTCTGTAACCTGGAAGGAGACAGACGAACCGGAGAAGAACCTGTTCAGTCTAGAGTCTCCCGCCCAGCGTCAGCCAGAGGTCAAGACTACTCCGTTCTGCTTCCTCTCCATCTTTCTTCCCTCCCAAAACTTGGCCTGCGGCGGCGGAAGGCGCAGCAGGGGGATGCGAACACTCCGGTAACAGAGGATAAGAACACCAGTGAGGTGCTGATGTTATGACTGAAAAACTCACGATACAAGACCTAGAAGAAGCAGCCCGAGCCATCACTTCCATGATCAGCAAGGCTGAAAACGTGATAACCAAGTTCCGCGAGGGGAGCCCGCAGCACTCTCTCCAGCGCAACAGACTGGCAGCTCTGAAGACGGCCCTCCGGTTGATCCACAGGGAATTGTCGGGAACTTGTGAGGATCTGCCCCCTGCGGATGAACTACAGCAGGCCAGGGCTCCCATCGCTTCCCTCATCAGTAAGTCCGAAAAGACTAAGCAGAAGCTAACAACAGGCACCTGGCAGCACACGATGCTGGAAGCCAATCTCAGAGGCCTTTATATAGCCTCGAATCTGCTAGACAGAGCGCAATAGCCAAAAGGCCAGGCAAG
>DURH01000066.1 GCA_012837385.1 Bacillota bacterium
GGAACCTTTGCCTACACTGTACAACCGGGAGACAGCATGTTCCTAATCGCCCAGAGATTCGGAGTCTCACTCAACGCCCTGATCCAGGCCAACCCGCAGATACCCAATCCCAACCTCATCTTCCCTGGGCAGATTGTCTGCGTACCCATTACGTCCAAGACACCGCGCTGCCCCGCGGGAACATTTGCCTATACAGTACAATCGGGAGATACCATGTTTAACATTGCCCGGCGGTTTGGCGTGTCGCTGGACGACTTAATCAGAGCAAACCCCCAGATCCCCAACCCCAATCTGATCAAACCTGGGCAAATTGTCTGTGTTCCCACGAGCTAAATGAGTGAAGCCTGCACCTTCTGTTCATACTATGCTTAGGAGGTGTAGGCTTTTTCATGATCAAAGCACAGGTTTCGCTCTATCCAGACAGCCAGGAGGAAGTAAGAAGCTTATCAGGACTGAACACTCAGTTTTTGAATGAACACGGGCTTGATTACGATTTTCGTCAGAGCACAACCTCTCTCGATACGACAATCACAGGAAGCGCGGATGAAGTGTGGACAGCCCTGCGCCATCTCTTTCAGGAAAACTGCAGGCAGGGTCATGACATAGTGATGGTGACCACCCTAACCCAGTGGGACGGAGTCTGACGGATCTAATACGAAATCCGGAAGTGAAAAACAATCACTTTGCATAGAAATATTTCGATAAAAGCACTTGACTAGATTCGTGACATTTGTTAATCTAGAGCTGGGCCCAGTTGGTGAAAGAATTCACTAGAACAACTTAAAATTGGAGGTTTTGTGTATGAAAAAGCTATCGCTTCTCCTCGCTATTGTATTGGTTTTCTCCTTCAGCGTTCTCTCTCATGCCCAGTACATTGATGGAACCTACGAAGCTTGGTCTGATGCTAGCGACAAGAGCATCCAGTACGCCAAAGTATTTATTGAAGACGGCAAGCTTGTTGCTGTAATTCTCCGTGAGTTCACCGATAAAATGGTGGAGAAAGATTGGACAACCTATCCTTGGCCAGAAGCTGGCGAGGCAGCCCGCACTCTGGGTCTGCAGTTCGTAGAGAACCAAGCCGCTGTGGCCGACATCGTTACCGGTGCTACCGGCAGCTCCAAGGGCTTTATCCAAGCTGTAGAAAGAGCCCTTGTTAAGGCCAGTGGCGAACAACCTGCTAACAAGTACTTCGACGGCGTATTCATGGGCCGCTCTGAAGTAGCAAGCCGCGGCTACTACAAAGTAGTATGGGTCACCATCAAGGATGACAAAATCGTTGACTTTAAGGCCCAGCGCGTACTCGCTGACGGCACCATCCAAGATCCTGCCGAATACGGATGGCCTCTGGAAATGGCACGGGAAAGCTACAAGAACGCTGCCCTGGAATCCGAACCTGGTTATGTCGACATCATCAGCGGAGCCACTGGCTTGACGGAGATGTCCAACATAGCTGTACGCGATGCTCTGGACAGAGCTTCCACCAGATAAATCACCAACCAGCCCAAAAAAGCACCTGACCCCACGTCAGGTGCTTTTTCCGTTCCCTTTTAGAAGCCCACGATGTTGTAGCCTGTATCCACATAGATCACTTCGCCTGTGATGCCGCTTGATAGGTCACTGGCCAAGAATACCGCCGTATCCCCCACTTCCCTGGGCTCCACAGTTCGCCTCAGAGGCGCCTTTTGCTCATGCACCTCTAGAATATCGAGGAAACCTGAAACCCCCCGGGCAGCCACTGTGTTGATCGGTCCGGCGGAAATGGCGTTCACCCTGACTCCGGCAGGCCCTAAATCATGGGCCAGGTAGCGGACACTGGCTTCCAAAGCAGCTTTAGCCACACCCATTACGTTGTAGTTGGGCATCACCTTTTCCGCCCCGTAATAGGTGAGAGTGATCACGCTGGCCTGATCGGCGAAAACCGGTGTGAAAGCCCTAGACAGAGCCACCAGTGAATAGGCGCTGATTTCCAAGGCGGTGAGGAACTCCTCCCGTTCTGTAAAGAGATAGGGATTGTGCAGGGCGTTTCTGGGCGCAAAGGCCAAGCTGTGCACTAAACAGTGGATGGTTCCCACCTGCTCCCGCACAGTCTCCTGCACTTCCTCGATCTGTTCTGGAAAGGATACATCACAAGGCACGATGGCCGCGGGTGGCTTGCTCAGCTCCTCCGCCAGTCTTTGGACCGCATCCTTCGTACGTTCATTCTGGTAGCCCAGGATCAGTTCGGCACCGTGAGCGTCCATGGATTTGGCGATGGCCCAAGCGATACTCCTTTTGTTAGCCACGTTGAAAATCGCAATGCGCTTGTCTTGCAGTAACACATGAACACCTCTTCATGCTTTTTTGTGAGGTATTACTCAGCGATAATCAGCATTCCTGCGGACCAAGCCTGCCATCTGGTGCTAGAACCCGCTGCGCTGTTCCCTTTCATTGAGGCGAAAAGCCAAACGCAGCAGGCTGTCAGTTAGATGGATGTTTTCCACAATAACATCATCAGGTACATCGAGCTGTGCAGGGGAGAAATTCCAGATTCCCTTGATTCCGCACTCCACGAAGACATCGCAGACCTCTTGCGCGGCGTCTTTAGGCGTGGCAATAATCCCAACGTCAGAAGGACGCTTGAGCAGATACTGTTTAAGCTCACTCACCGGGCGTATGGCACAGCCTCCATGGATATTGCCAATCAAATGAGGATCAACATCGAAAATGGCTTCGATCACGAATCCCTCGGCGCGAAACCATTCATAGCTGCCGATGGCCTTTCCTATGTTACCTGCTCCCACCAAGACTAACGAGTGCCTTCTATTCATTCCCAAAATCTGCCGCACCTGCTGCAGCAGCTCGGCAACATTGTAACCGTAACCCTGCTGGCCGAAGGAGCCGAAGTAACTGAGATCAGAACGGATTTGGGCTGCGGTGAAATCCAGGGCCTCTCCTAACTGGGCAGAGGAAACCTTGTCCACTCCCAGTGCTGCCAGTTCTGACAAATAGCGGAAATAAACGGGCAGACGGCCCACTACCCCCTGCGGGATGGCCTCGCCCTTTTTTCTCCCTCTTCCTGTCATCATATTCCCCCTTGAGAGTTGGTTGATTGCTAATTATTCGACAAAGAAGCCTTGTATCCCTTTTCACAAGGAGAATTAGTAGACAGTAACTTCCCGCCTATCCTGGAGGGATGTGCCCCCCAGCTCATCATGTACATCAATCACCGCGACGTACACACCCTTCGGTGCCCACCAGGGAATATCGACCCAGATGTAGAACCATGTACTAGAAGGAGGCTCCAAGTACCATTCCTCTAATTCCAAAACGTCTTTGCGGGAGAACAAGGTGAACCCCTTCTGGGTTTCCAAAGAAACATCCACATTAAGGCGCAGAACGTAATAGTCCTCTTCTTTGCTAACCTCGAACCCTTCCACAACTAGATAGGCGTAGCCGCGCTCGCCGCGCTTAAAGCGCCCTTCGGGATTGGGGTCGTAGTTGTCCTGGCCCCGGATTTCATAGGCCCATTCGGCCTGTGCAAAGCGGAGCTCAACGGCCTCCTCGGCATTTGCCCAAGCGGGATTCGGGTAAAGTAGAGAGAAAAAGATACAGATCATTAACAGTACCAACACAACCATCTCCCATTCTGACTAGGATTTAGCCTATCAATGTGTAATACTTAGTAGTGGGGAAAGGATGAGATCATGCTTAAAGAGCTGAAAAAGGGCAAGTGGAGTCGCCCCACCGACAAATCTGCCGTTTATCTCGAAATCCCTCCAGATGAAAAATGGGGCATCCGAGTGACACTCATCGAAGATTACGCTAAGGTTGAAGCAGTTGACGGTCCACAAACAGCATGGTACAACGCCCCTGAGCGCTACTGTTCAGTCATCCGACCACCGAAGTTTTGGGAAAGGCTCAAAGGCGTAACCCTGGAGAGCAAGATTATGGCTGCCGTGCAAGAAAAGCGCAAGGTAGCCGAAGAAGAAAATGCCCGTCTCCGCGGAGCTGCGCTCTCCGACTGAGGTGATTTAGTTTGGGAGGATCCAGTTTGAAATTCTTGATTGTTGGGGATACGGTTGATCCGCAGTTGTATGACCATTTCCGGCGTGATCGCTTTCCAGAGTCCATTGATGCAATCTTTTCTGTCGGCGATCTACCCCCCTGGTATTTATCATACCTCATGTCCGTGTTTAATGCGCCCCTTTATTATGTGCGAGGCAATCATGACGACAATTACTACCACAACCCTCCAGATGGCGGCGACAATATCCACGGAAAAGTGATCACGTTTAAAGGCTTGACCATCATCGGCTTTGAAGGATCCATGTTCTACCACCACCCTTCCGCGATACAATATACAGAGCGGCAAATGAGAGCGATCTGGCGCCGCATGGCCTGGCGCTTTCTCTTTGGGCGCAAAATCGATATTGTTCTAACCCACGCACCCCCCTTTGGCATCCATGACGCTGAAGATCAATGTCACAAGGGGTTCCTAACATTCTCCCACATTATTCACAAATACAAACCACGCTATTTTATACACGGCCACACCCATCTAAACTATGGACTAAAGCAAAACCGTATTGACGTTGTGAACGATACCACCGTGATCAATGGCTATGGTTTTCACATCTTAGAGATAGATCCTCCAGTGGAGTGAGTACATAATGCGAGGACATGCCAAAGCATTTGACAGTGCCAAGGAAGAACTAGGGCTCACCGATTCCCTAGACCTGGGCCTGCGTACTGTACCGGTGGACAGCATTGTCGGCTCGGTAAACCGCTGGCGGGACTTCGATGCCCGCTTCCGCATTAAGAACCGTGCCACAATCCACCGTTATATGAAGATCAAACAAGCAGTGGAAAGAGGCAGCTCCTTGCCTCCTGTTTCTTTGTATAAGGTTCGCGACAAGTACTATGTTGTTGACGGCAACCACAGGGTGGCAGTGGCCAAAGAAGTAGGCCAAACCTATATCGACGCCGAAGTGATCGAATTCTTCCCCCCACCCAACAGCGAGCCCAACCTGATCTGGCGTGAACGCTCCATTTTTGAGCACCGCACGGGTCTAGACGGCATCGAGCTTACCGAGCTGGGTGCCTACGACAAACTGCTCATGCAGATTGAGGAATACCGCCAAGAGGTATCGCAGGCCATGGGCATGGACCTGCCCCTTTCCAACGCAGCAGCCAGCTGGGAACAGGAGATCTATAAGCCCGTGTGCAATCTCATCCGCAGCCAGGGGCTGCTCCATGACTTCCCAGGCCGCACTGAAGCGGATCTCTTCCTGTATGCGTCCTATCATAAGGTGGCCAAAAGCCGCCTGACCAGGCAGAAAGTGAGCTATCGGGAGGCACTGGCGGACTTCAAGATCCCCAAACCTGATAAGTCCTTTGCAGAACAGCTGAAAGAACTGATCACCGGCCTGTTCAGCCCCGACCTGCATGACGTCTGCCCCTATGGACTGATCATCGATGAAGACGGCTTAGTGAGGGTGGCCCGGGACTGCCGTGGCTGCGCCCGCTGTCAGGAGAGTGCTCCTGAGCATGCCGCCGTCATCGACGAAGATCACTTTCTCGACTACTGATCCAGCAGGTGAACCCATGCAAGAAGTGCTAACCATCTTGAAATCCATGTACCCCAACCCCACCACTGCCCTGCGGCACGACAGCCCTTTCCAGCTGCTGGTGGCGACCATTCTCTCAGCCCAGTGCACTGATGAGCGGGTGAACATGATTACGCAGGAACTCTTCCCTGCCTTTCCCACCCCGCAGGCCCTGGCTGCTGCCACCTTCGAAGAAGTGGCACCCTATGTGCGCAGTGCTGGACTGTGGCGCACTAAGGCCAGCAACCTGATCAAAACCGCGCAGATCCTGGTGGACAAGCATGACGGCGAGGTTCCCCGCATCAGGGAAGAACTAGAAGCCCTGCCTGGCGTGGGCCGCAAGACGGCCAATGTGGTTTTGGCCAATGCCTTCGGCATCCCAGCAATCGCAGTGGACACCCATGTCTTTCGGGTCGCTAACCGCATAGGCTTGTCCACTGCCTCCGATGTGCTAGAAACGGAACGCCAGCTGATGGAAGCCATCCCCCAAGAAGAGTGGATTGATGCCCATCATTGGCTCATCCTCCACGGACGGGCCCTCTGTAAAGCCCGCAAGCCCCTCTGCGGCGAATGCCCCCTGCAGGAGCACTGCCGCTACTACCTAGAACAAGACAGACAGCAGGAGTGAACGCTCCTGCTCTTTTTGTATTCTCCCACTGCCTGGCATTTCCTTTCCCCAAACATTCTAGGCTCCGTAAGGATTCGGCTGCTCTGTACTGGTTTCGATGTGGTCAACATCTGTGTAAATGTAGACTAAGGAGCCCTCATCCACCACAGCTTCAGGTGCGGGCACCTGGCCGATGATCCGGTCTCCTGGGCCCACAACCTCCACGCGGAAGTGCTGCCTCGCCAGTTGCGCACTGGCTTCCTCCAGGCTCAACCCGCCCACATCAGGCACACTCACCTGCTTCACACCACTGCTGCGAGCTGTGGCTTTGCGTTCCACTCCCATGTAAGTAAGGACTTTTTCCGCCAAGCGGGCGAAAACTGGAGAGGCGATAATCCCGCCGTAAAAAGCACCCTGCGGTTCCCACAGCACCAAGAGGGCTGCCATCTTCGGGTCATCCTTGGGCGCAAAACCAGCGAAGGAAGTGACCATTTTGGAATGAGAATAGCGTCCATGCTCCACCAGCTGAGCCGTACCGGTTTTCCCAGCCACATCGTAACCAGGCACCTCCGCCCTCTTCCCAGAGCCGCGCTCCACGGCGGAGCGGAGCACGTAGGCTGTAGTCTGAGCCGTTTCCTGGGAGATCACCTGCCTGGGTTCAGGAACATCAGGGGGGAAACTCCCCTCTGCCGTCACCAACTCCTTCACATAGCGCAGGGGCGTGTAAATGCCGTTGTTGGCAATGGCCCCAAAGCAGGCTAGGAGCTGGATGGGGGTAACAGTGAGTCCTTGGCCAAAACCCATGTTTGCCCAGGTTACCAAGGGTACGCTGGGGGAAGGGGCCCGGAGCACTCCTCCCATCTCTCCTGGGAAGTCAATGCCCGTCTTGTGGCCCAAATTAAAGCGCAGCAGCCCCTCATAGAAGCGTTCTGGACCCAAATCGATGGCTAGTTTGGCGTAATAAGGATTGCAGGAGTTCTGCATAGTCTCCACAAAAGATTGGGAGCCGTGGCCTCCCCTATTCCAGCAGCGCACATTCCAGCCTGACACCCGGATATAGCCTGGGTCAAAGAAACCTGATCGGAGAGTGGCCACCCCTTCTTGGAGGGCTAAGGCTGCCGTCACCGCCTTAAAAGTGGATCCAGGCTCATAGGTATCTGTCACCGCGATGTTCTTGCGGTTGGCTGCAGGATAATCTGCGAAGTTCTCTAGATCAAAGGTGGGGTAGATGGCAGTGGCCAAGATCTCGCCGGTTGTGGGGTCGGAAATCAAGATCAGCCCCAGACGGGATCCCGTTTCCAAGGTAGCCCGGCGCACCTCTTCTTCGGCAATACGCTGGATAAAGATGTCGAGGGTCAAAACCAAGTCTCCACCTCTTTGCCCAGGCAGGTAGCCCCGGACACCATCTTCCAAGGCCCTGCCCTGAGCGTCCCGTTCGAAAATGGTCTGCCCTGGCGTTCCCCGCAAAAAGCTGTCGTAATAAAGTTCCAACCCCTCTAACCCCTGATTGTCAATGCCCACGAAACCAAGCACTTGGGGAGCTATCGACCCGTAGGGATACACCCTGGTTGAGGAGGGGACAACTCCGATCCCAGGCAGGTTAGCCGCCATAATAGCCCTAGCCTCTTGGTCGGTAACCTTCTTTTTCAACCATTCCACAGCAGAGTGCTTCTTTAAGCGGCCCAGGATGAACTCTCCATCCAGGTCTAAAATCGCGGCCAGTGCCTCCGCTGTGCCCTCTGGGTCTTCCACTTCAGCAGGAATGGCGTAGGCAGTATGGGCACTGACACTGAGGGCTAGGGGCACGCCATTGCGGTCATAGATCGTCCCCCTGAGCCCTTCGATGGGAATGCGCTGTAGGCGCTGCTCTAAAGCCTTGGCCTGGAAGAACTCATTCTGCCACAACTGCAGGTAGGCCAGGCGCGCCGCAAGAAGGGCCACAGCCCCGATCAACACCAACAAGAGAAACAGCAATCTCCTCTGTACTTGGGCTATGGAAACTCTGGCCATGGTCACCCACCCATCCTACCGAAAAAGTGTCTAAGACGGTTGATGATGCGGCGCAGCCAAGTGGCCAGCCCGGTGCTCTGCCGTGCCACCAGGTCCAGGCGCACAGCCACCCCGTCGGCACGCTTGACGATCAACTCACCCACCTTATCCCCGGCATCAATGGGAGCTTTGAGATTGGCGTTAAGCTCCACCTCAGTGCTGTACTCCAGGTCCCGCTCTTCCCTCACCACTACTGAGAACTCTCTTCCCAACACAGCGTCGACCTGATGGGTCACCCCGTCGGGCACCAACACCTTGGCCAACACTTCCTCGGTGGAAATCAGCGTGCGCAGATTGGAAAACGCCCACTCCAGGAGCTCTTCGTTCTCCGAGTTCCGCATCTCCCTGGTGCGGGCTCCCAAGACCACAGCGATGAGCCTCCGGCCATGCCGGACGCAGGAAGTAATCAGGGTATGACCGGCAGGGGTAGTGGCTCCCGTCTTGCCCCCTTCCACTCCCGGTCTGTCCAAGAGAGGATGGGAGTTGCTGATCTTGCGACCCTGGCTCGCCAGAAAGAAGTCTGGTGCCGCGAAAACCTGCCTAAACAGCTCATGCTCCAGTGCGGCTTGGAGCAGCCTGGCCTGATCGTAAGCGGTGGAGTAGTTGTTGCTGGTCATTGACAAAAGGCCCGTACAGTCTACGTAATGGGTGTCTTCAAGGCCGAGCTCCTGGGCTTTGGCGTTCATCAGTTTGGTGAATTCCGCCTCGGAGCCTGCTATGTATTCCGCTAGAGCCACCGCAGCATCATTGGCAGACTGCAGGGCTGAGGCATAGATCAGCTCCTCCACCGTGCAGCGATCCCCAGCCTTGAGGTTAATCTGGGTGCCCTCCCTGCTGGCCGCTCTGGCGCTCACCGTTACTTCATCACTTAGGCCGATTTTGCCCTCTTCCACCAGCTCCACCGCGACGAGGATGGTCATCACCTTGGTGATGCTGGCGATGGACCGGCGCTGCTGCGCATTTTTCTCCAAAACTAAGTAGTTGTAGTCGCCGTCATACACGGCATAGGCGATGGAACTCAGCTCTGGTGGAGCCGCGATCTCGCCAGCTGCCAACAGTGGTGCAGGCCAAAGCAAGACAGTCGCAACCGTCAGGGCTGCCACCCACAAGCGCCGCATGTGCCTCCCCCTTCCCTCTTCCTAAGAATAATTACGCGGCACCGAGAGTAATTAGTACATATACTGGTGAGGCAGGGAAGGAGGAAGGATGTGGAGATCAAGCTCTTTGTGGAGAAAGAATCGCTGTTTGATCACTATGTTGCTTCTCATCCCAGGGGGGACGTCCTGCAGACTACTGCCTGGGGAAGGGTGAAGGAAAGTTCCGGATGGCAGGCCTACCCCCTAGGGGTGATGGATCAGGGCAAATTGGCAGCAGCAGCCCTCATCCTGACCAAACCTCTGCCCCTCTTCCCCGCAGCCGCGGCTTACTCTCCCCGGGGCCCACTGTATTCGTCGCCTGAAGCCCTCGCCGTCCTGCTTAAGGAAGGTGCAGCCTTTCTTAGGGGCAAGGGAGGGTTGGTTTGGAAGATGGACCCAGCCATCCCCAAAGGTGACGGAGAGTGGCTCGAAGCGGTGCGCTCCCTCAACCTCAAGCCGGTGGAGACTGGCCTGGACTTTGCAGGGGTGCAGCCCCGCTTTGTGATGACCCTAGATCTCACCCGTTCTTTGGACACCCTGCTTAACAACATGAAGAGTAAAACCCGCTACAATATCCGCTATGCCATGCGCAAAGGGGTGTACATCCAGCCCCTGAAGGAAAAGAGCAGGCTAAGCGTTTTTTACTGCCTGCTCCAGGAAACCGCTGAGCGAGACGGTTTTTCTATCCGCCCCTTAAGTTATTTCGAAGCCATCTGGGACCATCTAGTCCAGGCGAACCTGGCCAAGGTGTTCCTGGCCTATCACGGAGACACTCCCCTAGCTGGTGCCATCTGCTTTCGACTGGGACAGAGAACTTGGTATGTCTATGGAGCTTCCAGCAGTGAACAGCGCAATCTCCAGGCTTCCCACCTTATGCAGTGGGAGATGATTAAATGGGCCAAAGGTGCCGGCTGCACAGTCTATGACTTCCGGGGAGTGTCTGGGGATCTCCGCCCAGAGCACCCCCTCTATGGGCTGTACCGCTTCAAAGAGGGTTTTGGGGCAGAGCTCCAGGAGTATGTTGGTGAGCTCGATCTCCCCCTGAGGCGAGGAGGGTATGGCTTGTGGCTGGGAGGACTCAAGGTGCACAACTGGATCCGCAGTGCCAAAAAGAAGGGCCGCTAGGTTTCTCCTCCTGGGTGGAGGTGGATCTCTCCGCCTTGGAACACAATCTCCAAACCGCGGCTTCCCGCACTGCAGCCTCCATCCTCCCCATCCTCAAGAGCGATGCCTACGGCCATGGCGCCCCTGTGGTGGCCGCCTTTCTGCGCGGCCGAGGCTGCTCCACCCTGGGAGTAAGCGGTGTGGAAGAAGCCCTGGATATCCTCCGCTGGATAAGAGCTGACATCATCCTGCTCACCCCTCCCCTCCCCAGCCAGCTCCCACTAGTTGTCCAGCATGGGCTCACTGCCACAGTCACTACGTCCAACCTAGCCAGGGAACTAAATGATTGGGCGAAGCGCAGCGGAAAGCGGATCACTGTGCACATCAAGGTGGACACCGGATTGGGCCGCCTAGGGGCCGCACCCCAGGATGTGCCGGAGCTGGCTAGATTGATCATTAACGCCTCCCATCTCAAACTGGGAGGCGTCTTTACCCATTTCTCCGCCGCGGCCCGCAGCCGCAGGTTCACCCTAAAGCAGCTGCATCAGCTGCTGTCCCTTCAGGCGGAACTGCGCAGCGGCTCTGATCTAAGGAGGGTCCTTTGGCATGCTGCCAACAGCGCTGCTTTCATCACACTGCCAGCCAGCCACCTGGATGTGGTGCGCCTAGGAACCCTGCTCTACGGCCAAGCACCCCTAGCCCTGGACGGCTCCTGGAACTTAGCGCAGACCTGGCAGTTCAAAACCTGCATTATCCAGGTTCGTGTCCTGCCGCCAGGCCATACCGTAGGTTACGGGCTCGGCTACCGCACCACCAGGCCCACTAGAGTGGGCGTGATCCCCGTTGGTTACAGCCATGGTCTGGAGCTGGAACCGCAGAGTTCTCCCTGGCGTCAGATCAAGCAAGCCGCGGCTCGAGCTCTGATCCAGGGCAGCCCTGTCTTCCACGGCAGCACCCCCCTGGCCATTTTGGGCCGAGTAAGCATGGGCCTGACCTGCTTGGACATAAGCGGCACTGATCTAGATGTGGGAGACACGGTAACTGTGCACATGAGGCGCACCGTGGTAAGCCGGCAGATACCCCGACTCTATTACGTCCAGGGAAAGCTGAAATGCATCTTTTGGAATCACCAACTCTTCAGCCCCCAGGGACGCAGAATCAGTTTAAAAGGTCTTTTCTAAGCAGGATCTCTTCCTCAAAGGGGCTTTCCGCCTTGACAACACAGCCATTTTGGTCAATAATGCTGGACTGCCCTTCGAACTCGATGTCCCACAGCCTGCCCACGAGCATGGGATTGACAGCCAGGTCGAACTCTTTGTTCTCCGCCACCGCCGCAAAACAAGCACGCTTCCAATCCTCCTGCTGCCACTCATTCCAAGGGCCGTTATTGGCAGATGGCTGGATCAGGATCTTGGCCCCCAAGCCCTGCAGGCGCTGCCTCACATCCAAGTGGAAAGCATCTAGGCAGATCGCCACCCCCAGCGCCCCTAAGGGGCTCTGCACGGCACTGACGTAGTTTAGGGGCGCGGGATCAAGGTCCAAGCCCGCTTTCTGTTCCATCTCCACCAAGTTCACCTTGTGCTGGCGGTAGACCACTTGCCCAGTGGGTGTGATCACAGGCGATGTATTGTAAATCCGATTGGTCTGACCCCAGCGCAGTGCGGCAGAGCCAGCCACGATCCAAGCCTCGTACTCGCGAGCAGCGGCAATGAAAGGAGTGAGGTAGATGCGCTCCAACTCCTTGGCACGGGCGAGGAAGAGGGCGCGCACCGCGGAAACCCTGTGTCTTAGCATCTGATGGGCCACCGCAGCCCCGTGATGCCAAAGCAGCGCAGCGCTGGCCTGGGCAAAGGTCTGTTTGGACCAGATGCGCTCTGGGGCATTGCTCAAAAGGCAAAAGGTGCCAATATGTTCAGGGAAAGCAACCAGCAGAGGCCCTTCCCCTGCCTGCTCCCGAACTCGCTTCATCACTGCCATGATTCTCGCTGCAAAGGCCTGCTCGGTCTTGTAGTCTTCTGGATTGAGCTTCATCTGTACACAGGCGATCATTGTCCTCACCTCGTCTGTATAGTTCGCCTTGGAGGTGCTATTTCCTTGCTCAAAGTGGGAAAGGGTTGCGAGAGGATGGTTTGACAGGGCTGGCATTTGAAAGTATGATCTAGAGTAAAGGAGGGGCGCCTGTGAGTACTGTTGAGCAAGATAGGCTGCTGCAGCGTTTGAAGCGTATTGAGGGGCAGATTCGGGGCTTACAGAGGATGATTACAGAAGAGCAGCCCTGCAGCGAAATCCTGACCCAGATCGCGGCAGCCCGGGCTGCACTGGCTGGAGTGGCCCTGCTGGTCTTCGAAGTGCACTCCAAATCATGTATTGAGCAAGCCCTCCAGGGCGAAAATGACTGCACAGCGGCCCTGGAAGATGTGCTGCAGTCGCTGAGTCGTCTGTTAAAATAAGAGTGGCTAGGGAAGCCACTGCAGGGGATCCACAGTGTGATCCCCTATTTTGATCCGAAAATCCAAGTGGGGCCCCGTGGTTAAACCGGTCTTTCCCACCAAGGCTATGGTCTGGCCTTGCTTGACCACATCACCGACGCGCACCGAGAGCTTGGAGTTATGTCCATACCAAGTGGTCACGCCGCTGCCGTGATCGATCACAACCCCCAGGCCGTAGTTGCCCATGTTCCCCGCCTTGACAACCTGGCCTGCCGCGGCTGCCTTGACAGCAGTCCCCTCAGGGGCGGCAATATCAATTCCGCCGTGGAAGTGCCTGGCATTCAGAACCGGATGAATGCGGTACCCGTAACCTGAGCTGACGCTCCCCTGCACAGGCCACTGCAGGTCCAGCCGGTTAGCTGGGGCGAGGCTGGCTGCTGCTAGGGTTGGCGCGGGAATATACAGCACCTGTCCAGGCAGGAGCCGATCAGGATTGGGCAGGCTGTTATACACAGAGATCTGCGCCACCGTAGTATTATACCTGCGAGCCAGTTTGGTCAGATTGTCTCCCCGCTGCACAGTGTAGGTCACCACGCTTTCCTGCAGTTCCCTAAGGGCTTCCCAAGTGAGGGAACCCACCACCCCATCGGGGGTCAAACCAATCGCCTTTTGCACTTTCTTGACGATTCCTTCTGTCTCCGCGCCAAAGATACCGTCCTGGGCTAAGCTGTAACCTAATTCCACCAGGAGTTGCTGGAGGGCCAACACCTCCCCGCCCCGCATGCCGCGCTTGAGCAGGGAGCTCTGGGCCCATGCACCCCAGCTGAGCACCGCCGTGAGCAGCACGGCAGTAACCACGCTCTGAGCTCTGCGCCTGCGCCACGGGTGCATAAAAATCCCTCCCACAGCCTTTTGCACTTAGTATAGGCTGGGGAGGGAAAAAGTATTCTAAGTAATACTTAGAGGGTTTCTAAGTAGTGGTAGGCCTGCATGGCTGCGATGGCTCCATCGCTTGCTGCAGACACGATCTGCCTCAGAGGCGTGGTCCGCACATCACCAGCCGCGAACACTCCAGGGATGGATGTCTTCATATCTGGCCCTGTGACTACATAGCCCCACTCATCGAGGATACCGGTTCCTTTTAGGTAGTCAGAGTTGGGGAAAAAGCCCACGTAGATAAACACTCCCGAACCGGGGATCACCTGGGTTGATCCATCCTGATTGTTGCGCACCAGTACTCCGGTTACCCGGTTTTCACCTTGGATTTCCTGAACTTCGGAGTTGTAAACGAACTTCATCTTGGGGTTGGCAAAGGCCCGCTCCTGCAGAATGGCCTGGGCGCGCAGCACGTCTCTGCGGTGGATCACGGTCACGGAGTTAGCGTAGCGGGTCAGGAAAATGCCCTCCTCTACAGCGGAGTCTCCGCCCCCAACTACGATCACGTCGAGATCCTCGTAGAAAGCCCCATCACAGGTGGCGCAGTAGGATACGCCCCGGCCAGCTAGTTCCTGTTCACCTGGAACGCCCAAACGCCGGGGCTGGGCGCCGCTTGCAATAATCACACTACGGGCTTGAATTTCGGTGCCGCCCACTTCCACGATTTTGGGCTGCCCTTCCAGGCTGACCCTGGTTACTTCGCCCATCTTCCACTCGCAGCCCACTGCCAGCGCTTGATTGTACATATGGTCAGATAGGTCCGGGCCACCCACATTCTTAAAGCCTGGGTAGTTCTCGATCTCCAAAGTGTTCTGCATCTGGCCGCCGTACAGGCCTTTTTCGATCACGATGGTCTTCAGATTAGCCCGGGCTCCATACAAGCCGGCAGCTAGGCCTGCAGGGCCTCCGCCGATAATGGCTAAATCGTACATACACTTCTCTCCTTCCGCTACTGAGTTAACATTGCTTGAGCTAGACCTGGAGAGATCCAAGCTCCTGTCTCGCTGATTATGATCGCCTCCACACCAGGCAGGCTCTCCACCAGGGCACGCCCCCGCTCCCAGCCCAGCACAAATACGGCTGTGGAGATAGCGTCGCACACAGCTGGATTATCACCTACGATGGTGACGCTGCGCAGCCCCCGGGCTGGGTAACCAGTAAAGGGATCAATGATATGATGATAGCGCACGCCATCTACCACAAAATAGCGCTGGTAATCGCCGGAAGTGACCACGCTCTGGTCATCCAAGGGCAGGACATAACGGATGCTCCGGGGATCCTCTGGATCCTGCACCCCCACCCGCCAGGGACGCCCGTCAGGCCTACGGCCAACGACTGAGATGTCGCCGCCAGCATTCACCATGGAGCGATCCACCTGGGCTTCCCGGAGAATCGCCGTGGCTTGGTGGATGATAAAGCCTTTGGCTATACCTCCCAAATCCAGCACCGTACCTTGAGGAATGCGCACAGCACCTCTTTCCCCATCCACTTCCACTCTGGTATAGTCCACTGTAGCTAAAGCGTCCGCAAGCTCTTCTTCAGTGGGCACTCTGTGGAAGTCGCTGCCGAACCCCCATAGATCTAAGACCGCACCGATGGTGATATCAAAAGCACCCTCAGTTATGCGTCCCATCTCAATCCCTAGTTCAACCAGCTCTAGTGTGAGGGGGCTGACTTCAACCCACTCCCCTGCTCTGCGGTTGATCTCGCTCACTTCGCTCTCTTCTATGAAGCGTGAAAAGACCCTTTCCAGCTCCTCCATACGGGCGAAGACGCGCTCCACCAAACTGGCAGAGCGCGGTCCATCCACGCGAACATCAACCACTGTATCCATGAGTATCATGGAGCTGGTGGTGGTACTTTCCTGAGCTTTGGCTTGGGGCACCATGCCCAAATAACAGCTCACTGCTGCAGCGCCGCCCAAAACAACCAGGGCCAGCGCCACAAACAAAGCGCGCCTGTTCTTAAGTCCCTTGCCGTTCACACTGTTCCTCCTAACTGACCGCCGCTTTCTCCAGCACCAGCGGTTTGCCGTCCTGCCAATCGATAGTCTTCATTGGGCAGACAGCTACGCATTCACGGCAGTTGGTGCATTTATCATAGTTGATGCGGGCCAGGTTGTCCTCCATGTAGATGGCACCAGTTGGGCACACCTTCACACAGCGCTGGCAGGCGATACAGCCCACACTGCATACCTGGCGGACTTTTCGCCCGGTATCAAGCGACCGGCAGCGGATGTGCACTCCCTGATCCTCGGGGACCAAGATGATGATATCCCGGGGGCAGGCTTCGACACACTTACCGCAGGCGGTGCAGTTTTCCTCAATCACAACGGGCAGGCCGTTTTCGTTCATATACATGGCATCAAAGGCGCAGGCCTTAACACAGGAACCGTAGCCCAAACAGCCGTAGGAACAAGCCTTGTCGCCCCCCTGCGTAGCATGGGCGATGCGGCAGTCCACAGGCCCGTCATAGGTGCCCTTCTGTTTTGCTTCTGCGTTTCCTCCTTGGCACAGCACTTGGGCCACCTTGCGCACAGGCGCCACAGCATCTACACCTAGAACTGCTGCCACCATCTGAGCCACAGTGGCTCCTCCGACGGGGCAGCCATTGGTGGGAGCCTCTCCTGAAGCTACAGCTTCAGCAAAGGCGCGGCAGCCCGCGAACCCACAGCCACCGCAGTTCACACCTGGCAGCACTTCTTCTATGGCATCGATCTTAGGATCGGTTTCAACTGCGAAAATCCTCCCGGCCATTGCCAAACCAAGGGCAAATAGAGCCGCCAACGAGCCCATACTGACGAGGGACACGATTGTGGTGTTCATCCTCAACCCCTCCTAACAAATACTTAGATTAATCCGGCAAACCCACTAAACGCGAGGGAAAGCAAGCCGGCACAGATGAAAGCAATGGGCGCACCCAAGAGGGGTTCCGGAATATCAGCAAAGCGCAGTTCCTCGCGGATCCCCGCAAGCAGAACCAAAGCCAATGTGAATCCCAATCCTCCGCCTAAGGCAAAAACCACTGCTTGAATGAAGGTATAAGCGTTCTGCACAGACATGATGGCCAGACCGAGAATGGCACAGTTGGTGGTAATGAGGGGAAGGAAGATCCCCATGGCCTTGTACAGGGCTGGACTCGTCTTGTGCAGGAACATCTCAACCAATTGAACTAAGGAAGCGATGACCAAAATGAAGGACATGGTCTGCAGAAAGGGCAGTCCGAACGGCTCCAGAATAAACCTCTCAATCAGCCACGTTGCGGCAGAAGCTACCACCATAACAAAGGTGGTGGCCATGCCCATACCGATTGCTGAATCAACTTCTTTGGAAACACCCATGAAAGGGCAGATACCCAAAAAGCGAACCAACACGAAGTTATTGACCAACAGCGCACTAAGGAAAAGTAAGAATAGACTCATGGCCGTCCCCCCTAACTAGCCCGTTTCTTCTGCCGAGCAGAAATCATGTTCACTAACCCCATCAGGATGCCCAAGGTGATAAAGGCTCCAGGCGGCAGAGACATAATGCCAATGGTTGCTCCGACCGGGAGTTTGACGTTGAAAATCGACCCTGCACCAAGCAGTTCCCTCACTGCTCCGAGAACAGTCAACGCCCAGGTGAAGCCCAGACCCATACCTAGTCCATCAAAGATCGATGCGATCACGGAGTTCTTGGAAGCGAAGGCCTCAGCCCTCCCCAAGACAATGCAGTTCACCACGATCAAGGGGATGAACAAGCCGAGTACCTGATGCAGGTCAGGCATGTACGCATTCATGAACAGATCAACGATGGTGACAAAAGTTGCGATCACAATGATATAGGCTGGAATGCGCACCTTATCGGGAATTACCTTGCGCAGCAGGCTGATCAAGGCACTGGAGCAGGCAATGACAAAGGCGGTCGCGAGCCCCATTCCCAAGCCGTTCACTGCACTGGTGGTCACCGCCAACGTAGGGCAGAGACCGATCATCAGACGGAAGGTGGGGTTCTCATTCCACAGTCCATTCACGAAGTTTTTAACCATGCGAGCCATACTTACTCCCCTCCCCTATAAATTGCCACCGCATCCTGGAGTCCCTTACGGACCGCTTCCGCTGTGGCCCGAGCGGAAATTGTAGCTCCAGAAAGGTTGTCAATGTCTTGATTGATGGCAATTGGATCCTGGGCGGTCTTGCCCGCAAACTGACTGCGGAAACCTTCGTCTTCGATGCGAGAACCCAAACCGGGAGTCTCGGTATGACTGAGGATCTTCACGTTTAAAATCTGATCAGTATCCTCATCCACGCCCACCAGGACTCTCACTACACCACCATAGCCATTACCCTCACCAACAAAGGCATAGCCCACGATCTTACCCTGGGCGTCGACGCCTTGGTAAATCAAGGTGGTCTTCTGCTCTCTTTCCTTCATCTCCCCTGGGTCTTCTACGCCCAGCTCATCGGGGCTCCGACGAATGATGTTTACTGTACTGGTACCTGGCAAAACTTCAAGCACGGAACTCTCCAAAGCACGGGCTTCATTCTCTTCTATTATAACACTTGCCGTTTGGTACGCCCAAGACAAAACACCCGCAGAAACCATGGCAATTACTGATAGAACAACAATCATGCGCACAGATTCATTCACTGACCTTCACCCCTTGCCCATAAATTCGGGGGCGCGTCCAACGGTTGAGCAGCGGAGTTACTGCATTCATGAACAGAATGGCATAGGTAACTCCTTCAGGAAAGCCTCCCCAAACTCGAATCACCATAATAATAACACCGATGCCGATACCGAAGATCCAGCGTCCTGCCTTAGTTACAGGCGATGTGACCATATCTGTAGCCATATACACTGCTCCAAAGAGCAAGCTGCCGGAGAGTAGGTGGAACACTGGATCCTGCCCAGCCAAGAGTGCAAACACTGTAACGGATCCCAAAATACCTACGGGAATCCGGTAATCAATTACTCCCCTATAGAAAAGGTAGATTCCGCCCAGCAGAATGGCTAGGGCAGAGGTCTCACCTAAGGATCCGGCTACCGAACCGAAGAACAGATCGGGAATCCGGCTTACCGCAGGACCCATGGCTAAGGGGGTGGCAGCACTTACCGCGTCAATTGGTGCGGTCCACGCCGTCATAGCCTTGGCAAAGGATGCGGTCAGAAAGGCCCGGCCCACTAAAGCTGGGTTAAAGGGATTGTGCCCTAAGCCGCCAAACACCTGCTTACCAATGGCAATGGCGAAGGCTGAACCAAGAATAACCATCCAGCTGGGCAGGGTTGGCGGTACGCTTAATCCCAGGAGTACTCCGGTAATTAAGGCGCTGCCATCGGCTACGGTAACGGGACGCTTACGAAGCCGTTGAAAAATCGCTTCGGTGGCCACTGCTGATCCAGAGGCCAGAAGCACCACCCGCACGGCATCCCATCTGAAGAAGTAAATCGATGCAGCTACAACAGGCAGTAGAGCCAGTAGAACTGCAAACATAATCTTTTCAGTTGTATCTGTATCCCGGATGTGAGGGGACGGAGATACCAGCAATCTTAAATCATCCATTGTCCACCCTCCTTTAGCTTGATCTTCTTTGGCTTTCGATTATTTCCGCTTTGGCAAAACGGATATAGTGCAGCAGAGGCCGCTTGGACGGACAGATGTAGGTACAGCATCCGCATTCGATACAGTCCAGAGCTCCGTATTCCTCTGCGTTATCCCACTGCTCGTTCATGCCGTAGGCCTCCAGCTTAAGAGGCATTAGGTTCGCTGGGCACACATCCACACAGCGAGCGCACTTGATGCAGGGCATGGGATTAGGGGTCTTGCTTTCATCTACCCCAAAGGCCAAAACCCCACTGGTTACCTTAGTTACCGGTGCCTCCAGATCAAACTGAGCTCCGCCCATCATAGGTCCGCCTGCCACCACCTTGCCAGGTGTTTGGCTGAACCCGCCAGCGGCCTCGATCAAATCCTGAAACGGAGTTCCAATAGGAACGAAGAAATTCTGCGGTTCGGCAATGACTGAACCGGTTACAGTGACCACCCGGGAAATCAGAGGCTCACCGTCACGGAGCGCCTTAGTCACCGCATAGGCAGTACCCACATTTTGCACAACGCAACCGGCTTGGAAGGGCAGCCCCTTGCTGGGTACTTCCCTGCCGGTGAGGGCCTGAATCAACTGCTTTTCTCCGCCTTGGGGATACCTAGTGGGCAGAGCCACCACATCAACGGCTCCTGCCTGCTCCTTCAGAGAGGCTATGGCATCGGGCTTATTGTCCTCAACCCCGATGATAATCTTGCGTGCACCGCACGCCTTGGCCAAGAGCTTAGCACCGAGCACGATCTCTTCGGCATACTCCACCATCAGCCGGTGGTCTGCTGTGAGATAGGGCTCGCATTCACAACCATTAATAATCAAATAATCAATGCTGACTCCTTGCGGTGGAGTGAGCTTAACCGCGGTGGGAAAACCTGCGCCGCCCATGCCCACAATACCTGCCGCTTGAATCCGCTCCACAATGGTCTTGGCATCAAGCTGGACCGGGTCAGGATGGGCCTCCCTTTCCACCCAATTGTCCTGGCCATCGTTCTCAATTACTATGGAAGTGACCGAGCGCCCAGAAGCGCTGGTCCTTGGTTCAATGGCTGTTACTTTACCTGATACTGGCGAGTGTACAGGAGCGCTGATCTTACCATCGGCCTCAGCCAAAAGCTGGCCTTTCAGCACCTCATCGCCTTTGGCAACGAGCGGCTTGGCCTCGCGCCCTACATGCTGCAGGAGAGGCACAACTAGAGTTGCCGGAGCAGGCAGAGACTGGATGGGAGTACTGCTGGTGCTCTGCTTGTTCTCACTGGGATGAATGCCTCCGAAAAACGCACGAACTCGTCTCATGTATCCTATCACCTCACACTCGATATTTTCCTTGCTGCTGTCGTGATACCGCCTGGCGGCCCCTGGCAGACCACTCCGACTAGATATTCTGGTCTGGCCCTGTGAATCCTGCCTCTGACAAATTTTTAGCACCCTGGAAGCCAAACTGCCTCCAAGCCTCATACACCACTACAGCTACAGTATTTGACAGATTCAAGGATCTTACATCACGCTGGGGCAGCGTGACAACCTGCTGGGGGTAGGCCTCCAGAAGCTTCTGGCTGAGCCCCTTGGTCTCACTGCCAAAAACCAGATAATCACCTTGTTGATAACTCACTTCAGAATAGAGCTTGGCTGCTCCCGTCTCCAGGAAATACATGTGCTCTGGACACTGTGCTTCCAAAAAATCCGCAAAGGAATCATGGACCTCCAAATTGAGATACTGCCAGTAATCCAGCCCAGCCCTTTTCAGCTTAGGGTCACTGAGGAAAAAACCCAAAGGCTTGATAAGATGCAGGGTCGCCCCCACAGCCACACAAAGCCTAGCAATATTGCCGGTGTTAGCCGGTATTTCCGGCTCCACCAGAACCACATGCATCGATCCTTCACCCCCTTTTGCGCGATAAAAGAGGGTCCCTTAGCGACCCTCGACTTAGTCTCTGTATTCAGAAGAAGTAACGGATAAACACCTGTGCCTGGTGCTGTGTGAGTCCAGCCCCCAGTGTGAAAGGCTGCTCGGGAAGGGAAAGCAGCACATGCATACTAAGGCCCTCGTTGACTAAGGTTATATCCAGCTTGACTTTGTCTTGAGGTTCCTGATAAGACATGCCAAAACCGAAGGAACTGCCCAAATTGAGGGAAAAGCGCCACACACCCTGCCTGGTAAACTGCACATAGGGCATGATGCTGTACTCAAACTCCCCGATTTCCGATACAGAAAGCTGCGCCCTGCCCGCCAGTCCATGGCCGATCACTCCATACATGCGGCTGAACTCTCCATAGGCCCCCACATGGGGATCCGCACCGTTCAAAAAAGTCGAGAGGATGGGCCGGTGGGTATTGCCTCCAAACAGCTCCAGGCTGTAGCCAATATTGCCCATGATAACCTGTTTATGCCCGCTGAACCAGCTAAAGGTTTCCTCATTGGCTTCCGAATGGGTCAAATAACCGCCGATTCCTGTTTTTTCATAGCCCAGCAGGCCGCGGGCTCTGATGGTTTCCTGACTCAAACCCAAACCGGTTTGCCAGCCCTGGGGTCCAAAACCAAAGGGCATGTCCTCCGCCTCAAAGGCCATGGCGCCCTGGCAGACAGTTAAGGCAATAAACCCGATTAAACCGAGTATGATCAGACTGCGCCACTGGGGCTCCAACACGTACTCCTCCCTCAAATTCTTTCTACTTTCACATCGGGTAAGCTCCTAATTTCCTCCACGCTTATCCCGGGATTCAGCACCACATTGGACAGCTGCATGGTACCTTGGAGGGTCTCCCCCTCATACACGGTGATTTCATGGGGGAACCAGCTGTCATCCTTCACCCGCACGTACCAGACCTCATCTTCCGGGGCATCCACCTTGAGCAGGTAGTCGGTGACACCCTCCAGCTCCGTCTTCTCTATGATCTCCACATTGTACTGGGAGAAATCAAAGTAGTCGGTGAGTTGAGCCATGTTCTGCCCAATGCTGAGAGCAGCCATCGCTTCCTTGCTGGCATCTTCCATACCCCGTACCACTATTACATTGGTCACTGGCTGGAAAACCCACACTTCCAAATTCTCCTGATCAGCAAGGACAATCATACCTCGAACGGCACTGGGTTCGGCAAACTCAGCCCGTCCCAGCCTGTGTTCAACACTGACCTGCATGTGGAGCACTACTTCTTCATTGCGGCGATCCCTAATCTCAGTGACGGTGATATCCAAAGTTAGATCCTGCACATCTTCAACTGCAGACTTGATGCAGTCCACCACTTCAGCCGCTTCGTCTGAGATGGCGATCTCCCGCATCACCTCTTCATACTTCTCAGTAAAGGGGTCTGGCTCCTCCTTTGATTCTTGGGGGAGGCTCAAGTTCAACTGAAATGTCTTCGCCGGGTTTCCCGCGGACACCATGGAAGAAAAGCTAAGAAAGATAATAACGGCAAAAATAAGTGCTGCTGATGCATTCCATTGATACTTCATTCCCAACGACTCCTAGCGTGAATATCATAGTCCCCCAACACCCCGAAACCCAGTTGCACTGAATGAGGACAAGTTGTACAATATCATTTAGATGCCTGAAAGGAGGGATGCCAAATGCCTATTTATGAATACAAATGTCCTAACTGCGGCCGCTTCGAGCTGAAGCAAAACATAAAAGACGACAGTCTCAGCCATTGTCCCACCTGCAGCGCTCCAGTTCAGCGCCTCATCGGAAAGAATGTTGGCATAATCTTCAAAGGGCCTGGCTTTTATGTGAATGACAGTCGCAGTGATTCCAGCGACAGCTCTGCTTCGTAAGACCTGGTGAGCACCTTCCCCGTGAAGGTGCTTTTTTAATGCTCAACCAATGTACAGTGGCCTAAGGCAGAGTCAAAGCCGGCCTAGTCAGCCTATAGGTATTACCTTCCTTAATCAGGGTGGGATTCAGAACCCGTTTGCGCTGCAGCACCACGGGCACAGGATGGTCGATCCGCACCTGGACCACCTCAGGCGGCTGGGTTTGATACCACCTGCCGTTATGAAGGAAATACAGCCCGTCATCCAGCCAGCAGGAGCCTTGGGCCGTCAGTCCCCTGCTAACTTCCACATAGGCTTTTTCTCCTAGATAAGCTGCCATAACCCTCTTCTCTCCAGGACCCACCACATCCAAGGCCAAAGCCCTACCGTGTGGCGACCAGCAGAAAGCCGCAACATCACCTTGGACCTTCAACTGCTCCACAACATAGCCCCAGCGGTCAGTGATCCAGACCTCTCCCCCTGCTTCTGCCTCCACCAGGAGGGCCAGATAGTCCCCTTGGGGAGACCAGGCAGCCTCGCGAACCGAGGCTTGGGGAACCCAAGTCACATACTCCCTGTTCTGTTCATCAAAAACCCGCAGCCCCCCGGGCTGCCCAGATAGCTCCAGCATATACCGGCCTTTAGGATCAGTTCGCCCACTCTGGTCTGAATTCCTGCCCTGATTTAATCTTTCTAGTACTTTGGAATCGCCAACTACCACTGGTTCTGACCAGAAGGATCCCAGAGCTGTTTCCAGGCGCTGTCTGCGCTGCTGCACATCGGGATGAGTGCTGAAGAGATGCACTGGTTCCTCGGAACTGTTCACCTGGGCCAGCCTATCCAAAAGGCCGATGGCACCGATCGGATCAAAACCTGCCTGCACAGCCAGGCTTTGCCCCACTGCATCCGCTTCAAACTCAGCCTCGCGGCCCCAGCCTAACTGGAGAACCTGCACCAGGGTAGCCCCGGCCAGCCGCACCAGCTCTCCTGAGATGAAATCCAAAGCAAGGGCGCCCACCTCAGCCAGGACAGTGAGGCCCATCTGCCGCAGCACAGCATTCACGCCGTGCTTCTTTTCCACATGGGCGATTTCATGCCCCAACACCGCGGCGAGCTGCGCCTCGTCCCCCCCGATCAGGTTCAAGAGGCCCCTAGTGATAAACACATAGCCGCCGGGAAGGGAAAAGGCATTGGCCTCCCTGGAGTTGAGCACCGTGAGGGTATACTCCACATCCTCCCGGCCCACACAGGCCGTTAAGCGGGCAAAGACCTCCTCCAACCAGAGCCGCTGCTGAATGGGGGGAATGTATTCTCCCCCGTACTCCTTGATTAAGGCAGGCGCGGTTCCTGAGCCCAAGGTCCGTTCAAACCGGGCACTGATCGTGGCGGCTGAACTAGGCGCAGCCGCCCCAAGCAGAAGCACAAACACGAGGATAAGACATGTCAAGCGAAGCCTGTTCCTCACCATCAAAACAACCACCGCCAGTGGTGCAGAATATCCTCCAAAAGCAAGGGCAGATCTGCAGCCTCAGGTTTGCTGTCACTAAAGGCTATGGAAAAACCCTCTCCTCCAGGTAGGACTAGAAAAATGCGGTACTCCCACAAAGTGTTCCCCTGCCCGTCCTGATAGGAATACGAACACGAAACACCCCACTCTCCCGCCACCTCAACCGCCTGGAAATCCCCTACCAACTGAAACTCCTCCAGACCACCAGGGGCGCCATAGAGCTCCACTGAACGCTGGGCAAAATCCCGCGCAGAGCTATAGGCAACTGGGCCCAGGCGCTGAAAATAGAGGAGTTCGTGGTCTGCCTCGCCGTAGAACACCATCAGATCAGTGCTGCTGTGATGGGCTTGGTAAACCCAATGATCGCCAATAAACGTGCTGTACAGCCCCGTTGGATCAGTAAGCACAGCAGCAGAACCCATCGCAGCCGGCGACAGGAGAGACAAGAGTAGGACTGCTATTATTGCCCCATGCTTAGCCATGAACCCACCTTCCTCAGGCTGAACCACGCACCACCAACTGGGCTTGGAGCATCTGCTGGTCAGGGAAAGTACCTGAGCCGTAGATCTGGGCGGTAAGCATCTGTACCGCAATCTGCCCCAACTCATAGATGGGCACATGCACAGAAGTCAAAGCAGGCTGGACGTAAGCACCCAGAATGGTGTTGTTAAAGCCCACTACCGCCACCTCTTCACCCACGACAACACCGCGCTCCTGGAGAGCGCGCATCGCTCCAATGGCGATGAGGTCATCCACCGCGAAAATAGCGGAGAACTCCCCGTTTTGGAGCAGCCGCTGAGTGGCGCGATACCCGCCATCCACGGAGAACTCTGAGTGCTCCACCAGCGCCGGATCGACTTCCAAGCCGTGCTCCGCCAGGGCCTGATGGTAGCCAGCCAAGCGGTCGGCACTCACCACGTAACGGGGATCCCCATCTAAACAGGCTACACGGCGGTGCCCCTTGCCCAATAGATAGCTAACCGCCTTTTTCGCATCGCCAGTATTGTCGTTGTTCACCCAGTTGATGACTTCAGAGCCCTCATAGCGCCCAATGAGCACAAAGGGAAACCCGGCCTCTGCCAAGCGCGGAATAAGCTGATCCTGCCGATGAGAGGCTAAGAGTATTACCCCATCAACCCGACGCTGCCTCAGCAAGTTCAAACATTCTTCATCCTCGTGGGTAAAAGAATTGCTGGTAGATAACACTAAGCTCAAACCGTGCTTGTAAGCGACAGAAGATATGCCTTGAATGACTGCGGGGAAAAAGGGGTTGGCAAAATTCCCTTGCGTTAAGCGGGAACGGATCACCCCGATGCTGTTGCTGGTCTGGTTCACCAGGCTGCGGGCAATGGCATTGGGATAATAGCCAAGTTCCGCCATGATCTGGCGCACCCGTTCCTTGGTGTTGGGGCTGATGCGGGGATGATCGGCGATTACCCTACTCACTGTGGAGGGCGAAACCCCTGCCAGCCTAGCCACATCCTTGATAGTCACATTGCTCAATACGACCACATCCATTTTTTGTGGTAGCCCAAGTCCCTGTTGTAATACTACACAGGAAAGTCGATCCCTGCCCATGGGCCTCGGAGGTGATTCTTTGTCCAGCCGTACATCTAAATTACTCGCAGGCGCGCTTGGTGTTGTGGGGGGGCTAACCGCCCTGCGCTTCTTCGCCGGTCAGCTGGTCCGTCAAAGCGTCAAAATCGTCATGACTGACCCCTATATGGAAAACCTCGCGGAACTGCTCTCCGCCAGCAAACGCACGGGGATCCAGACCATCGCGGAGACAAATCTCAGAGCACAAAAAGCTCAGGTGCTGCAGCGTCCTCTGGGCAGCCCACGCAAGTTCTTTGACTTCGACGGACTGATGTTTGTCTCCGCGCACTTGGACCGACAAGCCCTGCCCCATACCATTCCTGTAGATACGGAGACTGTGATCGGGCCGAACAGCAAGAAGCCACTGATCGTGTCCACTCCCCTTTTAGTGTCCGGCATGGCTTACAAAAAAGCCCTTTCAGACCGGGCCAAGTACGCCCTGGCCCTAGGCAGCAAACTGGCTGGTACCTCCTCGAATACCGGGGAAGGGCCGTTTTTACCCAAGGAAAGGGAGCTAGCGGAGCGCCTGATCATCCAGTACCCCCGCATACCCCTGCACCGCACCATGGACATGCTGGCTCAAGCCGATGCTCTAGAAATCCAGCTGGGCCAGGGTGCCAGCAGTAGTGCCGCCCAGGCCCCCTACCCCCACCTAGTGCGTCCGGAGCTGCCTGCCTTACGGAAGAGCAGTGACCTGCCCAAGGTGGTCAGTTTCCTAAAACAGGCCGGCGGAGGGGTTCCCGTGGGAATCAAGTTCTCCTTCACGAACAACTTAGAACGGGAAATCGATCTCTGCCTGGAAGCCGGGGTGGATTTCCTGGCCTTGGAGGGAGCGCAAGCTGCCACTGTTGGAGCCGCACCCATCCTGGAAGATGACTTCGGCCTCCCCACCATTGTTGGTCTCTGCCGGGCGGTTGAACATCTTCAGCTGCGAGGAGTCCACAACCAAGTCACACTTATCGTCTCAGGGGGCTTCTTCTCGCCTGGGCAGTGCCTAAAAGCCCTAGCTCTAGGGGCCAACGCCATCTATCTCGGTACCATGGCCCTCTATGCCCTCAGCCACACCCAGACCACCAAGTCCATCCCCTGGGAACCTCCCACCCAATTGGTGGTAGATTCCGGTAAGCAGAGCCACATGCTCAACTGGAAGCGGGCAGGTAAGCACTTAGGCAACTACCTGATCTCCTGCACCGAAGAGATCAAAGAAGGGGTGAGGGCACTTGGCAAGCACTCTCTCCACCAGGTGGATGCCTCAGACCTGGTGGCGCTGGATGAACCTACCAGCCAGCTCACGGGAATCCCCTTAGCCTACTCTAAGCGGATGGTGCGCACACCCTTGCCGTCTAGGGGATAGTAAAAGAGCATGGTTTGGGTTCCCGCCTCGAACTGCAGCTCCTCAACCATAATCCTGCGCCCCAGTTCCCTTGGTGGCAGGCCAGCGGTCTCCGGCAGCAGTTCATGGATGCGCCCCGATTGAATCAAGGCGTTTTCCCTACTCCGATCCTGACGCCCTCCCATCCACTGGGGAGTACCCTGCCTCCGCTCATTCCTGCGGAAATCGTACACCAACCAGGGCAGTAGATCAGGGTTGCCGGCTGCAAACAGCTCCCACAAGATGCGGTAGCGCCCCTGAAGAGAGTGCTCCAGCAAGTGATAACCCTTTCGCTCCCATTGCGCGGCAAACTGATTGAAAAACTGAAATGGAGAACGGCCGCCACGCAGCAGGTACTGCAGGGCATGCTCAAAGTGCGAGCCATAATACTTCTCTACCAAGTCTTCAATCAATTTCAGGCGTTGAATCTCCTGGAAAGACAAATCCTTGGTGTAGAGAACCTCGTAAGGAGCTTGATCCGTATAAACACAGCCAAAGCTCTCCGCTTCCTCCCGCAGGCGTGAACCCCGCAGCAGCTTGAGAAAGCCAAGATGAATGCGGTCTGGCTGCAGGCTGTACACGTAGTCAAAGGACTCGCCGAAACGCCAAAAACCCTCTTCAGGCAGGCCCGCGATCAAGTCTAGAAGCACCCGCACTGTAGTCTTTTCCTTCAAAAAGCGCACTACCTCAGCCAAGCGCTCTAGATCCGCCTGGCGGGAAACTGCCTGCAGAGTCGCGGGGTTGGTGGACTGCACCCCAATCTCGAACTGGAAGCGGTTTTCCGGAGCGGTGGTCAAGAGCTCTAGAACAGGCTCTGTAAGAATATCGCCGCTCACCTCCAGCTGAAAACGGGTGGTGGTATCCAAGCTGATCATGAACTCCAAAAGCTCATACGCCCGCCTGGCATCATAGTTGAAGGTGCGATCCACAAAACGCACCTGCTGCACCCCAGTTTCCGCCAGGGCCGCCAGCTCCTGTTTGGCCCGCTCCATGGGGAAGACCCTCACACGGCCCATAACCGAGGAGAGGCAGTAGGCACATCTGAAGGGGCAGCCCCTGGTGGTCTCATAGTACACGATCTTGTTGTGCAGCTCTTTCAGATTCCCCTCATAAAGGAGGGGAATGGTACCCAAATCCAGCGGTTGGCCTGGGTTCTGTGCAATCTGCCCACCCTCGGTGCGGTACACCAAGCCTGGCACTTCTGCTAGGCTTTCTGCCCTGAAGCGTCCCCCACATTGCTCATACTCCTCCAGAAAACGCCGCAGGGCTTCTTCCCCTTCGCCGGCAATGAGGAAATCGATACTGGGGTGCTCAGTCAGCCAGTACTCCGTATCAAAGGACACTTCTGGCCCACCTAGGACGATAGTCGTATCTGGACACACTTTGCGCAGGTTACTCACTAGGGGCAGGATGATCTCAATGTTCCAGATATAACAGGAAAAACCCACCACATCTGGCTTTCTCCGCACCAGCTCAGCCAGGATAGCCTGGGGGCTTTGGTTAATGTTAAACTCCACCGTTTCCAGCTCGGGAAACTGCTGAGCGCAGCAGCGCTGTAGATACCTTAGAGCTAGACTGGAGTGACTGTAAGTGGCGTTCAGCGCCGCCAGCACAACCTTCATAAAAAGCCTCCCTACTCGAAACAGGACCCGCCAATGAACTCCTGAAGGATGGAGTTGCAGGGGATATCTGACCAGTCTTCCACTGCCACAAAGTGATCCAAAAAGCGCAGCAGCCTTCTGGCTTCCCCATACTGAGAATCCGCAGGCGTAATGTCTTCCAAGAGCTCTTGAGCCAGTGGCTTCAGCACCGCCAGCTCATAGATGAGTGTGGAATTGAACATGACATCGGCGCTTTCCTGAAAGGGGAAAATGTGCCGCTGTTCACCTCTGGTGACCAAGGGCCAGCGCTCGATGGTGGCCCGGGCATCATGCCCCCTAAACTGATTATCCCTGATCATCCGCCTCAGCAAGCGCACATCGGTAGTGGAAATTCTGGTATGATTATCCAAGTTCAAATTGGTGAGGGCAGAGACATAGATCTTAAACTTCCTGCCCTTGGGAATAGACTTCGTGAGATCATCGTTAAGCCCATGGATACCCTCCACGATGATGGGCTGATCCGGCTGGACCTGCAGCCTGGTACCGTTCCACTGCCTGGTGCCCGTGGGGAAATGGAAAGTGGGAATGTGCACCTCTTCGCCTTGGATCAGCTTGGTGAGGTGCTCATTGAACAGCTCCAGATCGATAGCCTCCAGGGCTTCAAAGTCTGCATTGCCGTCCTCGTCCATGGGTGTTAGGTGACGGTCCACGAAGTAATCGTCCAGGCCGATGGCCACAGGCCGCAACCCCATCACCCGCAACTGCACAGTGAGGCGCTGTGCAAAGGTGGTTTTGCCAGAGCTGGAGGGGCCGGCAATCAGGATCAACCGCAGCCGATCTTTGTCCTTGGCGATCTGCTCGGCAATGTCGCGGATCTGGTTTTCGTGGTAGGCTTCAGACACCCTCACCAGATCCCCGAACCGCTCTCGGCGGATACAGTCATTGAGGGAAGGAACATCGGGAATACCCAGGTTATCCTGCCAGCGTCCCGCTTTGAAGAACTCGTTGAACAGCTTGCCCTGTTCCACATATTCGGGAATTTGGGTGGGATTGGCCCGGCGCGGGTACTCGATAATAAACCCAGGCAGGTAGTAGCGCAGTTTGAAGTACTTCAAGTAACCAGTGCTGGGTACCAAAATAGAGCGCAGAGAATCGTGGAGCCAGCCAAAACTGTAGAGCACAACTTCGTCGCCCGCCTGCTCGTTGAGGAGGCGGATCTTATCCTCAAAGCCCTGTTCAGCATAGATCTTCCTCGCCTCTTCCACGGACACTATCTCCCTGGTGAAGGGAATGTCTTCTTCTACCAGTTCCCTCATGCGCTCCTCTATGGCTCGGATATCCTTTTCGATCACTGGCTGGCTGTGTTCGAACTCACCGTAGAAACCATTGTTCAGGGAATGCTTGATATGCACAGTACAGCCTGGAATAGTCTCCAAGGCAGCCCGTACAAAGAGAAAGACCAGGCTGGCCCGGTAAGCGCGCATGCCATCCATCGTCTTAGTGTCCAGGAATTCAATGCTGCAGTCTGCAGTAAGGGGAAACTGATATCCGAGAATGTCATTGTCCACCCTGGCAACTACCGCCCCCTGAGATGCGGGGACCATGGCGGCCACCTCACCTACCAGGGTGCCCTGGGGAACCTGCAGTTTTTTGTCTCCCACTGTAACCACGATTTGCCTCTTGCTCATACTACTACCTCCCGACATGCTTGGCGCGGAAAAGATTCCTAAAGATAGAACTGGTGATAATAATACCAGCTGCCACCGCACCAGCCAAAAATACCGTTGTCACTAAAAGAACCACGCCTTCGGCATAATCCTGCTGCACAAAGGCTAACATAGTCAAATAGGCTGTGCTTCCTGGCACAAGGGGAATAATGCCTGGAGTCAGAAACACGATTACAGGCTGATGGTGCCAGCGGGCCAAAAGCTCACTGAGCACGGCAACCACAGTGGCTGCCAGAAACACCGCCCCCACTTCTCCCCAGCTCCCCTTCATTGCAGTGAACACTCCCCAGCCCAGCGCCCCTACCAAGCCGCAGCGCAGGCGCTGGTCTGCTGGAACTCGGAAAATAAAGCCGAAGGTTAGGGCCGCCACAAAGCCCATGCTGATCTGAACAGCCATGTTACACACCCCCTAGGCTTAAGACCACAGCAACACCGACGGCAATAGCCACCGCAATCACTAGGGCTTCCGCGCTTCTGCTCAGGCCCGAGACCAGCTCTCCGCCTAAAAGATCGCGGATCGCCGTGGTCATCACCATTCCCGGCGCCAAGACCATCACCGCACCTAGGATGGTAACATTAGCGTTGAACTCCCAGATGCGGGAGATTCCTGTAATCACTGCGGAAGCAACCATGGCTCCCGCCGCTGCTTGGAGCACCTTAGGAAAACGCCCTTCCAGGCGGGATACTACCATGAGGACAAGTGCACCTACCATACCGGCAAGTACTGCCTCCCTCCAACCTCCGCCGAACATAACCGCAAAGGCCAGGGCGCCGCCTCCTCCGATCAGCTGCCGCGCTAGGCCGTCTGGGGCGCGATCCTGCTGCAGGCCTTCCAGAGCGCTGCGCACCTCGTCCACACCCATCTGCTTAGCGGAAAAGGCCCTGCTCAGGGCATTTACTGCCGCGATGGTGGCAATATCGTTACGGCCTTCCCGAATGCGCTTCACCCTGGTATACACTCTACCAGCTGGATCATGCAGAGAGATAAAGAGGCCTGTTGGAGTGGCATAGCTCTCTACCTGTGTAAAGCCAGCGGCGCAGCCCATGCGTTCAATGGTGTCTTCCACCCGGGCCATCTCAGCTCCGCAGGTGAGCAGCAGTTCGCCAGCTGTAAGTATTAAACCAACTCGTTCTTCCACACCGATCATTCCATTCACTTGGGACTAATTGCAGGAAATGCCATTGCCATGTTGAACAACCAGATTCATGAGGAGGTTGATGTGATGGAAGTAAATCAACAGCGTTTACTAGATGAATTCCTGGAACTGGTGCAGATCGACGCAGCCACCAAAGATGAACGGCTGATCGCCGACGCCCTCAAGCCAAAGCTGGAAGCCTTGGGCTTTTCCGTTACAGAAGATGACACCGGCGCCAAAATCGGGGGTAACACGGGCAATCTCATCGCCACCTTAGATGGCAACAAGGATGCCCCAGCTCTGCTCTTCTGCGCCCATATGGATCGGGTCGAGCCTGGGCGCGGCATCAAACCGGTGGTGGAGGGCGGCATGGTCAAAAGCGATGGCACCACCATCCTGGCTTCCGATGATGTGGCTGGAATCGCCGCCATTCTAGAAGCAGTGCGCGTCGTCCAGGAACAACAGATTCCCCATGGACGCCTGGAAATCCTCTTCACGGTAGCAGAAGAAGGTGGACTGTATGGGGCCAAGTCTCTGGCTCCTGGCATGCTGCAGGCGGAAGCCGGTTATTTCCTGGATTCAGGGGGTCCAGTGGGCACAATTGTGGTGCAGGCACCTGCCCAGAAGAATGTAACCGTGACCATCCACGGCAAAGCCGCCCACGCTGGCGTGGCACCAGAGCAGGGTATCAGCGCCATTTTGGTGGCCGCAGAGGCCCTAACCAAGATGAAACTGGGACGCATCGACGCAGAAACCACCGCCAATTTCGGTGTCATTCAAGGCGGCACAGCCACCAATATCATCCCCGACCGGGTAGATCTCAAAGGGGAAGCCCGTTCCTTAGTTCAAGAAAAACTGGAACGCCAGGCTGAACATATGGTGGAGGTGATAGAAAACACCTGCGCTGCCCACGGCGTGACAGCAGATATTGTTGTAGGCGACAGCTACGGCTCATTCCGCCTCACCGAAGATGACTATGTGGTGAAGCTGGCGGTACAGGCAGCCAAGGCCTTAGGGCTGGAACCCAGGTTGGAGAGCACAGGAGGCGGAAGCGATGCCAACATTATCAACGGCTATGGAGTCCCCTCGGTGATTCTAGGCATGGGCTACACCAACGTCCATACCACTTCAGAAGCCATCCCAGTGGACCAGTTAAACGCTGCCGCCCAGTTTGTACTACAGATTATCGCCGAGAGTTAAAAAGGGATCGATGCCCGTCTAGCTGAAGCCAGACGGGCACTTTTGCCTTTATAGTATATTGTCTTTGAGAATTTTGGTCAACTCTTCCGCCGAGGGAGTGCCCAAGGTGTAGGCGATGTTCTTAGTTTTGGCAGCTTTGGCCGCGTAGGCCTTGATCGCCTCTTCTGGCACATGGAGCTTGCCCACATAGTCCGCGAAAAGCTCATCCATGAGATCCCTGAACGCCTGCAGGGAAGGCTGATCCAGAAGTTCCAGCACCATATCCACCCGCTCCGGCGCCTTGTCCCTGGTGTACTCCAAGTAGGAAGCCATGAGCACGCCATTTGCCCGCCCATGGGGGTAGTCGTGGAAGTAGGTCAAGGGATAGCCCAAGGCGTGTACCATGGTTGTACCGGTTTGAGCAATGGTAATGCCCCCTAGCATAGAGGCGAGGAGCAGATCCTCCCTAGCCTCCAGGGACAGCTCGCCCTGGCGCAGCGCCGGTAGAGCGGTTCCCCACAAAGCGATCCCCTGCAGGGCGACCCAGTCGCTGGCAGGTGTAGCCCGGTTGGATAAGTAACCCTCCACTAAGTGAGAAAGGGCATCTACCGCTGTATCAATAGTGGTCTGCAGTGGCAGTGAAGCTGTGTACTTGGCGTCCAAATAGGCCACGGCGGGAAAAAGGTCGGGACCGCCCAGGCCCTTCTTAGTCTCCTCCTCATGGAGGGTGAGCACCGCATAAGGGGTGACTTCACTTCCCGTCCCCGCGGTGGTGGGGATGGCGGCGATGGGCAGGGCTTTGTGCTCCCAGCCTCCATACAGCTCCAAAGGCTGCTTGTCATTTACCGCCAGGACCGCCATCACCTTGGCTGCATCTAAAGGTGACCCGCCGCCAATGGCGATGATGTAGTCGCAGCCTTCTTCCCTGGCCAGCCTCGCCCCTTGGGCGCAGTTCTCCCCAGTTGGGTTGTTCTCCACCTCGTCGAAGATCACATACTCGCCAGGCAGAACGCTTAATACATCATCCAGGGCGCCGCTGAGGCGGGCTGAGGTTTTACCTGTTACAATCAGCGCCTTCTTCCCCAGGGCCAAGCTTTCCCCAGCGTCCTTCACCACATCCTGCCCAAACACGATCTTAGTGGGCATGGAAAAATTGAACTTCCTCATCCTGATTCTCCTCCCTTACACCTTGACGAATTTCCATTTTCCTTTGTTAAAGCGCCATTGAATCAAGACACTCCGCAAAAAGAGGTCCAGCACCATGGCGATCCAAGCGCCAATTAAACCAAGTTCCAGACGAATGGCTAAGAGGTAAGCCATGCTCACCCGCACTCCCAAGAAAGAAACCATCACCATTTTCATGATAGCCTTCGTGTCCCCTGCACCCCGCAGGCCACCTGCGAGAATCATCCAAATGGCCAGGGAAGGCTGGGCGATGCCCACGAGACGCAGGCAGGCCACGGCTAAGGCGACGACCTCTGGATCGCTGGAAAAGATCCTCACGATGGGTTCTGGGATGAGCAGAAAAACCAAACCCATGGCTGACATCACAGCTGCCCCCACATTGCGCGTAATCCTACCAGCCCGCTCCGCATCATCTAGGCGCTGGGCACCTAAGTTCTGCCCAACCAACGTGGTAGAGGCAGTGGCAAAGCCCGCTCCCGGCATAAAGGACAGGGACTCGGCATTCAGAGCCACCTGATGTGCTGCATAGGACACAGTGCCTAAAGACGAGATGATCATCGTGTAGAAAAGCTGCCCCACCCTCATCATGCCCTGTTCTACTCCGGCGGGAACACCTATGTTGGCAATGCGCCGGATAATGGTGAGATCAGGCCGAAACGAATCTGTGATCCTGATTTTGAGCAGCTCGCTCCTGAACAGCACCCTCAGGGCTAAGACTCCTCCCACAGCCTGGGCCACTGCTGTGCCCAAGGCAGCACCAGCGACGCCCAAGGCGGGCACCGGACCCACACCATAGATGAAGATGGTATTGCCAATGATATTCACCACATTCACCAATGCTGTGATCTGCATGGGGGTCTTGGTATCACCGGCCCCCCGAAGTATCGCGTTAATCACAATCAAGAAGTAGTTTAGAATCATAGCCACAGCGATAATACGCACATATCCGGAAGCTGCATCCAAGACGGCTGCTTCCGAGCGGCGGAACAGCCACCCCAAAAGAACTCGGGCCAGGGATAAGAACACGATCATGACAGTACCAGAAACAAAAAGCCCGAGGATTAGGGACTGACGGGCAACGTCCCGTGCCCGTTCGGGCTCCTCGGCGCCAATATGCCTGGCCACCAGCGCTGTGCTTCCTGTGGCCAGCGCCGAGAAGACGGTTAGGCCCAGCTGGTTGATCTGGTTGCCTAAACCAACTGAAGCCAAGGCCGCTGCCCCCAGGCGCCCCACCATAGCAGTATCCACTATGCCCACCATGGTATGCAGCAGGTTTTCCACAATGGCAGGCCACGCCAAGCGCAGGATTCTAGCGCGCAGGTCTTCCCTCGCCGCACCTTCTCCCACAGACCTCTCTCCTTTCTCGGCCTGGAAGGATTCGCCCCTTCCTAGGCGAACTACCTTTCTATTATACATTTCTGGAGGGAACTCCTGTGCGCCAATCCGTTTATCAATCTCCGCTGGGCCCCTTTTATCTTTGGTTCGCCAACGATAGACTCATTTACGCCTCGTTCAACAAGGGGTGGGGAGAGAAGTTCACCGCCCGCCATTTCCCCCAAGAGGAATTCTCCCGTGGGGATCTGCCCCAGGCCTACACCCACGACCTGGCCGCCTATTTCCAAGGCGACAGAGTGGAATTTGACTGGCCCCTTTTGCTGTTGGGCACAGAGTTTCAGAAGCGAGTGTGGCACGAAATATCCCAAATTCCCCATGGGGGCGTCACCACGTACAAACGGATCGGCGAGAATCTGGGCACCAAAGCCTACAGGGCTGTGGGCCAAGCAGTGGGAGCCAACCCGGTAAGTGTCATCATCCCCTGCCATAGAGTGCTGGGAACTCACGGACTAGGAGGATACAGCGGCGGGCTCAATGTAAAACGCTTGCTTTTGGAGTTAGAAAATGTTACCCTAGCTCCAAACCTGCAAGCCTAATGGAGGTGAAAGACTATTAGACCGTTAGTTTTTGGCTTTGATATCGACGGAGTATTGACCCACGATGACGATGGCACGAAGAACATCTGGTTGGAGGCTGCCAGCGAGTATTTCGGCGAGCCCATGACCAAGCCAGCCTATTATATAGAAGATGCTTTCAACAAAACCCGGGAAGAGGTACAGGAGTTCTTTGACGCCTGTATCGAGTCCATCTTCACCAACGTACCGGCGCGAGATCACGCGGCAGACACCCTGCGCTCCCTGACTGAACAGGGCAGCCTCGTTCATCTGATCACCGCCAGGGATGAACGGCACCGCCAGACCACAGAAAAGTGGCTGGAGCGCCACGGCATCCCCTACCACAGCCTGACCATGAGTCCCATCCACGGTAGGTATTCCAAGGGCAAACGCTGCCTGGAACTGGGGGTGCAGTTCTTTGTAGACGACAAGGTGGAAAACGCCTTGGAAGTGGCAGACTGCGGTATCTACACTCTGCTCTTCCATGCCTCCCATCATGCGGGACGCCGCACCAACCTGCCATTAGTTAAGGACTGGTTGGAGGTGCAGCAGCATATTGAGTTCTTCCTCGATCAAGGGCGGCGCCAGGTCCGCTGATTAGGACACGCTGCGTTCCAGCTCCTCTTGGCACAGCTCGTAGAAGCTGCACCAGGGACATTGATCCCTGTCCTCTGTTAAGGGAAAACTCCCTTTGGGCTGTGGAGCATTCAGCTCGGGGCTGCGCAGCAGTTCCCGCATCCGTTCCATGCTCTCCAGCGCAGACTGTTCCACAGCTCGAACATCCTGTACATCGAAACGCATCTCAATTTTGGTTTTGAGATTGAGATACTCCAAACGAGCAGTAATCTGCTCCACAGGAGCTTGGTACTTCTTATGTACAAAAAGAACGTAGAGGGCCACTTGGTCCCGATTCTCTTCAGCTTCTTCCCCTGTCTTCCAATCCACCACTACCCACTCGCCCCCTGGCTTACGAAACACCAGGTCAGGCACTGCATACACAGGTGTATCAGCGATGAGAATGGTATCAAACTGTTCACAGCTGATCACCTCCGCACCTGCCGCGGCCAGCTCGTCCCAGACCGAGCTGTTCACCAGCCCTTCGGAAGCCTGGACGATGCGCTGGTTAATGCGCTCCACTACACTCTCACTTACTCCCCGCCCATAGTAGAACTCATGGAGCATGTCCACCCGATTGGGACGCATAAGGAAGAGATCCCTGTCATCCCGGGAGGACTTCCACACTCTCCTCAGCTGCCTGCGGATTTCTTCCTCCACCGCCTCAGCGCTGGGCAGGGACCGCCCCAAGGAAAGCCTTTCCACCATGGACTGCGCGCATTTGTGCACGGCATCGCCTAATACCGTATAAATGTTGCTCAGCTTCTTTAAGCGATAGGCCAGAGCGGCCTCTGGCGGTGCACCCTGCTCCCATCCATTGTGGGAAGCATAGTAGTTGTAGTAATAGCGGCGCCGGCAGCTGGCAAAGATCTGCTGCCGGGAAAAAGACCAGGACCACTGGGGGTACTCGGTTCTCACATACGCCAATTCACAGCCCCCTTTCCGCCATCACCCTGGCCAAATCATGTCCACTTGGGTTTTGGAACACCCGCAGTTCAAATTCGGGGATGATAGCCAAGATATGGTCGAAAATATCAGCTGCCACGCCTTCATGGTTGATCCAGCCAGTGTCCTTGGTAAAGGCATAGATCTCCATGGGCAGCCCATTTGTTGTGGGCGGCAGCTGCCTGACAATCATAATCAAATCTTGGTTTATACCTGGATGAGCCTTTAGATAGGCAATAAGATAGGCCCTAAAGGTACCTAGGTTAGTCAGATGACGCCCATTCACCAGTGAGGTCTCATCAATGCTGTGCAGCCTGTTGTACTCCTGGATTTCCGCAATCTTCCCCTCCAGATAGCCTTGGAGCAGCTGGATCCGGCTTAAGCGCTGCAGCAGCCCTTCGTCTAGAAAGCGCACGCTGGTCTGATCGATCAGCACAGAGCGCTTGATCCGCCTGCCTCCCCCCTCAAACATCCCCCGCCAGTTCACAAAGGAATCACCGGTAAGCTTGTGGGTTGGGATGGTGGTGATGGAACGGTCCCAGTTGCGCACTTTCACATAGTGCAGGGCCACCTCCACCACATGTCCGTCAGCACCGAACTTGGGCATCTCAATCCAGTCTCCTACCCGCACCTGGTCATTGATGGTGAGCTGGAGGCCGGCAAAGAAGGCTAAGATGGTGTCCTGGAAGACCACTAAGAGCACGGCACTCACCGCGCCAAGTCCGCTCAACAGGATCCAGGGAGACTGTCCCAGGAGCAGTGAGAAGATGATGGTGCCAGCAAAGGCCCAAAGGGCAATCTGCAGAATCTGCACAAAGCCCTTAATAGGCATCCTCACGGAAATGGGAAAGCTGTTATAGATCTGCAGCCCCGCCCTGAGCAGGCGATCCACTGACACGGCAACCACCAAGATGACAGCCACCCTAAGCAGCTGGTTGACGCCCCCCTGAAGAACATGAAGGAAGGGCAGCACCCGGAACATGATCACCGCCGGCACCACTAAGGCAAAGACGTTGAACACTCTCTGTTCAAAGAGGAACTCATCCCACTTGGTTGGCGTCTTGCGCAAAAGGCGGTGCAGCCACGGCAGCACGCGCTCCTTTGCAATGTAATAGGCAATGGCGCTTAAGCCCAGCCCAAAGATGAGCAGCAGCAGATCGCGGACGACGGGATTCTCCAAAAAGAGCATGGTAATCCTCCTTAAATCCTCACCCATAGGGTATGAGCCCAGCGTTTAGCCACCGCCCTCACTAACACACCTACAAGCACAGCTGCAGCCAAGAGCTCCACAGGGATCAGCCAAAGAGTACCGGTGTTGGAATTGAGGTACATCAGGGCACCAAGGGCAAAGGCAAACGCACCGGTGATCAGCATGCCCGCCACAGCATTGAGGTTGGACTTCACCGCTTTTACGGGGTTTACCCAATTCAGCATGGGCTTGCGCAGATCAAAGAGTACCAGAAAACCCGCAACAGCACTGGCCAGCAAAATGCCGAGGATAGAGCCTAGAACTACTTCAGTCACACCCCAGCCTAAGATGTAAGCCATTGGCAGAACGCCCACCAGGCAGCCCACTGTGTTCACGACTTGAGCCCCCAACACTTTGGCGGTGATGATCTGATCGATGCCCAAGGGCAGCGTACGGATCATCCACAAGTACCGGCCTTCCCTGGAAAAGGTGGTGGCTGGAATCATGGACATGGCGGTCATAACCATGAAGTAAAGGGCCACACCGCCTGCCACCAAGAACGGCGATAGTTGATCGAGGGCCAGCATTTCGAAGGGGTTGTTCTCTAAGCTTTGGCCGAAATAGGGCAGAAGCGTCATGACTGGCAGAAGTACATAGCCCACTAAGCCGTTTAGGGCAAAGCCGGGATCACGTACAAACAGCTTCCATTCAGCATTGGCCAAAGTCCAAAGCGGCGCCTTGGCCGATTGTTCGATCTTCACCTGGCGGACTTTCTCAGAACCCTTGGTTCCTTCCATGCGGGCCAACAGGCCTTGGAGGAACACCTTCTCCCCTAAGACGTAAAGGAGCAGCAAAGCCACGCAGCTAGCTGCTGCCAAGTACAAGATGTTCAGCCAACCCTGCGCGGTATGGGCGTATGCCATACCTTGAGCAGCCCATACGCTGGGCGGGAACACCTTCCCCGCTGCCTTAATGAGTCCATCAGCCTGGCTGAGCAGCTGTTCCATAAACTGATCAGGGTCGCCTGCACCCACACTGTTCTGCAGCCAGATTTGGAACCCAACGGTAACGATGATCAGCGCGAGTCCGCCGAAGAGCGTAAGTTTATCCCTATGACGGCTGAAATTGACTACACGCATGAGCAGAACAGCAAGGATGCTGGACAGGATAAGGGGAAGCAGGGGCAGTGCGAAGAAAACCACCACTCCCGCCATAATGTAGCCAGCGCCCACCTTGGCGAGCAGACCGTAGCGCACCCAGAGGGGAAGCAGAATCAGGAGATTGATCCCATACTGTCCTGTGAGCACTACCCCAAACTTGGCGGCGAGTATCTCCCAAGAGCGCAGGGGTAGGGGCACCAAAACCTCTAAATCGGTGCTGAAATAGAAAGCGGAGAGCACCGAAAAGAAGCCGAAAAACAGCCCGGCCAGGGAAACCAGGAGAGAACCGTTGAGCAGTGCCAGATGGGGCTGCCCAAAAGCCAACCCTCCCAAAAAGAGCTGCTCGGTTAGTTTCCAGACAAAACCAACTACCACAGCTATCACCGGCAGCAGCGACGCGATGATCAGGATCGGTTCCCAGGTGCGCTGCCTTTTCTTAATGTAGTAGTACTTGGCCGCAGACAAGCCGTAATGATCACTGAGCAGAGTGCGGTAGAGAGTCCAGAATCTATTCTTCATCATAACCACCTGCATCCGTCAGTTCTAAGAACAGCTTCTCCAGGTTGGAACCCACCTGCCCTGAAGCCTGCCGCAGTTCATCCATGGTGCCGCAGGCGATCAGCTGCCCTTTGTTGATAATACCTACCCGGTGGCAGAGCTGCTCAGCCACCTCCAGAACGTGGGTGGAGAAAAACACTGTGTTCCCCTGATTCACATGGTCCCGCATAATGTTCTTGAAGAGGTGGGATGATCTGGGGTCTAAGCCGACCATAGGTTCGTCCAGGATAAAAAGGGGCGGTTGGTGCAAAAGTGCGCCGGTCAGGGCCAGCTTCTGCTGCATCCCCCTGGAATAGCTTTGAATTAGGTCGCCTAGGGCCGCGGTTAGTTCAAACATCTCTAGGTAGTGATCTAGACGCTGTTTTCTAGTGGCTCCATCGACTCCATAGACATCGCCGATAAGATTGAGATACTCCAGCCCGGTCAACCTAGGGTACAGATCAGGTTTGTCAGGCACATAGCCAATGGAATGCTTCGCCGCCAGGGGATCCCTAGCCAGGTCATGGCCATTGACCTCAAGCTTGCCCTGGTCCGGGGTGAGCAGCCCCACCACCATTTTGATGGTAGTGGTCTTGCCTGCCCCATTGGGGCCCAGAAAACCGAAAATCTCCCCTGGGCGGACCTCCAAGTTCAAATTGTCCACTGCCAACACACTTGCTCCTTTGTAGCGTTTCGAGACACCCTCCAGCTTAAGCATTGATCTACCCCTTCTCAGCAAGATACCTGTAATCATGATCTTATTCTCTTTTGTATAACTGTTCCCTGCTGAAAACCCAGTTATCGCCTAGGAGGTTAAAGCCCACCACTGCTAGGGCTATAAAGAGTCCGGGAACCAGAACCAGCCAGGGGGCCAAGGAACCATAGGCCTGGGCTTCCCTCAGCATCCGGCCCCAGGAGGGGTCAGGAGGCTGAATACCCACGCCTAGGTAACTTAAGGATGCTTCCACCAGAATTGCACCTGCCAGGCTGATGGAAAACTGGACCAAGAGGGCACCCTGGAGGTTGGGCAGGATGTGGCGCAGCACAAGGCGGAGATCGCTGGCTCCCAGCGCCCGGGCTGCTTCCACATAGGGACGCTCTTTGATGCTGAGCGCTTGATTCCTCGCCACCCTGAGAAAAATGGGGATATTGCCCAGGGCAATGGCCCAGAGCACCACAGGAAACCCAGGCGACCAAATGGTGGCCAGAAGCAGCGCCAGCAGAATGCTGGGCAGAGCCTGCAGGGATGTGCTGAGCCGCATCAAGAGCTCATCCCACCAACCGCCCAAAAAGCCGGCGGCGAGGCCTAGGGCGGTCCCGGCTGCGCCTCCTAAGATAACCGCGGCCACCCCCACCGCCAGGGAAATCCGGGCACCGCTGAGCATGCGGCTGAGCACATCCCGACCAAAGTGATCTGTGCCCAGGAGATGTTCCTTGCCTGGGGGGGTGAAGCGGCGGGTTACTTGGATTTGATTGGGATCATAAGGGGTATAAAACCAGCCCAGAATGGTGAGGGCCAGCAGCACACCCACCAACACCATACCCCACCTACGGCTGTTCATAATTCCTACCACCTTCAGTCATAGCGAATCCTGGGATCCAGCAGTCCCAGGCAGAGATCCAATGCCAGATCAAACACCAGAATTAACAGCACTACCAGCATTACCACTGTCTGCACCAGAGGTAAATCCCGCTGGAACACGCCTGCCAGGAGGAGCTGGCCAATGCCAGGAAGCCCGAAAACCTGCTCCACTACAATGGTTCCCGCCAGCAGCTGGGCGAACTGAACTCCTGCTGCGGTTACTCCACCTAGGGCTCCGTTGCGCAGGGCGTGCTTGAAGAAGACGCGGATTTGGGGTACTCCCTTGGCCTTGGCAGTACGCACATAATCCTGCTCCAGCGCCTCCAGCATCCCGGCGCGAAGAAAGCGGCTCAGCACCGCGGTTCTCGGCAGAGCCAACGTAACGGTGGGCAGGATCAGGCTACCCCATTGGCCGCTTCCCCCTGAGGGCAAAACCCTCAGCTGCACAGCAAAGAGCTGGATGAGGAGCAGCCCCACCCAAAACTGGGGCAGGCCCAAACCCAGCTGTGTCCCCATGGACAGGAGGCGGCTGCTAAAACTGCGCGGCCTCGCCGCCATATACATCCCCGCGGGCAGAGCAGTCAAGACCGCAGTTCCCACCGCGGAGAGTGCCAGGGCAAAGGATAGGGGAAACGCCTGGCGTACCAGTTCCCCCACGGGAAGTGAGTAACGCCAGGAATTCCCCCACTGGCCCCGTATGAAATTGGAGAACCACTGCAGGTAGCGTACTACCAGTGGCCCATCTAAACCTAACTCCCGGCGCAGCCTGGCGTAGGCTTCTGGACTGCCTTCCGTTCCCAGCATCAGTCTGGCAGGGTCGCCAGGCAGCACCTGCAGGATGAAAAAGGTGGCGAAACTCACCAACAGAGCGGTGAGGATAAATCCCCCTAGCTTTCGCCACAAATAACGTCTCATGCCCCAATCTCCCCTTTTACTTGTACAGAGCGGCCACATCCACAACGTAGGTGGGGTAGCTCAGCCAGCCCTGGATGCCTTCCTCCATTGCTGCCAACTGCGGTGGGTCCATCACGAACACGCCAGGCAGCTCCCGGGCCAGAATCTCCTGCGCTTCTAGGTAAATCGCCCTGCGTTCCTCGCCTTCTGCCCTGAGGCCAAGCTCAATTAGCTCATCGTAGCGGCTGTTGGAGAAGTTGAAGAAATTGCGGCTGTTGCCCGTAGTATAGCGCACCAAGATGGCATGGGGATCCAGCCTCCCCGCTAGGCCGATGATGGACACATCATAATCGCGCTGAGTGTACACCCGTTCCAGCCAGGTGCCCCATTCCACGATCTCCAGATCTACCTCTAAGCCCAGCTGCTCCCACTGCTGCGCCGCCAACTCCCCAGTCTGCACATGGAGGGGATAATTGGCAGGCAGGGTGAGGGTAAAGCGCAGGCCTTCCTGCCCTGCTTCCCGCAGCAGCTCTTTGGCCCTCTTAGGGTCGTACGGGTTGACGTCACTTAAGTTGTTGTTGTAAAAGCCGGCCATGGCTGGGCTGAGGGCACTGTCGAGAATCGCTCCCTCACCCCAGGCGGCACCCAGGAGAATCTCCTCGCGGTTCAACCCCAGGGCCAAAGCCCTACGCACCCGCAGATCGTCAAAGGGCGGCCGGGCATTGTTCACTGCAAAGAGCTGGACCAAGTTCATGGGAGAAGCCTGAACCTTAATACCGGCATTCCCCTGCACTTGGTGGAGCACTGAGACTTCCAGACGGGGAATCAGCTGTACCCGCCCTGCTTTGAGATTAAGCACCATACTGTTCTCATCTGGGATAATCAGGAACACAGCCTGCTGGAAATAGGGTTTCTGCCCGGACCAATGCTGGTCAAAGCGGCTCAATTCCAAATGCTGATTGGGCCGCCACTCACTGAGATAATAGGGGCCGGTTCCGATGGGTTGGCGGCTCAACCCTTCTGCGCCCTCAGGATAGATAGATGCATAGATCTCTGTGAGGGCATAGATAAAGGCTCCATGGGGCTCGTGGAGTTCGATCTCCACTGCCTTCTCCAACTCCCTTATCTCCTTAATCATGCTCAGCTCGCCTGCCCGCACAGCCAGCTCTGGATCACGGGCACGGTTCAAGCTGTTCACCACATCAGCAGCCCGCACCGGCCTGCCATCGTGAAAGTAGGCTTCCCTAAGGTAGAAAGTGTACTTGGTGCCGCCCTGATCCACAGTCCAGTGGGTGGCCAGAGCCCCTTCTACCCCTCCGTCCGGCGTGGCTTTCACCAGACCCTCGTAGATGTTGAAGGCAACCTCGCTGGTGGCCGCGGCCACCGTCTGGATGGGATCAAAACTGTCTGGATCCTGTGGAATCGCGATATTCAAAACCTGGGCTGCCGCGAGGCTGCCCAAAGCGAAAATCAGCAAAAAGAACACTGCCATGCGGCTCATCTGTTTCCACATACTTTTCTGCCTCCTCTCTTAATCCCTTGCAGCTAATCCATATTTCAAGACATCGAGCACCTGCTGCAAAAAGTGATCATTGCAGCCTTGGTGGAAGTGATCGATAAGTTCCTTGCCCACGGCATGGTACACAAAGAAAACCGCCTCGGGATCCAGCCGGTCGTTGACTGTCCCCTGTTCCATGGCCTCCTGCAGCACCTGAGCGAAATCCTTAGCTCTGCTCAGCCGGCCCTTTTCCAGTTCCGTGCACAGTTCCTCTGCCCTGCTGTCCCAGAACATATTAGCAACCTGGTGCAGCAGAGGATGGTCCAGGGCAAACTGATAGGACAAGCGATAATACTCGTTCAGAACGGTGAAAATATCTCCCGCCAGAGCAAAAGCCCTGCTCACATACGATTTCTTCTGCTCGTAGGCCAAGTCCACTATATAGAGATAGAGATCCTTCTTGTCTTCGAAATACTGATACATGCTGCCCTTGGCGATACCGCAGCTTTCCACAATCTTGGTGAGAGAGGCCTGCTCAAAAGGCTGCCTGGCAAACTCCCGCACAGCAGCATCGATGATCGCCCTGCGCTTCTCTGGTTCTAAGTTGAAAAAGGTCTGCTTCGGCACATTTCTCCCTCCTCATGTGACCACCCGGTCATATCTTACAAAAAAAGTATACCACGGCGATCCGAATTTGGCTAGATCTCCGTGGCATATTTCTCGGTTCAGCGTATCCGATCTGGGTTAACGGAAGATCAGAATCCCCACCAGCGCGGCTCCAGCAATCACTTTGATGGGATCAAACTTTTTGACTCCCACAGCGTAGAAAGCTGCTGCAGCGATCACCAGAGTAAGGAGTTGGCTGGCAATCCCCTCGGCGTATTTCAGAGTTGGCGTGGCAATAAGCACTGCGGCGGCAGCAACCAAACCAGCCACCACAGGGCGGATCCCAGCGAACATGGACTGAACTACATGGGCGGACTTGTATTTCTCCCACATGCGGCTCACGATCATCACACAGATGAGCGAAGGAAGGACTACCGCCAAGGAAGCCGACAGAGCTCCTGGAATCCCACCAGTACGGAAGCCCACAAAGGTGGCTGAGTTGATGGCAATGGGGCCAGGCGTGACCTCGGCTATGCCCACCACATCGACGAACTCCTGGGGAGTCATCCAGCCTCGGCTGACGATCTCCTGCTGAATCAAGGCCAGCATGGCGTAACCACCGCCGATGGTGAAAAGGCCGATCTTAAAGAATGCTGAAAACAACTGCCAGAGAATCACTACGCCACTCCCCCTTTAGCTCTGAAGTAAACAATGCCGCTCAAGCCGCCTAGAATGATGATCCACACGATGGGTAGAACTCCAAAGACGCTCAAAAAAAAGGCGCAGGCAGCCACAACTAAACCATAGCGGTTCACCACAGCATTCTTCCCTGCTCGCAGGGCTGCCGCGGCAACTAGTCCAATGACAGCACCCTTAATTCCAGAAAAAGCACGCATCAAAATTGGATTGGATTGGAATTGGGTGAAGAAGTGTGCTATGATCAGGATGATAAAAATAGAAGGGGTAATTGTACCCAACATGGCAGCAATAGCTCCGATCACGCCCCTTAGCCGCAGGCCGATAAAAATGGAGCTGTTCACAGCGATAGCGCCGGGGACAGATTGAGACAGGGCCACGATATCGAGAATCTCATCTTTTCCCACCCAGCCCCGAACATCCACTACTTCTCTTTCAATGAGCGGCAGCATAGCCAAACCGCCCCCAAAGGTGAAAGCGCCGATGCGGAAAAAGACGCTGAACAGTTTCCAAAGACTTGTCGATTGCTTCTGCATTCATGCCACTCCTTTTACGACATACAGTCTAGTCAATTCCCCTTCCGTCACTGATATCCTTGTTAGATCTATGTTACTCTTTGTTTGAGGTGATTCCCATGCCAATATTGGAGGCAGATCTAACCTCCACTGTAAGGAGTTTTGCCCGGGCCGGAGACATCAACAACCTCTCCTTTATGGACCATGCCGACCGGGTCACCCATATCGCTTTTCACCTAGGAAAAGAGTTGGGATTAAAAGAAGACCAGTTCTCGGAGCTTATTCTCAGTGCGCTGCTCCACGATATCGGGATCGTTACTAATGATGAACAACTTATGCTGGCCGATCTGGAACCCAAGCGCGGCGTGGTTTCCGCGCACTGCCGCAGAGGATGGCAGCTGCTCAAACCTGTGGGGCTGTTTGCCTCCCTAGCTCAAAATGTCCTGGAGCACCATGATTACTACTCCCCTGAGCTCCGGATTATCCCTGCCATTATCCACGTGGCGGACAGGGTGGATATAATTGTGGACAAGCAGCGCTACTACCTCTGGCAGGTGGATGACCTGCTTTCCTATTTCTCCGCCAAGCGGGGAACGGTGTTCCACCCAGATGTAATAGACGCCCTGGAGCGTGTGGCTCGCATACCCGGCTTCTGGCTGGATCTGCAGCACCGCAACTACCAGTTCACCAACGGCCACTACAGCTTCAAGCGCACGCTGACCATCTCAGAACTCGAGGAGATTGCCTGCCTCATGGCGATAATCGTCGATGCCAAATCACCGTTCACCGGCGCCCACTCCCAAGGAGTGGCGGCTGTTGCGGAATTTGCAGCGGATGCAGTGGGTATGTCCCCAGAAGAAGTGCGGATGATGAAGGTTGCTGGCCTGCTCCACGACATCGGCAAGTTGGCTGTGCCAGATGAGATCCTCATGCACCCAAGCGGCCTGAACCGCAAGCAGAAGGCAGTGATGCAGCAGCACCCCTATCACAGCTTCCACCTGATTAAGGATATCGGTCCAGGGGCAGAGAAGCTTGCTGGGTGGGCAGCCTTTCACCACGAAAGGCTGAACGGAACGGGCTACCCCTTTGGGCTCACCGCCTCAGAACTGGATCAAAAGGCTCGCCTTATGGCGGTAGTTGACATTACCCAATCCCTGTTGGAAGACAGGCCTTACCGCCCAGCCATGCCTACAGACAGGGCAGCTGCCATCCTGCGCAACAATGTCCAGGCTGGACATATCGACCAGGAGCTGACCGAGCTCTTCATCGGACATTTGGACGAAATCGCGGCGCTGCTCAGAAGGTACAGCTAAAGAGTCAGAGAAAAATCGAGCTCCCCTCAGTGGGGAGCTTTTTCTATCTCAGTTCTGCAGGCCTGCCTCAATTAACTGGTGGCAGGCTTTCTTCAACTCATCCAGCCTCGCTTGCGCCTCCATAAAGCTTCCACCCTGAACCTCTAAATAGAGCTTCATCTTGGGTTCAGTGCCGGAAGGGCGTAGGGATACCCTGCTGCCCCCCTCAGTAATCCACTGCAGCACACCTGCTTTGGGAAAATCCAGGGGCTTGCTCCTTCCCGTTTCCAGATCAAGATGCACACCGCTCTGGTAGTCCAACACTTCCTTCACCCGCTCCGAGCCGATCATGGTTAAAGGGCTCTTCCTTACCCGCTCCACAAAAGCCCGAGAACGCTCCGCTTCGCGGCTGGTGGCAAAGGAGAAGGAGGAAAGATCCTGCAGGTAGTAACCGTATTCCTGGAACAGTTCCTCCAAACGGTCAACTAGAGTCAAGCCCTGGGAGGCGTAATACGATGCTGCGGAGGCAGCGAGCAGGCTGGCTGCTACCGCGTCCTTATCTCGCACATGGGTACCTGCTAGGAACCCATAACTCTCCTCAAAACCGAAAACAAACTGCTTCCCTGCTGCAGGGAGAGTGTCCATAAGCGCACCAATGTACTTAAACCCCGTTAGGGTCTGCTGCACTTCCACCCCATGCTTTCTCGCCAAAGGCTCAATCATCTCCGTGGAGACAATGGTCTTGATGATGACGCCTTCCTGAAGCTGCTCTGGATCAAGGCAGGACAGCAGATAATCTGCCAGCAGTACACCCATGTGGTTTCCGTTGAGCAGCACCCATCGGCCTTGATGCCACACTGCTGCCCCCATGCGGTCTGCATCTGGATCGGTGGCCAGGATTAGGTCTGCGCCCTCCTCTTCCCCTTGGCGAAAGGCTAACTCGAAGGCTGCAGCATCCTCTGGATTAGGGGAGTTTACTGTGGGAAACCTGCTATCAGGCTCCAGCTGCTCCGTCACAGTGGAGATCCGTCTGAAGCCGGAACGCCGCAGCACTTCGGGGATGAACCGTCCCCCTGTGCCGTGCAAAGGGGTGTACAAAACACGCAGCTCCTTCTCTGTAGGCGCCGGAACGACCTCCAGCAGGCGGCCATAGTAAGCTTCCACTACTTCATCGTCTAGCACGGTCAGCAAAGGACTGTGCAGGGGATCAGCATGGAGTCGCACATCTTCTAAGCTTAAACCCATCATCTGTGCGCTGATTTGGGAAGCTTCTTCTGTCAAAATCTGGCAGCCCGCAGCATTATACACCTTGTATCCATTGTAATCAGGCGGATTGTGGCTGGCGGTAATCACGATTCCCGCGCCGGCCTCAAGATAACGCACGGCAAAAGAAAGAAGGGGTGTAGGTGCTACTCCTGGGAACATGTATACAGGAATGCCGTTGCCCACCAACACTCCAGCGGCGGCCTGGGCAAACTCCCTGGACATGCGGCGGGAGTCGTAGGCAATAACCACCGCTGCCCTCCCCCTTCCCTTTCCTGTTAGGGTGTCTGCTAAGGCCTGGGTAGCTAGGCGGACAGTGTAGACATTCATCCTATTGGTTCCAGCTCCAATTGTGCCTCTAAGGCCACCAGTACCAAATTCCAGCCATTTATAAAACCGGTCCTCGATTTCCTCCGGTTGATCCTGCAAAGCGCTCAATTCTGCTTTGGTATCATCATCAATTAGTGGATCGTTGAGCCAAGCCTGATAGTGTGTCTTCGCATCCATGCGCAGCGCCTCCTTCAGCAATTCATAACCAGTAGTTTATTCTCGACTGTCTCCACGCTTCCTGCACTAAGATCCAGAAGCTTCACCCTTCTTAACGTGCTTTTTGCTCTTCCTGGACCTGAGTTCAGCCACCAACCACAGCACTATAGGGAGTACAACCTGTAAGGCCAGTTCGCCGGCGCGATGTGTTCTCGTGGCAGAGCGCTCCATTTCCAGCACGTTGGAAAGAAACCACTGGGATCCTGGAATGGCTCCCAGGGCTAAAGGAGTAACCAGAAAGCGGTAGTCCTTGAATCCCAGGGCATAGGCAAAGCATCTGCTGGCTGCCAGCAGGCACACTGCCATCTTCACAAAGCTGCCAATGGCGAAGGTCACCCCGATAATTGCCTCCAAACGGGTCAGGAACGTAGATACATTGATCCTGGCAACTGCTGTCCACACCGGGAAGTAATAAAAGCCATACCGGCGTGCACCCACCACGGCCATACTGGTGCAGGCCACTATCATCAAAACGAAAGCGGCGATCAGGAAACCTGGCAGAAACACCTTGTATGGAGAGTTCTTGCTTTGAAAACAGTCAAAGATCCAAAAGAGGACAATCACCTCCAAAAAGGGAAAGTCCAGCAGCTGGAGAGCGCCCATGATCACCGGCTTTGGCCCATCATACATCACGGGAAGAAACTCTCCTATGTCCACTTCGCTGAGCATCAGGAGAAAAGTCACCGCCAGCACCAGCAGAACCACCTTGGCCATCACCACACTGAAGCGGGCGATCACCTCCACCCCTTCCTTCGCCGCCCAAAGCATCAAAAGGGCCAAGACCGACGCCACCACAAACTGCGGTGTGGTGGGGAGCGCGACTGCCTGCACGAAGTTCGTCACATCACTCATCACATAGCAGCTCAGCCTCCAAGTGAGAACGCCGTAACCCAAAGCCACTGCCCGAGATGGCCACCTTCCAAAAAGGTATTCCAGGCCAGCGGCGAGATCTCTTCCCCCCATCAAACTGCGTATACGAGCTACCAATAGGACCATGGGCAGCGCTATGGCCGTGGCCACCAAGAAGGCCAGCCACAGATCTGGTCCAGCCAGTGCTCCCAGGGCAAACACCAAGGTGTTGCCCACAACAAAGAGCAGCACCAGGACCAGGCCTTGATTGTCAGGTACAACCTCCCTCACTTGCTGCCACCTCCCTGCCACAGCTTGGCGATCCATCTCTGCAGCGCTCCTAACGGCTCGGGAACCTTTAGATATTTGTTCAGGGTGAGCAGAGCAGCGAGAGTGCCTGCTGCTGCAAAAAAGGCCAGGTAGACCACGACCTTCTTCCACGGCCGTTCGGCCCAAAGATAAAGCTCGAAAGCAGCCACTGCCACATAGGCCAAGATCACCAATCCTACCATATTCAGTCCCTCACATTGATGGGCTCAGAAGACAGGCCAGCCACAACCACCTGGCACGTGACCTCCACATCAACCGGTAGGTTCCGGAAGTTAGTATCCCAGTCCTTGCCAAAGCGGCGCCACGCCTCCGGCTCCTTTCTTTTGAACAGCCGTCCAAAACCAAGCACGTCAGCGTTGAGCTCATGCTGCAACTTCCAAAACAGCTCCTCCACCCATTCTTGAAAGGCAGTGGCCAGCTGTGCCTCCACGCTGCTGGCCATTTTCTCATCGCGGAAATTGAGGGGAGCTCTCCCCATCTCCTCCACGGCAAACTGCATATCTAGAGATAGAGACATAGATATTTCCCCGTCCTTAAACACAGGCTTGGCTTGGAGCTGATTGCCCACCAGTTCATAAGTGATGGGGAACCGCCCCTTGTCTTCCACCCGGGTATCAATAACAAAGTGCCCCCGCTGAAGGATCCCCTTGAGCAGGCAGAAGATGTCACTCTCATGGCCGTCCAGCCAGCCGATCATTTTGTCATCCTTAAGAACCGCAGTTCCTTCCACCAAAGGAACCAATTCTCCCTGCTCGTGGACGAGCCTAACCGTGGGAAGAGTGGCATACACACCTTCATCAGCAAGTTCTTGGTGCAGCTCCCACACCTGCAGGGGAAGAAATCCCGAAATGGTTTCCTGCATAAGCACTACGGCATTGAGGTGCTCGCTGACAGAATTGGCCATGGGGGGTTTACTCTTAAACACCTCTTCGGCGGTACAGTCCCTAGTTATAAACACCCAAATGGTGCTGCGGGTATTCCGGCTGCGTACAATATACTCTACAGCAGGGAGAATGCCATCCTGGGCTACCTGCTCTGAGATCAAAAAGACATAGGCGTGGGACCAGATGGCACGCAGGCCCGCTGGATTGGAGAGGGCACGGCCTGCGGAAGAAACGCTCTGGCCCTTGGTGGCGAGCACCTTAGGTTCCACTGACGCCTGCTGGCCGCCTCCGCTGGTCTTGGCCATTTCCATCACCACAACATACTCAGGATCAATCTGGTCTACTCCCAGCCCAAGCACAAAGTCCAGGGCCTCAATTTCGACGTAGTCCCAACAGCCAGAAAGGAGAAGGCAGACTAGACAAAGGGCGAGAATTCCAGCATGCCGAAACCTCATCAATTTTTGCTCCTTGTCTGTCCCTGAAGGCGCTGCCGATCCTTTGATGCCAGGTATCTAGGCCGCAGTGCCATCTTCCACCAGGGTACCCGGACCACTGTATCCTTCACGTCTTCGGGAACAAGGGTGGTCATGGTGGATAGATAGGGTACGCCAAAGGATTCCATCGAGGAGAGGAGCAGCACCACGGCGATCGCGCCAAAGACGAATCCGTACAGCCCCAGTGCCGAAGCCAGCAGCACCAGAAAGAGCCTGATCGGAACGGCTAGATCGTGTAGACTGGGGACAACAAATCCAGCCACACCGGTGATCCCCACTACGATGATCATGGGAGCGCTCACTAGGCTTGCGCTCACCGCGGCCTCGCCCAAGACAATAGCTCCCACAATACTGATGGCCTGCCCCACAGGGCGCGGCAGGCGCACTCCCCCTTCCCTAAGGATCTCGAACACCAAGCCCATCACCACAATTTCCACGATTCCTGGAAAGGGCACGTTCTTCCGGGAGGCTGAAATGCTGATCACCAAATTCGTGGGAATCAACTGGGGATGATAGTTGATCAGTGCAATGTATATCGCGGGAATGCTGGTAGTGAGAAAAAAACTGACATAGCGCACCATCCTGTGAAAAGTGGCACTAATCCAGTGATTGTAGTAGTCCTCATTGGCCTGGAAGGCCTCCACAAGCAGATAGGGCATGGTAAGAGCAAAGGGCGACCCGTCCACCAACACAGCCACCCGCCCTTCCAAAACCTTGGCAGCTACTACATCAGGACGCTCAGTCTGCCCGATGGTGGGAAAGGGCGAATATGGGGCATCCTGAATAAACTCCTGAATATACCCTGAATCCAGAACAGCATCGATTTTCATCTGTTCAATGCGCCTCTGCACCTCGGACACAAGATCCATGGAAGTGACGTTATCTAGGTACAAGATGGCCACCCTGGTCTTGCTCTGCGTACCCACATGCAGGAACTTGGTTTTGAAGTTGGGGCTGGAAAGCCTGAGGCGTACCAAACTGATATTTACCCCTAAATCTTCGCCAAAACCCTGCCGGGGGCCGCGCACTACGCTTTCTGAAGGTGGCTCTGAAATCGCTCGCTTGGCCCAGCCTTGGGCATCCACCACAATGCCCACAGCGCAGCCGTCTACGAGAATCACGCCCACTCCGTCCATGGTCTTATCACCGATCTCACTGTAACCATAGACGAACTCTGAGCCGTCTGATTGGATGACCTGCTCCGCCAAGAAATCGGCAATTTCCTCACCTTTAAGGTTCTTGGGCAGATCTGCTTCCATCAAGGGCCGCAGTACAAACTGGCTCAGATACTCGTGTTTCACCATGTTGTCTGCATAGATCAAGACACAGTCCCGGGGCTTTGTGCCCTTGGTTTTGAAACGCCGATAGACGATAGTTTCATCGTTGGCGAAGATATCAGCTTTGAACCAGTGCAGATTGGCGTCCAGGGAAGTGCTGAGGCGATCCAATCCCCGGGGCCGAGGTGCGTTTTTCTTGGTGCGCTGCCAAAAGAACATGCCTGCTCCCTCCTGCTTCTGCCTAGTATGTCCAATGGGCAGCTGTTTATAAGAAGAGCCGACCCTTGGGGTCGGCTGTTTCTTAGCAACTTTACAACATTAGATTCCGCAGGATTTCCCTGGGCGGTGGGGAACATTATCAAAAAGAATAAGGGGGATGTCTCATGAACGTCATGTTCGAAAGCGGCCAGTTTTTTGTGAGAATACAGAACAAAGGCGGTTACCCGAAGATCACCATTTGGAACAGCAGAGGTGACAAGATCTTCAGCGACATTCCTGGACCAGATCCTGCCCTTCAGTTTTGGAACACTGTTGAATCCTTAACTGACAGTACAGTAACGGCTCAGATTAGAGAGCAGGCCCGCAAGGCTCTCACATAAATGCACACAAGAAAGGCGTCCGGCGATGAAACACTGGACGCCTTATTTCTATATTCCTGTAACTGGCCCCAAAGCTAACTGGGCAGGATCGCAAGCCTTTTTAAAACGTCATAAATGCTGCAATAAAACTTGGCCCATTCCCCGCTGTCCAGCTCGGCAGTGCGGACATAGGCATGGCCTTTATTAGATGTGGTGTAGTGCGGCTCCAGCATATTGAGGACTCCCGCCATAATCTGACTGAGCTCATCCCTTCCCAGCTGCAGCCCTTCTTTGTTGAGAATATCGTTCAGAGGGGATAGAACCATCAGCTCTGTACAGTTTTGCATGGCGGCTCGGTCATGCTCATGCCGGGGATTGCTCCGGACCACATGCACGGCCCGATAGGCCTCCACAATCACCTTTCGAAACAACTGGTTTTCCAGTTGCTCTAGGACAAGGGGTTCGTTTTGCGCCTGATCCGCCAGGATGGGTACATACACAGCAGGAATCTGGTTGAGTAGGTAGGCAGTCATATCTTCCCGGCACATAGCACAGCCGCAGACATTACTGTTCTCCGCCAGGAGCCTGTCCACAGCCTCGGCCGCCACCCCCTCCATGCGATTATGGATGGAGTAATCATCTTGGGTAATCTTCATGATGGTCATCCTCTCCTGACTGTGCGCTTACGGGCAATGATCAGGCATTCCTCTCCACCGGCATAGGCTTGCATCGCAGAGCCACTGTAAACACCCTCTGCCTCAAAACCGGCCTCAGACAGGAGCTGAACCATTCGCTCCGGAATCACCACCGCTTCCCTGCTGGCATATACCACTACTTGCGCCGGCTCCGGGCCCTTGGGGTGCACATAGTTGATCTGGTTAAGCAGCCTGAGGTCTGGAGCCAATCCTTTGATCTGGACTACGCTAACTAGGATTTCCTCTGTAAAAGGATTGACCCCCTGCAGCGCCAGAGTGGGCACGCTTTCTCCCAACTCAACCTGACCAACTAGAAAGTCGAAGGCCAACCAGCCACCTTCCTTCAGCTGCTGGCTGCAGCTCTGCAGTACCGCTAGACGGTCTTGGTCACTGTGCATATAGATCATGGAACAATACGGGATGATAATGGTGTCAAAGGGCCGCGCAAAAGAGAAGCTGCGCATATCCCCCAGCACCAACTCCACACTTGCCGCACGCGCTCCAAGCCTTTCCCTTGCTCGCGTCAACATGGCCGGAGCAAGATCTAGGCCCGCAACCTCCAGGCCAGCCTCTAAAAGGTCAGGGAGCAGACGCCCAGAACCGCAGGCTAAGTCCAGCACCCTACCGCCGCGGTCCCTGGCAAACTGCACATAGAACTGATCATCGCGTACGCTTTGGTTCAATAGATCATAGAGCTCGGCATGGGCATAGGGATCACCCACCCGAGCCCTGCCCTTCTCCAAAAGCTCCTGCGCAAATCCAAAGAAATCTCCCATGGATCCTCCTCGGCTAACGCCGCTTATCGATAAACGAACCTTCGACGCTGGGGGCGCCTCCAAGGTAGGCCCGGTTGGAGTGGCGGCCATCCTGAATCTTTTTGGCCTGCCCCCTCAGCTGAGCCAGACTGCTCTGGAGCACCTTCTCCACAACTTCGTTCTGCTCCTGGAGCCTCAGCATCTCTGCCCGCAGCTCCTGCTGTACAGCTGTGGAATCACCCTGCTGCGGCTGCCGACCGATCCCTTGGTCGAGCCGATCAATCTTCTCCATCAGCTCATCCCGCTCATCCAAAAGCTCGGTCAAACGCTGATAGGCTTCATCCTCACGCACCAGCTGCTCAGGAGTGAACTTCGCAATCTCGTCTGTGAGTTGGCGCAGTGTGCGGAAAAGACCCAGCTTCTCTTGGTAGAGATCAACTGTCACATCGCTCATCCTTGCATAGCCATGAGCTGCTGATAGAGCCAGTCACTTTGGGCATAGAGCTTGCCCAGGGCTGTTTCCATGGCTGAGAATTTTCTCCACTGCTGTTCTTCATAGCGGATCAGCCGCTCTTCCATGTCTGCCAGGCGGGACTCGTATTCCCGAATCCGGTTCCCCAAGAAACTCTGATCATAGGGAATGCTGGCCTTGCCTGCTGTGTCTGTGATTCGCTCCATTTGCCGGTCCAAAACAGAGGTCAGTTTGCGGGCAATGCCCTTCTCCTTGTCCGTCGCGCCATTGGCGGTGAATAGATCACGCACCCTATCAGGATCCTCAGAGATGGCTGCTCTGAGTTTGTCCTCATTCAGGTACAGCTTGCCATACTCATACCAGGAACCTGTGGTAATACCGATCTCCCTCAGGCTGGTATTGCCACCTTCTCCTTCCACCACCGAGCCGAGAGCCAAGCGCATTTCGCTGAGGATCGAGTTCAGCAGTGGATCGGAGCGGAGCAGACCACTCTTGGCCTTTTCTTCCCAGAGCTCGATTTCCTTCTCGGACATGGCTTCTTTCTGTTCATCAGTGAGCGGGGCGAAGTCCCTGTAGACTTCCTCCCTGGTCAGCTTGTTGAGCTCACCGACAAGCTCATTGTACAGATCGACAAACTCTTTGACTTTGTCGACAACTGCATCCACATCTTGCTTGACTTCGATGGTGACAGCAGTACCCTCTTCCGCTTTCAGCAGATTCACGGTGATACCGTTGAACTCGAAGGTGTTGCTGCTGAACGTTGCCTCTAACCCATTGATGGTTACCTGTGCATCCTGGCCCGATTGATCTGCGTCAAGCTGGAGCTGCCCAAGGCCTGATTCACCTACCGGTTCCTTGAACTGCCCACCGAAGACATCCAGAAACGCTTGGTCCACGACAAACTGAGCATCCTTGCCGGTGGCCGTTGTGGTTAGAGAAATCCTGCCCTCATGGGCGAATGCGTTGATCCCCAGTTTTTTCTCGTTGATCCTTGCTGCCAGCTGTTCCAAGGTCTCGCCAGCTTTATACTCGATGGTCTGGGCGTTTTCTTCATCAATCCCCAACCTAAAGCTGCCATCCTGCTCAAACGACCCATCTTCGGCCAACTTTGCTGAATCCACCTGGGCAGTAACCCTCGCAGCCGTGGCCAACTTCTCAACGACAATGTCATATCTCCCCTCACCCGCTGCGCCTGAGGCGCTGACAGTGAGCAGATCTGTACGGGACGACGAGGCGGTTTTCTTTTGAAACGCGCCCTGCAGGGTCAGATCAAATGCTAAATTCCTAAAGCGGGAAAGCTTAGTATTCACGTCACGATACGCGTCGCGCTTCCATTCAGCCTTAACCTTCTGCTGAAAGACCCTATCCATGGGGATGCGCTGAGCTTTCACCAGATCACTGACGATCTGGTCAATATCCATTCCTGAGTTCAATCCGGAGATTCTCATTTTCTCCACCTCATCCCTAAGGTACTCCACTTCTTTATCGGCAATTTACCGAAATCCTTTAGGTTCCAGGGCCCCGGAGACAGTTCCGAAAAAAAGTTGTGGAAAAAAGTGTTTTTGTTTGACAGCCTACCTAGGCTGTGGTATGCTGAGTACGGTTAAGTCTTTAAATGAAGCGAACACAATGGCCTCGAGTTCCAACTTAGCAGTAGAGCAAGGGTTTCACACTGTTTGCGTAATTTAAGCTTTGACTAGTACACAATATTTAGGAGGCCATTGAATGACTGGTAGAGTTAAATGGTTTAACGCAGAAAAAGGTTTCGGTTTTATCGAGCGCGACGGCGGTGAAGATGTATTCGTACACTTCTCGGCTATCCAAGGCACAGGCTTCAAATCCCTTAACGAGGGCGACGAAGTAAGCTTTGAAATCGTGCAAGGCGACCGCGGCCCACAGGCTGCCAACGTAGTACGCCTCTAAGCGTACCCCAATCTTGGCGGAAAGCCCCATTCTTAGGAATGGGGCTTTTTTTGGTCTACTTTAGATTCTCAGCGAGCCAGGAGACCACAGTATCCAAAAGTTCAGGATTGAGCTTAAAGGGATCCAAGGCGTCGAACTCCTCGCTTGTTGGGAAGAACGTGAAAACATGGGTAGTCTCAGGCAGGTACCTCAGGGTAACCTGGTCATTACCCGCCTGCTGCAGAGCTTGCGCCAATGCCTCACCGTGGTAGGGCATAACCTGCAGATCGTCCTGCCCATGCACGATCAACACCGGGCATTTAACCTGCGCGACATTCTCTAAGGGGCGGAGCGCCATGTGCTGCCGGATCCACTCTAGATTGTAAGGAAGTACAGAACCGACCTCCCTGCCTTCCCTGGCCTCCTGGAGCAGCTGATCAATGAGTGGCTTATACTCCTCCAGAGCGGCCTTTTCCTGAGCAGACAGGAAAGGCTTAGAGAGCTGGTAATCAACCTGCTCAACCATAATCTGATCCAAGGGAATCGATGAGCCAGCCAAGAGCACCACGGCACTGAGCCGCTGTGCAAAGAGAGGAGCAAAATAGGCGCCCTCGCTGTGCCCCAGCATGGCTAGGCGTTTCTCATCAATCTGAGGATGGGCTTCCAGGTAGTCCAGGAGCACTTCCACATCGGAGAGCAGATCCTCTAGGTCGGCGGAGTTGTAGTCCCCTGTGCTCTCCCCTACTCCGCGCTCGTCATAGGCGAGCACGGCGATGCCCGCTTCAGTGAGCCGTTCAGCCAGAATAGTGAACATATTGGTCATCAACGCCGGGGGGCTGTTGCCTTGGCGGTCCTGCGGCCCTGAACCTGAGTTCAAGAGGATGGCAGGAAAGGGCCCCCCACCCAAGGGCAGGAACACCGTCCCCGCCAGAGTGATCTCTCCGTTTTGAACCAGGAAATCCTCGGTAACGTAGTGCTGGACGGCAGTGTCGCCGGCTGCCAGCTGCAGACCGAGATATCCTTCCCGCACGATCTCCACGGCCTGCATGGGGATTTCCAGCTTAACCAGAAGATCCCCCTCGGCCAGAAGGCGCATCTGCAGATTGTTCATGGAGGTTAATACATACTCATCCAGAGCCAGGCGCCTACCGTCCACCTCGTAATCGGCGGATCCTTGACGCTTTAAAGTGACTGAATAAACAGGATTCTGATTACCTGTCATCAGGATCGGAGTTACAGCGGTGAGCTCCACTTCATCGATGTCTGCCGGCAGCATACCCAAGAGCTGCTCGAAGTGGGCGAACACATTGTTATCCATCACTACAAAAGGTTCTTCCAAAGGAAAGGCGAACTTAACAGGCCCAAGTTCCGCTTGCAGCTCTCCGTCCCGAAAAGAAGTGGCAAAACTGGCCCCTGGCACCTGCTGAAACTCATAGCTGGTCCACTTTCCCCCGCTCCCCTTCAAACTGGTAGTGATCTTCAGGCTGATGCCCTGGACTGAGATCTCGCCTTCTGTCTTCAGCTCGTCCGCGCTCCAGGAGTACTCTTCACGGCCCGCTTCGTCCCCACCAAAGAACAGGATGAAGGTACCAGTCCGTTCAGCGGCCTGAACTGTCCCAACTAAGAAAGTGCATAGAATCACAAATACTGCTGCTAGTTGAATGCGCCGCACCCTAATCCTCCTCTGCTTCCAGTTTATTCAACACCCAGGTCAGCTCTTGAATTGCCTTTTCCAGAGCTTCCCACAGAGCTTGATCCGATTGGATAAACGACCTTAAGCCAATTTGTTCTGTTTTCAACTGATTGATGCGCTCGCGCACCTGGAGTGCAAGTAGTTCTAGGTTCATAGTAAAACCACCATCTTTCCCAACCACCCTAAGATATTTTCATTTTACTTGATCCCACTCCCCGGCGCAACTATTGACATCGCTGGGAAGGATTCGAAAAGACCAAACTCGAAAACACTATCAACGAACGAACAATAGAGATTAGTGTAAGGAGAGCTGATTGTGTCATTACGTATTCTAACAGATAGCGCCTGTGATCTGCCAGAACATCTTATCGAGGAATATGGGATCGAAGTCCTGCCCTTCCTCGTCTACATAGATGGGCAAGAACACATAGACGGAGTTAACATCACGCCCCGGCAGGTCTATGACGCCATTCGGGCAGATAAAGTGCCCACCACGGGACAGGTACCCATGGAGAAATTCCTAGAGGCCTTCACCAAGTACGCCAAGGCCAACACGCCCTGTCTGTATTTGAGCTTCTCATCTAAGCTCTCCGGCACCTGCAATACTGCTCGCCTAGCCCTGCGGGAAGTGCAGAGAATGTACCCTGCCGCCCAGATCACCATTGTGGATACGCACAGTGGAAGCCTAGGCCAGGGCTTGATTGTGCTTGAAGCGGCAGAGATGGCCAGAGCAGGCAAGCCGGCTGAAGACATTATCCGGCACGTTCAGCGGCGTTCCCAAAACAATGTGGAACATGTTTTTTCCGTAGACGACCTCAAGTACCTTTACCGTGGGGGCCGGGTGAACTATTCCAGCGCGTTTTTGGGCAGCTTGCTCAGCATCAAGCCCATCCTCCACGTTAAGGACGGGCTTATGGTTCCCATCCAAAAAGTGAGGGGCAAGAAGATGGCTGTGAAGCGCATTGTGGAGCTGGTCAAAGAGCGCTCCTTGGGCAATCCCGAACAGCTCGTTGCCATCTCCCACGCCGATGACCCCAAGGTTGCTGATCAGCTCAAAGCCCTGCTCGGAGATGTTTTGGGCTACCGCCGTTTTCTGGTCAATGTGGTAGGCAGCGTCTTGGGCTGCCATATCGGCCTCGGTGGAGTAGCTGCTTTCTTTGTCAATTCCAGCTACGATGTGCCTAACTTAGCTCAAGCACCCCGAGGTTAGTACGAAATGAGAATTGCATTTTACTTTTCATTAACGTTGCGTTATACTTAACTTGAACCATATTAACTATTAAGGATTGGAGTGTCGCTAGTGGAATCCTACAAGTATATGGCTGAACCCTACAAAATCAAGATGGTCGAGCCCATCGCGGTGACCACCAGGGAGCAAAGGGAGGAAGCGATAAAGAGAGCCGGCTACAACACTTTCCTGCTCACAACTGAAGACGTGTACATAGACCTGCTCACAGACAGTGGCACCAATGCCATGAGCGACAATCAGTGGGCAGGACTGATGCTTGGAGATGAGGCCTATGCAGGCAGCAAAAACTTCAGGCATCTGGAGCAGGCAGTGCGGGAACTCTACGGTTTCAAATATGTGGTGCCAACCCACCAAGGCCGGGGCGCTGAGAATCTGCTTTCCCAAATCATGATTAAGCAGGGCGACTATGTACCGGGCAATATGTATTTTACCACCACCCGGCTGCACCAGGAGCTGAATGGTGCCATTTTCCGTGATGTGATTATCGATGAAGCCCATGAACCGGAAAACGAACACCCCTTTAAAGGCAATATCGACCTGAATAAACTCCAAGCCCTCATCGATGAAGTGGGTCCAGAGCGCATCCCCTATATCTGCCTTGCCGTCACCGTAAACTTAGCCGGTGGGCAGCCCGTATCCATGGAAAACATGAAGGCCGTTTATGAACTGGCCCACAAGTACGGCATCAAGGTGATGTTCGACGCCACCCGCTGTGTGGAAAACGCCTGCTTTATCAAGCACCGAGAACCAGGTTACGAAAACAAGTCCATTCGAGAGATCGTCAAAGAGATGTTCAGCTATGCCGATGGCTGCACCATGAGCGGCAAAAAAGACGGTATAGTTAATATCGGCGGTTTCCTGGCCCTGAATGATGAGGAGCTCTACCAGAAAGCCACCGCCTTGGTTGTGGTTTATGAAGGAATGCCCTCCTACGGCGGCATGTCGGGACGGGACATGGAAGCACTGGCCCGGGGTTTGTATGAGGCTGTAGACTACAACTATGTGGCCCATCGCTTAGATCAAGTGAAGTACTTGGGCGATAAGCTCATAGCCGAGGGAATTCCCGTAGTGAAACCCATTGGCGGCCACGCTGTGTTCCTGGACGCTAGACAATTCTACCCCCATATCCCTCAAGATCAATTCCCCGCGCAGATGCTGGCTGCCCAGGTCTACCTGGAGTCAGGTGTGCGCTCCATGGAAAGGGGTATTGTATCTGCTGGCCGGGATCCAGAAGGCAACCACCGCTTCCCCAAACTGGAACTGGTGCGCCTCACCATCCCCCGCAGGGTATACACCTACGCCCACCTAGACGTTGTAGTGGACGGCGTGAAGGCTGCTTGGAACAACAGGCATAATGTACCGGGACTGCGCTTTGTCTATGAGCCGCCGGTGCTGCGCTTCTTCACCGCCCGCTTCGAACCCTTGAAATAGCCTGAGAAACCCAAAAGCCCCTGACGGGGCTTTTTTGTTGGACTTTTTACACAAACAGATTGGTGTACAGCCTAAACAGATCAAAGAGCATCAAAACGCCAACCACGATGAGCAATATCCCAGATACCATTTGAATGCGGGGCAGATTGCGCTTGATCATGCCCAAGGTGTGTTGGAGCTTTCCCCAGAGCAGTGAAGTGAGCAAAAAGGGCACTCCCAGTCCTAGGGAGAAAGTAAACAGGAGAGCCATACCTTGGTAAAGGGTGTTCAAGTTCGACGCCAGAATTAAGGCCGTCCCTAAAAATGCACCTAAGCAGGGGGTCCAGCCCAGGGAAAAGGCAGCCCCAAAGGCCAGGCTCGACCAAAACTTGAGGTTCTTGGTCTGCGCTCCCATGGTGCGGCTGCGGTTGAGAAAGCCGATCTTGATCACCCCCAGGTAGTTCAGGCCGATCAAGATAATCACCACGCCGCCCAAGCGTTGAAGCAGCAGGCGGTTCTCCGCGATCAGGCTCCCTAGAGCAGAAGCAGTGGCTCCCAGGCCTACAAACACAATCGTAAAACCAGCAATAAAGCCTAGGGTGTTGCTGACCAGCCGAGCACCTGATCCTTTGGCTGCCTCTGTGCCCTCCCCACCTCCCAGATAAAGGAGGTAAATGGGGATCATCGGCAGTATGCAGGGCGAAAGAAAGGCTAGGACACCCTCCACGAATATGAGTCCAAAAAGAGAGAGGGTTACCTCAGGCACCATCTGCTGCAGCATTATTTAGCCCCCTCGATCATCTCACGGAGAACCTCCTTGGTTGTCGACCCCACCACATAGTCGTACAGATAGCCTTCTGCATCGATTACCACAGTAGTGGGCAGCCCAGGAACGCCGAAGATCCTCTGGCCCACGGAACCAAAATCCAAAAGGTTGGGAATGGTGATCCCGTTTTCAGCCAAGTAGGCGGTGCCGCGCTCCACAGTCTCCTGGCGGCCATCGATCTGATCGAGGAGCAGGATCACCGCCTCACCCGATGCAGCCAGCTCTTCGTGGAGAGCCTGCAGATCAGGCATCTCTTCCCGGCAGTAGAAGCACCAGGTAGCCCAGAAGTTGAGCGCTACCACCTGCCCGCGAAAATCGCTGAGCCTTACCGTTTCATCCGCTGCAGTGAGTAGTGCGAAATCGGGAACCAAAACTCTCTGGTCTTGGGCCCAAGCCCCTGGTCCAACAGCCATCACCAGGAAAATGCTCAGGAACAGCAACTGCACAAGTCTTCCTCTCATCACATCAACCTCCGCGCATACCGATTTTGCTTTTCACTATACCATGGGTGGGTATTCCAGCGCAAGAATAGAGATTGTGCTCACCTTCCCATTCTTCCCTTGACAAAGCCCGGCAGGTCAAGGAGAATCAAGGTGTGTCAGCATTTGACATTGACGAGGTGAGAAGCTGAATATGAAGAAAATCTTATCCTTCCTTTTTCATCGCTTTACCATCGCGGCAGCGGCCATACTGGCGCAGTTCGCTGCCTTAGTATTGATGATCGGGCGCTTCAGCAATTACTTCCCCCAGTTTTACGCGCTTCTCACTCTGCTCAGCGCAGTGGCAGTGATCATTATTGCCACCGGTAGGGCGAAATCAGCCTACAAGATCGCCTGGATTATCCTCATCCTCCTCTTTCCCATTTTTGGCGGCCTCTTTTACCTAGTGTTGGGCAAAACCCGCCTGAGCCGCAGGATGAGGCGGAAAATGGAGAAGACCAGGCTGCATGGGGAAAAGTCCCTGGAAGCCAGTGAGTCGGTCCTCCACGAACTCCAGGAAATGGACCAACGCGCGGCGGGACAAGCCCGTTACATCCAAAACCATGCCGCCTATCCAGTTTACCGGCATGAGTACTCCCGCTTCTACCCCCTAGGTGATCTAGCCTTCCCGGCTATGCTGGAGGAGCTGGAAAAGGCCCAGCGCTTCATCTTTCTGGAGTACTACATTATCGATGAAGGCACGATGTGGGAGTCCATTCTAAATATCCTGGCCAGAAAGGCCCAGGAGGGCGTTGATGTCCGCCTGATCTACGACGATTTAGGCTGCATCTTTAAACTCCCTCAAAAATACCACCAGAAACTTGAAAGCATGGGCATCAAAACCGAACGTTTTCATCCCTTGACGCCCATCCTCTCTGCCAGCGTGAACTACCGGGATCACCGCAAGTTGATGATTATCGACGGCCATACTGGCTTTACAGGCGGGATCAATCTGGCGGACGAGTACATCAATGCATTTGAGAAATATGGGCACTGGAAAGACTCTGCTTTTTTGGTCAAGGGTGAGGCTGTGTGGTCCCTTACCGTGATGTTCCTGGCCATGTGGGAGTACCTCCGGGGCGAGCAGGACGATCTGGAAGATTTCCGGCCGCCAAAACTGGAAGACCTTCCCCCCGCTTCAGGCTTTATCCAGCCCTTCGCGGATAATCCCCTTGACGATGAGACAGTGAGCGAGACCGTGTATTTCAACCTGATCAATAGGGCTCGAGACTATGTCTATATCACCACACCCTATCTGATCCTAGACAATGAAATGGTTACAGCTCTCACCTCCGCGGCCAAAACGGGGGTAGATGTGCGGATTATCACTCCCCATGTTCCAGACAAACCGCCTGTGCATGCAGTTACCCGATCTTACTACCCCATCCTTTTGCAGAGCGGAGTGAGAATCTATGAGTATACTCCTGGATTCATGCACTCTAAGGCTGCTATCGCCGACGATAAGGTGGGAGTGGTGGGATCTGTGAACTTGGATTACCGCAGCTTGTACATGGCCTTTGAGAACGCGGTGTGGCTGTACGGTACCGACAGTGTGCTGCAGATCAAGGAAGATTTTCTGGAAACCCTCTCCCTCTGCCAAGAAGTGCACCTGGACCAGTACAGCGGCCTCGGAGCCCATCAGCGCTTGAAGTGGTCCTTACTTCGCCTGCTGGCACCGCTGTTATAAAGGCGCAAAGCGCAAGGATTTTCTCGATTTATGTCGAATAGGCAGGGTACAGTCCCGCCAACAGGGGGTGTACCTATGCCCAAGTGGGGTTTTGGCAGTATTCGAAACCGCGTCCTTGCCCTATTCCTAGCAGTGGTGCTAGCTTTCACTCTAGCTGTGATGATCATCACAGGCGTCCTAACCCGCTCCTTGGTGACTGACCTGGTGGTGGAAAACGCCCAAGCACTCGTCCACCATCAAAGCCACATTATCTCCCTGTGGCAGAAAGAGCGCGTCGCCGATCTGGAGCAGCTTGCCAACTCTGACCTCCTGGAGACCATGGATTGGGACAGCATCGAGCCGTACCTGCTGCGTCAAATCGAAGAAGCTCCCCCCTACTACCTGATCTTCTTCGTAGCAGAACCAGACGGTTCCTACAATACTACGAGCCAGCGCAACGCGGGAAGCATCGCGGACCGAGAGTACTTCCCCAAGGTTCTAGCTGGCGAAACAGTCATTACTGGACCCCTTGTGTCCCGCTCCACCACGCAGCGGGTGATCATTATCGCCACTCCCATCTGGAACCAAGACCGCAGCTCAGTGAGAGGTGTCCTGGGGCTTTCCATGGACCTCGAAGAACTGTTTCGGGGATCCCAGGAGCTGATGGTTTCTGCTCAGCAAGACTCCCTCTACCTTATCGATGAAGACGGATACTTCATCATCCACCATGACCCCGATTTGATCATGAACGCACGCATCCAGGATGTGTTCCCTGGTTGGGATGATCTGCCGAAGCAATCCGGATCATTTTCCGCTGTAGATGACGGCCGCAGCTATCAAGCCTATTACCAAAAACTGCCAGACCCCAGCGGTTGGACAGTGGCGGTTAGGGTACCCACCTCTTACTTCAGCGCACCAGTAAACAAGCTGATCCTTCACCTCACCGCGGTGGCCGTGGGGGGCTTCGCCTTGGTGCTGTGGCTGGGTTCGTGGTTTTCCTCCACAATATCCAAACCCATCGTGGAACTGAACCAGGTTTTCCGCAGAGGTGCCCAAGGTGATCTCACCGTGCGGGCTCAAGTGAAGACCCGGGACGAAATCGGGGAAACAGGAGCTTCCTTTAACCGCATGATGGAAACCATCGGCAGCATGACCTATTATGATCCCTTGACGGGGCTGCCTAACAGGGATCACTTTATGAACAGCCTAGAAAGCGCGCTGAACAGCGGCGGCTCCGCTGTGATCCTCGCCCTAGTCGCCATTCGGGACCTGCCAGAGATCAAGACCTTTCTAGATCGAGGCGAAATGGACCGCCTGCTCATGCACATCGCCAGAAAGCTGGAGGAAGTGGGTGACGATGACCTGATCATCGCCCGTATCTCCGAAGGCGAGTTTGGCCTAATTATTCCCGCCAACGCCAATGCGGTGCTGCAGGTAATCGACAGGTTGGATCAGCTCCTAGCCAAGCCCCTGCCCTATCAAGACGAACTCTCTGTGCGCCTCAGCGGCGGGATCAGCATCAGCTTGGACCAGGACCTCAGCGCCGATCTCTTTTACCAGCAAGCCCAGGCCGCCCTGTATGAAGCGGAGCACAGTGCCGATGAGTCCCTCAAGCTTTACGATCCCAATGTACACCATGCGCTGGTAGAGCGTATGCGCTTCCAGACCGAGATCCGCAACGCTCTGGATCACGGGCAGTTCGTTGTGTACTACCAGCCTGTGGTGGATTTGCTCAGCAAGAGTGTCGTGGGCAAAGAAGCATTGATTCGCTGGAACCATCCCTCCCGGGGCCTGCTGGCACCGGGACAGTTCCTGCCAGCAGCGGAGCAGGGCGGCCTCGTGGAGCGCATTGGAGAGTATATGCTCCACAAAGTCTGCGCCCAGCATGAAGAATGGCTTAAGGCTGGTTTGAAGCCCGGTTGGGTTTCGGTGAACATCTCAGCTCTCCATTTCCGTTCACCCCACTTCCCCGCCCAAGTGCAGTCCATCCTGGCCAGCTATGACATCCCTAGGGAGATGTTGAGGATCGAAATCACTGAGGAGGCCATGCTGGAGCCTACCCCTGAAGTGCTGGAAAACTTCCACGCCCTGAGCAGCATGGGTATTTACATTGCCATCGACGATTTTGGCACCGCTTACTCCTCCCTGCAGTATCTGGCCAGCTATCCTATGCAGGCCCTAAAGATTGATAAGGTCTTTGTGGACTCCATAGATCGCAGTACCAGGATGCAGGGGTTAGTCAAATCCATTATTGGTATGGGAAACAACCTCTCCATGGAAGTTGTGGCAGAGGGTGTGGAACGGGAAAACCAGCTGCAGCTGCTGCAGAAAATGGGCTGTCTGAAAGCTCAAGGCTACTTGTTCAGCCAGCCGGTTCCCTGGAAAGACTATCTAGGAGTGCAGCGCAGGATCAGTGAACATCTGGGGGAGATGGGGACCTTGCTTGGTACCCGAAGCTAATTTCATAATGAAATGAGGATACATATGTCAGATTATCTTCTCGGCATAGATATTGGAGCCACCAATACGCGGATTGCCATTGTGGACCACACAGGCAGCATCATTGCCAGCGAGCGGATGCCCTCCCAGATGTCTGCCGGGGCCCCTTTTTTCCAGGAAGTGGGCGCCAAAGCCCGCAGTCTCGGTGAAGCTTACCAGGTGCAGGCTGTTGGCGCGGGTTCCGCGGGGCAGCTCCACCACAAGACCGGCGTGTACCTGCCGGGACTCTATCCCACTGCCCCTTGGGTAGATGTCCCTCTCAAGGAGATCCTGGAAACCCAGACGGGCCTCCCCTCCTTTGTAGACAATGACTGCAAAATCCATGCCTATGCGGAAATGAAAGTGGGCGCAGCCCAAGGTTTAACCGATTTCATTTCCCTCACTTTAGGCACAGGGCTGGGAGGCGGCATAATCGCCAACGGCCAGCTAGTACACGGAGCCAAAGGCATCGCCGGCCATGTGGGGCATATCAGTATTGAACCAGATGGGCCCCTCTGCCCCTGCGGCAACAGGGGATGTTTAGAACTCTACGCCTCTGGCACCGCGGTAGCCAAAATGGGCAGTGCAGCCTATGGTGAGGAGATCAGCTCACCAGAGGTATTTCGCAAGGCAGCCAGTGGAGATGCCACCGCCTGCACGGTGATCGAAAAAATGGCCGCAGCCCTAGGCAGGGGCCTAGGCGCCATGGCCAACATCTTCGATCCCCAGGCGTTTGTGCTGGGGGGCAGTATTTTGGAATGGTACCCCCTGTTGGAAGAAACGCTGCTGAGCAGTTTCCGCAGCAGTGCCATGAACGAACTCCGGGACGTACCCATCCTCCAATCCCCACTGGAAGGCCGGGGCGGAGTGATCGGAGCCGCCCTATATGCCCTGGACGAGTTACGAAAACAGCGCAGCTAATGCCAAAGGAGGCCCTGGGGCCTCCCTTTCTGTGTCCGTATAGACCTATAGATAGGTTTCGGCAAAATGGTAGAGCAGCCGCACCCCTGCTCCGGTGGCCCCTTCGCTGAGGTAATCTCCATCCTTAGAAGCAAAGGCGGTTCCGGCGATGTCCAGGTGCAGCCAAGGCTTATCCTGCACAAACTCCTCCAGGAAGAGCCCTGCAGTGATGGTGCCAGCCTCACGGCCCCCCACGTTTCTGAGGTCAGCGTGGGGCGTTTTGTTTTGCTCCTTGTATTCAGGAAAACTGGGCAGCTGCCACACCTTCTCCCCGCACTGCTGAGACGCCTGCTGCAGCCTCTCATACAGCCCTGAGTCATTCGTAATCACGCCAGTGGTGATATTGCCCAGGGCCACAATGACAGCGCCGGTGAGGGTAGCTGCATCCACCACCACTGAAGCGTTTTCCTTGGTAATGATGTAGTGGATGGCATCGGCCAAAGTCAAACGCCCTTCGGCATCGGTAGACTCCACCATCACGCTCTTGCCGGCCATGGTACCGATGATGTCGCCAGGCCTGTAGCCGGTGCCAGACACCAGGTTCTCACAGGCTGCCACCACAGCCACTACGTTCAGGCGTACTTTTTCCCTGGACAAGGCGCTCATGGCCCCGATCACCGCGGCGGCCCCAGCCATGTCGTACTTCATGGTATGCATGCCCTGGGCCTGTTTTAGGGACAGCCCGCCGCTGTCGAAGGTCATGCCCTTGCCCACCAAGCCCAGTACCTGCTCGGGATTACCAGGATCGCCCAGATGACGCATGATAATCAGTCGAGGCTCATTCACACTGGCTTTGCCAACCTCCAAAAAGGCGACCATGCCCAGTTTTTCAATCTCTTCCTTGTCCAGCACTTCCACAGAAAAACCGTACTGCTCCCCTGCCTTTTGGGCCTCAGCAGCCAAGCGCGCCGGAGTCATCACATTGGCTGGCTCATTCACTAAATCACGGGCCAGGTTGGTGGCTTCTCCCAAGGCCTGCCCCAGCTTGATCCCGGCAATAACCTCTACTTCCTGCTCAGGCGTGTAACCGATCTGCAGGGACCTCAAGGAGCGCTCCTTCTTTTCCCCCAGATAGCGCTCGAAACGATAGGCAGCCAGCAGTCCCGCCTCAGTAAGGGCTCTGGCCACATCTCCAGGAGCGAGCCGCTCACTAGCCCAAGGCAGAACGGTTAGGGCCTGGATTTTCAGCTTCTCCGCCTGCTTCAGCACTGAGCCGAAAGCCCGGCGCACCTTTTCTAGGGTGAGCTCTTCCCCTTTGCCCAAACCTCCCGCCACAGCCTTGACGGGGGTTTCCCGTCCGGCCGGCACATACACACAGGCTGCCGTCTCTCCGGACTTGCCGGAAAACCCTTGGGCCAACAGGAGAGTCTTAACCTCCTGGCTGGGCCAGGCATAATCCTGCAGGTCTTCTTCAGTAACCAAGAGAACCAGATCTTCCACTAAGTCTCTGCTAAATTCAAAAGCACGAATTTCCAAGTGCACATTCCTCCCTGTAAGTTAGATCGAGGCTAGTTATCCACATCCAAGAGCTCCAGCTTGCTCTGGGCGGTAATGGCTTTACTGTCCCCGTGGCGTACCTGGCTCATGGTGAGAAAAGCTAACGCCATAAACACCGCCGCATAGGGAAAGAGGGTACCGTAACCCACATGTTCCATAAAGAAGCCAGAGAGCACGGGGGTGAGAATTTGGGCTGACATGGATGCTGTGTAGTAATAGCCTGTGTACTTGCCAATATCTGACCCCTTAGCCATCTCCACCACCATGGGGTAGGAGTTTACGTTAATGGCTGCCCAAGCAAAGCCGATTAACACCAAAAGCACATTCAAGAGCGGAGTAAAGCTGGTGAAAAAGGCGGCAGTGGCAAAGCACAGCCCCAAAACGGTAATTCCGGCCATAATCGTCTTCTTTCGGCCGATTTTCCCAGCAATGAGCCCAGCTGGAATAAAGGCAATCACCGCGGCCACCGTGGCCAGCATCAAGCTGTTGGCGAAGCCTCCTCCCGCGATGCCCAAGTAGTCCTGGGCATATTTGGAAAAGGCAGTCGTCACCGCATTATAGGCGAAGAACCAGAAGAAAATCGAAGCAAGGATCAGCCAGAAACTGCGCTTCACCGCTGGGTCCATGGCTGCTGCCTTCACCTTGGCTCCCCGCTTAGGCTTCTCCTCTTTCTCTTCATACACTTGCATCTCGGCGGCAATTTTCTTCTCCTTAATGGTCAGGAACAGCACCACCACAGCCACCACCATCAGAACCGCGACCCCGGCAAAGATGGGTAGGTAGTTGGGCTTACCCGTCTTCGGCACCAAAGCCGAGATAAGTACTAGGGAAAAGACTGCACCCAGGGCTCCCATCAAGTTGATGATCCCATTAGCCTGTGAACGGAGAGGCTTGGGGGTGACATCGGGCATAAGTGCCACCGCAGGAGAACGATAAGTACTCATAGCCACCAGAGCGATGAGGAGAACAACAACAAAGAACGGAAAGTTCACCACATTGTCCGCCACCGGAATCAGCAGCATGGTCAGTACAGCCACAGCAGTACCTCCCAGGATAAAGGGCATGCGCCTGCCCAGCTTGGTATCTACCCGGTCAGAGAGCGCACCAAACAAGGGCAGCATAAAGAGGGCCAGCACATTATCTAGGGCCATCACAACCCCTGCTGCTGTGTCACCCACGGCAAAAGTGTGCTTCAGGATTAGGGGAATAATGCTGTCATAGATCTGCCAGAAGGCCGAAATCGACATAAAGGCCAAGCCGATAAAAAAAGTCCTCCGATAGTTCAGCTTCAATCTAAAGCCCCTCCTTCAAAGATATGGACTGACCTTATCTTTTTCTCCAAAACCCACAAATTCCCTGCATAAGGAAAGTATCAGAAAAGGAAGGATTTTCAAATTGTGTATAGAAGTAGTAGTTATTATTAATAAGAGGAGGTTGGACTATGAAGGAGTTTGAAGCCGGCTGCCAGCGGCCCAAGGGCCAGCCGAAACCTGTTGTGGAAACAGCAGTGGTGGAGGAGATTCAGAAGGGAGAGATTAAGAAGATGATCCAAGTTGGAAAACCAGCGCCCATGTTCAGCGCACCCGCCTATTATCAGGGCAAGTTTGTAGAAGTTGATCTGGAGGAATATAAAGGTCAATGGGTGATGCTCTGCTTCTACCCCGGCGACTTCACCTTCGTCTGAGCAACTGAAGTTTCAGCAGTTGCTGAAAAATACCCTGAATTTGCCAAGCTCGGAGTGAATGTCTTTTCCGTAAGTGTAGACAGTGTGTTTGTCCATAAGATGTGGAACGATCACGAGCTCTCAAAGATGCTGGGCGGAAAGGATATCCCCTTCCCCATGCTTTCTGACCAAAACGGCAATATCGGCCGACTCTACGGCATTTATGATGAAGAAAGTGGAGTAGAAACACGGGGACGCTTCCTGATTGATCCCGACGGCATAGTCCAAGCCTTCGAAGTTATGACACCGCCTGTGGGCCGCAATGTGAACGAAACACTCAGGCAGGTGAGAGCCTTCCAGTTGGTGAGAGAGAAAAAGGGCACCGAAGTCACTCCCGCAGGCTGGAAGCCCGGCAAACCCACCCTGAAGCCAGGGCCAGACTTAGTTGGCAATGTGTGGAAAGCGTGGAAGGTAGAGCAAGCCCTGGAATAGTCCCGGCAGGGATGGAAACTGAAGAGATGGGCATTCTAACCAAGATAGACGGCCAATAAGGAGAGTTTATCTTGGGTAAGACCATTCTCATTCTTGGAGGGGGCACGGCTGGAACTGCAGCCGCCAATGTGCTAGCTGATGTTTTACCCCCAGGTTTCCAGCTAGCTGTGGTGGATCGCAGCCCTGATCACCTGTTCTTAGCAAGCTTACCCCTGCTGATCGTAGGGCGCCGCAGGCGCCAGCACATAACCCGCAGGCTCTCGGCCCTAGAAAGCCGGGGCCTGCAGTTTATTCATGGGGAAGTGGAAGGACTGGACCTTGACTCCAGAACCGTGTTGACGCGGCACGGCCCCCTGCCTTTCCACGCCCTCATCATTGCGCTGGGCATGGAGCGCACCCCTTTGCTGGCAGGCCAAAGGGAATGGGCCTTCAATCCTTTCGATCTCGGTGAAGCTGAGCAGCTCCACGCCAGACTGTCCCGCTTCCAAGGGGGCAGGATCGTACTCTTCGTCTCCAGCTTGCCCTTTACCGGCGCCGTTGCTCCCTATGAGATTATGCTCCTGCTCCACAGCTTTTTCCTCCAGCGGGGCTTGCGCAGTCAAGTGGAGCTCTGCCTCCTGACGCCAGAACAGCGCCTCTTCAGCTTCGCTCCTCCCCGAGTTAGTGCTCAGGCAGCAGAGCTGCTCTCCTCTAGCGGGATCATCCTCAAAACAGCGACCAGCGTTAGGCGAGTCACCAAAGGCGGTTCTTTAGTCCTTGCTGACGGTAAGGAGCTCGCCGCCGATTTGATCATTGGCCTCCCCCATCATCATCTACCCGCTGCCCTGGAGAGTTCGTGTCTAGCCGGGCCTGAGGGCTGGTTGAAGGCGGATCCCCATACCCTGGAAACGAGCTGTGAGGATGTCTACGCCTTAGGCGATGTGGCGGGCCTGACAACCTCAGCTGGAGATTGGCTGCCCAAGGTAGGGTTCTTCGCCCACTATCAGGCTGAAGTGGTAGCGCGTAACCTTGCCCTGAAGCTCAGCGGCCAAAAGCCTCGCTTCAAGTTCCAAGGGGGCGCCGCGGGTGCCGCCATGCTTACAGGCCTAAGGAGGGGATCCTTTGTATCCATCAGCGCCTACTCCCGCCCACCTGCAGCAACCCTCTCTAAGCCCAATCCCTTTGCTTTCCTCTTGAAAACCATATTTGAAAAATACTGGTTGAGCTCGTGGTTTTAGCATAACTTGACGCCTGATCATCCACGCTATGGGTAACAGAAGCAAACTCAGGAAAGGGATGGGTCAATGCCAAAGAAACTCGATGAGCAAGAGAAAAGCAAAAAGAATCTGCAGCAGCAGATTAGGCACACCAAGGATCGCCTTCAAGATGCGGAATTCGCTTTGGAGCATGAAGACTTGTCTCCAGGCAGACGTAAAGAGCTAGAAGAAAAGAACCGGCACAGACGCCAGGACATCTGGGGAAAAACCAAAGAACTCCGGGAAGAAGAATGACGGGCCCACAGGGGCTCGTTTTTTGTGATCATTTAACTTTTGATAATGCGAATCACTTGCACTTGTTCTGGTTCTGTGTTACACTTAAGTCAAAAGAAATCCTTACTAAGAGAGTCAGGATTTTCAAGGAGCTGACAATATGTTTGAACAAGTGAAACTGAAATATGATTTTGCCGCCCTTGAACCCCATATTGATGAGATGACCATGCAAATTCACTACGGCAAGCACCACGCTGCCTATACTAACAACCTGAATAATGCCCTGGAGAAGCTGCCTGGGCTGGCAGGCAAGAGCATTGAAGAGATTCTGCTCAACCTCAACTCCATTGAGGACGCCGCCCTGCAGACCGCGGTTCGCAACAACGGCGGTGGCTTCTACAATCACAACCTGTTTTTTGACATTCTCAGCCCCCAGGGAGGGCAGCCTCCCCAGGGCAGACTGGCTGAACAGATCCAAGCAGATTTCAACTCCTTCGAGGAGTTGGTTCAAAAGCTGACTGCAACTGCCGCTTCCGTGTTCGGTTCGGGCTGGGCCTGGCTGTCCAAAGACCCTTCCGGCAAACTTGTTGTCACGAGCTCACCCAATCAAGACAATCCCCTCATCACCCACGGTGGTAAGCTTACCCCTATCTTGGGCATTGATGTCTGGGAGCATGCCTATTATCTCAAGTACAAGAATGTGCGACCCGATTACCTCAAAGCCCTGTTCAACGTGATTGATTGGAACAATGTCGCAGAAAGGTATGCAAAGGCCTAGATCCGAACCGGCGTTTTAAGGTGCTGAACACACTGTTCAGCACCTTTTTCGATCCAAAATAGGAAGACAAAGCCAATTCCGTTTTCCTGTCCCTGAATACTATATCCCAGAAAGGGGGTTGTGTAATGGGGAATCTGTTTTCCACTAATCAAGGCTTGGGGTTATCGGCAGGTTCAGCTTCCAACCTGCTTCCAACCTTTTTGGAAGCCATCCCTATGCTATCCTCGATCCTTAGTTCTGCTGGAGGAGAATCGTCCGGGGGCCTGCTCTCCTCCCTTCGAGCCCTGAAGGAGGATCCACAGGCACTGGGGAGACTGATCCAGCAGTTGACAGGAGCGATGCCAGAGCTGGAAGGGTTACTAAAAGCAAAGGAGTGAATCAAATGGGCAGACCCATCTGCTGCGGAATTGATCCAACCACGGCCATTTTCATCCTGTTCCTGGTTGCTCTAGTTATCATTGCCGCGAGCCTCTAGCAGAAGCTGTACCATGATCGCTATGTGGGGGTGTGAGTATTGAAAGGGAGAGACAATCGGGACAGAGAAAAGGGTAAGACCGAAGGGGGTTCGTCCCTGGATGCGCTGCTCAAGATGCTGCCGGCTCTGGCCCTGAGCTACCCGGCCATCAGCACACTGATTAACCAGTTTACCGGGCAGCCCCAGGAAAGTAAGGCTTCTCTGCAGGATGCAGTACCCAAGGTTGCCCAGACCTTGGCGGAAATGGATCAAGGCAAGAAGGAGGAACTGGTAAAGGAACTGCTCCGCTTCTTCCCAGAGCTGGAGAACCTATTGAAGCAGTAGCGACAGTGCCCTAGGAGGAACCTAGGGCATTTGTCTTAGTCTGCAGCAGATGATGCTGATAGTGGAGAGGATTGAGATACACCCGTTTCAGCATCTGCTCATCACCTAATCGCAAGAACAACCCCTTATCGGGTTTACCGTTCACCTCTAAAACCCAGGGCCTGCACTGTTGATCGATGAGGAAATCCACCCCCAATTCACCGAGGCTGCCCAGCCCCATTTCCAGCGCCTTAGCCACCTGGTGGCTTAGGCCATAGAGGTTCTCTAGAATGGCACCTGAGACTACTTCCCCAGCGGGCACAATGGCGTGGTAGCTGTTCGTGAGCAGGCTGGAAGCAGAAGTAACCCTGCTCAGCTCACCCCCCACCTCCCAGCTGCCTTCCTTGTTCTTCTGCATCAAGATACGCACATCGAATTTGACTCCCCCCTGCTCCAAGCTCTCAATATACTCTTGGGCCAGGTATACCCCTGGAGGCGCCGCTTTCGACAAGAAAGGCAGGTAGACATCCTCTGTCCAAAGGGGAAAGGCAAAGCCATGGGCGGCCACAACCACCAGCTCAGGAGCTGCCAGGGTCACCCGCAAGACCCCTGCTCCACCGTGGCCTCGGCGGGGCTTGAGCATGAGGGATTGGTGCTTTATAAGGAGAGCAGGCAGGTTCTCACCAGTAAACAGGTAGGTTTTGGGCAGGTACTCACCCACCTCGGTGCCCTGGAGATGCTCATACACAGTCCATTTGTCAAACTGGGTGCGAGTATTGAAGATGTTCTCGGGGCCAATCTCTGCACTGAGCTTCTTGATCACCTCCACAGGCTCGGGAAAACAGCGGTTGTAAATGGTGTGGGGAAAGGCAAATTCACCCATGCGCCAGATCCCTTTGCGCAGCTGCAGCCCCTTGATAATCCGCCTTGTCCAATCAATACCCTGGGCATCAAAAAACAGGAGTTCCCCCTTCACATCCCTCCAGTTGTCGCCATAATACGGTACAGCCTGCACATTGTTCATCATCAGAGCTCTGTCTATCTTGCGGACCAACGGCGCACCCCCCCGCCTAAAACGGGAATCTAGCATGATAACAGACCCGCTTAAGCGTCATAGTGTAAGAGCAAGAAGGCCAACTTCTTAGTTCTCTCATTGAGGGGGGTGCACTTCGTGAACAACGAACAAGAGACCTTCATCGTCTTCGTAGCCTTGATTCTCATCGTCGTTTTGGCTGTGATTCTCTTGGCCTAACCCTAATGGGGATGGGGGGTGACCTCCGTCCCCCTTACCCTGCTCTATGTATATGACCGATTCCTATAAACGGTAACGATCAGTTTCACCAATCTCTCAAAAAGGAGGTAGCCGATGGAAATGAGCGAGGAAATCCGGGAAGAAGTGCGGGAAGAAATGCTCGAAGAGATCCGCCAAGACGTACTCGACGAAATTCGGGAGATCCGCGAGGAAATACGCGATGAATCCGCCAGCCTTGTGGGGTCACTTGCCCAAATTGCAGGGTTTCTGCTCACCAAGTATCCCATGGTTTCACCCCTGCTGGAGCAGTTGAAGGAAGACTTAGCCGATGCCTTTGAGCAAGTAGTGGATCTCCTGCCCCGCGTGAGCCGAGCCCTGAACGAAATAGAAGTGGATAGAGATGCAACTGAGCGCTTTACCAACCAGTTGATTGATGCAGTCCCCGAGCTGGAACGATTCTTTCGAAGACTGCGGGACAGATGAAGCGAGAACAAAAGGCTGGGAGGTGATTACATCCCTACCCAGCTTTTGTTCTGCCGCAGGCCGGACTTACAAAGCCAAGGGTTTTGAGGCCGTCGTTTTCGGTACAAAAAGTAAGTACTGGAAATAGTCGGTGGTGACTCCTCGGGTAGGTGCCGCGTCCCTCAACTTCCACACCAGCTTCTGCCCAAAGGGCGAGTTAATCCCGTCTAGTTTGACCAAAAGTGGTTCATCCCCAGCCAGCTCAGCCAGGATCTGGTTGTTACCCGCGTAATTGGAGAGGGGCAAAACCTGTTTGCCGTCTTGACTCCGCTGCTCACCATCGGCGTATACGATGGCCAGGCTGCACACGGCATTGGAAAACCCGTCAGTATTGCTGATCAGTGAACCCAGCCAGTCCACACCAGCCTGCTGCCCTTGAAAGACATGGTTGAGGCCCCACTGCCCGAAGTACCTATCCCCTCCGGCCGGCGACACCTGTGTGAGGAAATTGCGGTACATGGCCTGATCCCTGGAGTTATTCCAGGCCACTCCGTCCTCAATGGTGTGGAGCTTCAGTCCCGCTAAGAGACTGGAGAGTACTAACTCAAACTCATCCACCAACCCTCCCAGTGCGTCCTGTACCTGTTCTGTTTCCAGCTCCAAGAGCAGTCCTTCCACAAAACTGACAGCCCCAGCGTAGTCTAAGCTGAGCTCTCCCTGGAGCACCCTGCCAATATTTGCCAGCTTGGTTGTGGACAAGCCGCTAATCTGCCCGTGGTCCATCAGACGCTGCAGATACTGGAGGGCCAACAGCGGTTGGTGCTCCACATCAAGTCCGATCAAGCGGAGACTCTCGCCTGCAGGCAGGGCCTGCCGCAGGGTACGGATGTTCTGCCAATGGGCGTAGTTTTCCTGTGTGAAGAAATAGGTACCCTTAACCGAGGAAAAGGCCAGATCAAGCAGGGTTTCATCCCCCGTTTCCACATACTCCCGCAGGAATCCCACGATGCTCGGGGAGAGTTCCAAAAGCAGATTGCGCACTCCCCCCTGCAGCACCAAGCACTCCAGGATCGCAGATTCCAACTGCTGGTTGCAGGACGCTCCGTGAGACTCTCCCACCAAGAAGACCCGATAATTCTCCAGCTCCGCTACCAGCCTATGAGCTGCACTCTCCCAATCGGGTACGGACCAGCTCCAAGAGGAAAGATACTCCCTCACGGCGGCCTGGTCCAACGGATCCGCTTCTTCAGGGACAAACCTCAAAGCCGCTTTTGCCGGCTCCACCAGTTCGGGATACTCCGTCACTATTTCCAAGACTCGGCGTCCACTGCGGCCCACCATTTCTGGGGGATGAAAACCTAAAAACAGCTCATGCAGTGCCTCAGCCTCCGTCTCTGTCTCCGTGAGTACCCAGTTGATTTGGATCTGGCCAATTGGTGTGCTGAACAGGTAGTTTCTCAAGAGCACCACCTGTGCGCCCAGCTGGGCAGAAAACCGCTCCAGATCGCTGGGGGAAGCTGAATACTCGCCAACTAATGCCCAGTCTTCTGGCAGGGAGGACGGGTCCAGGCGAGTACCTTCGCCTGCGAAGGCGCCCGCTGCCCCCGGCAGCAGGCAGATTACCAACAGCATCAGGACAAGTCGTTTCATGGTCATCTTCCTTTGTGAATTATTTCTAAATCCAGTATAGCATCCCCCCAACAGCCCCTTCAAGCAAAGTGATTGACATACAAACGCCCGTTCGTCTATGATGGTAGCAGAAGGGTAGGTGTAGGCATTGAGCGTTGACGCAGTGCTGCAAAAACTGGAGAATAACCCCCGCTTTATGGCAAATGTCACCTTCCGGCATACCATCGAGGCTCAAGAAGGAGTATTTGAACCCATTCCAGAGTTCATCCCTCAAGCCATGCGCGACCTTTTGAAAGACAAGGGGATTGAGCAGCTCTACTCCCACCAGGCGGCGGCGCTCCAAGCGGTGCAGGCTGGTGAGGATATAGTGGTTGTCACCCCTACTGCATCTGGTAAGACCCTATGTTACAATCTTCCGGTGCTGAAAACCCTCCTGGAAGATGAAGAAGCACGGGCGCTCTATCTCTTCCCCACTAAGGCCTTAGCCCAAGACCAAGTGGCAGAGCTGATGGCCTGGAGCGACAGCCTAGGTGGGAAGATCAAGACCTATACATATGACGGAGATACGCCTGGCGATGCCAGGATTGCCATCAGGGCTGCGGGCAGCATTGTGGTCACCAATCCAGATATGCTCCATTCGGGTATTCTCCCCCATCACACCAAGTGGATGCGGTTGTTTGAGAACCTGAAGTATGTGGTCATCGATGAGCTGCATATCTACCGCGGCGTATTCGGATCCCATGTGGCCAATGTACTGAGAAGGCTGGAGCGCATCTGCTGCTTCTACGGCGCGAAGCCGCGCTTTATCTGTACCTCTGCCACCATTGCCAATCCTAAAGAGCATGGAGAGGCGCTCTTGGGCCGTCCTGTAACCGTAATTGACCAAAACGGTGCCCCCCGGGGACGCAAGGACATCCTCTTCTATAATCCTCCAGTGGTCAACAAGCCCTTGGGCATCAGGCGCAGTTCTCTGCTGGAAGCGGAAGCGGTCGCCCGGGAACTCATTTCTCACAAGATCCCCACCATTGTCTTTGCCCGCAGCCGTTTGGATACGGAGGTGCTCGTCACCTATCTGCGCAAAGCCTTTCATCGGCTGGGAGAACCGCCAGAGACCATTCGGGCTTACCGGGGAGGGTATCTGCCCAAACAGCGCAGGCAGATTGAGCTGGATCTGCGGGAAGGCAGGGTGTTGGGTGTGGTGAGTACCAATGCGTTGGAGCTTGGCATTGATATCGGTACCCTGCAGGCTGCAGTACTCACCGGCTATCCCGGTACCATTGCCAGCACCTGGCAGCAGTTAGGCCGCGCTGGACGCAGCCGAGACTCATCCCTGGCAGTGGTGGTGGCCAATTCCAGCCCCTTGAACCAGTTTATCATTCAAAACCCTAGTTATTTCATGGACAGGGGAGTGGAATACGCCCGCATCAATCCCAACAACTTGTTTATTCTGGTCTCGCACCTTAAATGTGCAGCCTTTGAACTGCCCTTCAGGGAAGGGGAAAAGTTCGGAGAGATTGATCCCCAGGAGATTCTGGACTACTTAGCAGCGGAAATGATCCTGCGTAAAGTGGAAGGCCGCTGGTACTGGATGAGCGAGAACTACCCCGCGGCTCACATCTCCCTGCGCAGTGCCTCTACGGAAAACTTCGCCATTATCGATACCACTGAAGGCAAGACCCAGGTAATCGGCGAGGTGGATCGGTTCAGCGCGCCTATGCTCATCCATGAAGGCGCCATCTACATCCATGAAAGCAAGCAGTACCACATCGATCACCTGGATTGGGAGGGGCAGAAAGCCTACGCCAGAGAAGTAAACACTGACTACTACACAGATGCCAACCTAGATGTGGAGCTTAAGGTGCTGGATGTCTTCGCCTCCGAGGAACTGCCCCAGGTGAGGCGCAGCTGGGGCGAAGTGATGGTCACCGCCAAAACCCATATGTATAAAAAAATCAAGTTTTATACCCACGAAAATATCGGCTGGGGACAGATCTCCCTGCCTGAACAGGAGATGCACACCACCGCCTACTGGTTCAGTGTGCCTCAGGAAGCCGCCTCAGCCCTGGATCAGGGAGCCTTGCAGAGTGCCCTGCTGGGAGCCTCCCATCTCCTGGGCAATATCGCCTCCCTAGAGCTGATGTGTGAACCCAGCGACTTAGGCGTGGCCGCCCAGATCAAATCACCCTTTACTGGGTGCCCCACTGTGTTTATCTATGAGAAATACCCTGGCGGGGTGGGCTTCAGCGAGCAGCTCTTCGAAGCCCACGGCAGGCTGCTCTGGAGAGCCCTGTCCATCATCAGGAACTGCCCCTGCCCTTCCGGCTGCCCATCATGCGTTGGGCCTGCTGAAGAGACAGGCATCAATGGCAAAGAACATACCTTGTGGTTGTTAAAGGGGGCGTTGGGCCATGGATCTCACCAGCAAGCTGCGCCAGCTGCTGCCCCAAAGGAGTAGCCCTCCCCCTGTTCAGCACAGGGCGGACCTAGATCCGCTGCTGGGCGGCGGAGAAGTGGACACTCCCTACGGCCCCTGCTACCTAGTAACTAAAGAACTCCCCTTAAGCCACCGCCACGGCAGGTGGTTTTTGGAAACGGTGTTCAAAGCTTCCTATGAGAACCTAGGCCGCCTGTCCTCAGGAGCTCAACAGCCCCTCCACCTGGACAGAACCCTCTTTTTGGACACGGAAACCACTGGCCTGGCAGGAGGTACGGGAACCTATGCGTTCTTAGTGGGTCTGGGCTTTTTCACGCCTACCGGCTTTGTGGTGAAGCAGCTCTTGATGCGGGACTATAACGAAGAGTTGGCCCTCCTCTACCTTCTCGATCAGGAACTCCAGCAGAAAGAGGCAGTCGTTTCCTTTAATGGAAAAACCTTCGATCTGCCTCTGCTCCAAACCAGGTTTGCCCTGGCTCGCCTGGGATTGCAGGGCGCCTCTAGCCTAGCGCACTATGATCTGCTGCCCCTCTCCCGCCGATTCTGGAGGCGTAAGCTGGACAGCTGCAGTTTGGGCAGCCTGGAAGAGAACATCCTCGGCGTGCAGAGAAGCGGTGATATTCCAGGCTATGAAATCCCCCAGCGCTACTTCGACTTCCTCCGCACCAAGGACGGGCGCCTGCTTCAGGACATTCTGGAGCACAACTTCATCGACATTGTGTCCATGGCTTCTCTGCTCTACCGCCTCCAGGCGGTCACAGAGCTTAGCCCAGAAGAATGCGACTGCCCCTTCGAAGCTGAAGCCCTATCCCGACTGGCCCATGATACAGACCAATACCAGCTGGCCTTGGATTACTTGAGCACTGCAGCTGCCCTAGCCCAAGAACGGGAGCTGCAGATTAGAATCCTCAAGCAGAGCGCCGCTTTGTTTAAGCGTCTAGGTGAGTATGAAAGGGCTGCGGTGCTGTGGCGGAAGGTTCTTGCCTGGGTTGAAGACGATCTGCACAGCGCGGAAGAGTTGGCTAAGTACTACGAGCACAGGATTAAGGACTTGGAATCGGCGGAACGGATAACCAAGCGGGCTCTAGCCCACGCCTGGCTGGCCAAATCCCCTAGAATCCCTGATTGGGAACACCGCTTGGCCAGAATCGAAGGGAAAATCCGCAGGCAGGCTGTGGATGTGTAGCGAAAGCTGTGCATAGAAAAACCGTAAGACCCTGAGGCCTTACGGTTTTTTGCTCTTATATAAGTCGGTATTTAGTTGTTGAGAGCGTCCTTAGCAGCTGCCAAGAAAGCGGACAGGTAACCATAGTTGTCAACGAGGGTTGCGCCAGTTACCATGTCAACAAAGCTTGCAGGTTCTGCGGAGTTCAGGAAAGCTTCCAGTTCGCTGACGGTCATGCCGACTACGAAGTCTTCCAGAGCCTTGAAGTTGTCAGCGATGGTCACGGTAGAACCAGCTCTAGCCATGTTGTTGCTGTAGAAGTCGCTGTTAACCTTCTTGGAAGCCAGCCACTGCTCAGGATTAGCAAAAGCATTGCCAAAATCCTTATCAGAGTTGGGAACTCCAATGGTGTCAGCTTTGCCCAGCATCTGATACTCATCAATGTAGGCACCAACGATGGTATCGCCTTGGAGAGCTACAACTGCTACTGCAAAGCATCTGGTTCCATGGGCGGCCCAGTCAGCTTTACCCATCTTAAGATCTGCTGCCATGGCGGAACCAGCCAAAGCAAAGAGCGACACCAACACAAGAACTAATGCAAGACTTCTCTTCATACAACAGCCTCTTTCTACTTTTTATTTGCACCTTTATCAAGTGCACTTTATATTGACAGGTCTTATTATAGCCTGTCTGTCTTTCATCTGTCAATAGAGTTTGTGTTCATTTTCTCAAACCCAGCATACTTTGACAAAATGCTCACAGCCCCTTAATAAGCCCCAAAAACCTGGGAAATAAGCAGGAAAAGCCTACCGAGAGATGAAGATTACCGCAGGCAAGTAATGCACAAGAAGGGATGATCCAGATTGGAAAACCTGCGCCTTGATGACTTCACCAATTACAAGTTTCTCTCCGGTATTCAGCACAGCCCAGATGGCCGCCGGGCCTGCTTTGTGGTCCACCAAGCAGACCTGGACAGCAACGAATACCGCTCTCACCTCTGGCTCTATAACCTAGAAAACGAGAGCTGCCTTCAGCTCACTGGACTGGGCAAGGAACGCTCTTTTGCCTGGCTGAATGATGACGAAATCCTCTTCTCTGCCCTGCGGAACCCCAAGGACCAAGAGCGGCAGAAGAAGGGTGAAGAGTTCACTGTTTTCTACAAGATCAGCGTGCATGGTGGCGAAGCGGTGGAAGCCTTCAGAGTGCCCCGCACTGTGCTGGGGATAAAGCCCCTGCCTGGGGAGCGTTTCCTCCTCACCTGCGTGTACAACCCCAAGCGCCCGGATCTGAGCACCATGTCTGAACAGGACAAGGCGGAAGAGCTGAAAAAGCGGGAAGAGGAAAAAAGCTATGAGGTCCTGGAGGAGATCCCCTACTGGAGCAATGGCAGGGGCTTTGTGAGCGGCAGCCGATCCCGTCTCTACCTCTATGACCTAGGCACCAACTCCCTGGAACCTCTCACCGGCGAGTTGATGCAGGTGACCGATCTAGAGCTCAACCTGAAGAAAGACAAGGCTGTTTTTGCCGCTTCGGAGTATTCGGGGATGGCCAAACTCACCAACAGCCTCTACCTAGCCGACTTAGATGACAAGAGCGTGCGCCGGATCACCCCTGAGGATGAACAGTTCTACTACTGGGAAGCCCACTTCCTAAGCGATCAGGAACTAATCTGCCTGGGCACCTCCAGGGAGCGCTACGGCCTCAATGAGAACCCCCTCTTCTACCTCGTCAACCTAGAGGATGGAACCAACACTCTGATCACTCCTGGCCTGGATGTGAGCGTGGGAAACTCAGTGGGCTCCGACTGCCGCTACGGAGGAGGAAACAGCACTCAGGTGGAGGACGGCCATCTGTACTTTGTCACCACAGAAGGCTTCAACTCCTATCTCAACCGCATTGACCGCTCGGGGAGCATCGAGAAGGTCGCCACAGGAGATGGGTCCATAGACAGCTTCAGTGTGAAAAACGGAAGCATCCTATTCCTGGGCCTCAGAGGATCTGCCCTGCAAGAACTCTATGCCTGGCAGGATGGTGAAGAACGCAGGTTAACTGCCTTTAACGTGTGGGTGCAGCAAGAGCGCCGGCTCTCCCAGCCTGAGCACCTCTCCTTTGAGACTGCCCCTGGCGTCACCATCGACGGCTGGGTGCTCAAACCTGTGGACTACCAAGAGGGACAGAGTTATCCCGCCATTTTGGATATCCACGGCGGGCCCAAGACGGTATACGGTACCGTGTTCTTCCACGAAATGCAGTACTGGGCCAACCAGGGCTACTTTGTCCTGTTCTGCAATCCCAGGGGCAGTGACGGAAAAGGCAATGAGTTTGCGGACATTAGGGGAAAATACGGCACCATCGACTATGATGACATTATGCGCTTCACCGATTTGGTGCTGGAACGCTACCCAAGTATCGATAGGGCCAGGGTGGGAGTAACCGGAGGTTCCTATGGCGGGTATATGACCAACTGGATTATCGGACACACCAGGCGTTTTAAGGCTGCCGCCTCCCAGCGCAGCATCAGCAATTGGTTCTCCATGGGCTATACCACCGACATCGGCTACTTCTTCACCCCTGATCAAGTGGCTGCCACTCCCTGGTCTGATCCAGAGAAATTGTGGGAGCACTCACCGCTGAAGTACGCCCATCAAGTGCAGACGCCCACCCTCTTCATCCACTCCGATGAAGACTACCGCTGCTGGCTGCCTGAAGGGCTGCAGATGTTCACCGCCCTCAAGTACCACGGTGTGGAAGCCAGGCTCTGTCTGTTTAAGGGCGAGAACCACGAGCTGAGCCGCAGTGGCAAGCCCAAGGCCCGCATCCGCCGCCTGGAGGAAATCACCAACTGGTTTGACCGTTTCTTGAAGAGCTAAATAGTAAGGGGATGGAACAGCTCCATCCCCTTTGCTTATTTAAGAATGTAGTTCAGCTCCAACCTGAGCTGCTCTGAGGTTTCGTAGTGAATCCCCCTAATCCCAAACTCACTGGCCGCGGCTAAGTTGGCCAAGGAATCGTCAATAAATACGCACTGCTCCGGGATTAGGCTGTAAGTGGCCAACAGAATCTGGTAAATGGCCGGCTCTGGTTTGAGAGTCTGATGCTGATAAGAGATGATCATGCCGTCAAAGAGGCTGAACCACTCGTACCTGCTGTACACATACTCAAAGGCAGCCTTGTGGAAATTGGAGAGCACATACAGGTCGTACCCCGTTTTCTTGAGGCTGCGCACCACCTCCACATTGGCGGAGAAGGGCTTAAGCATGGACATCCAGTGTTCAAAGGTTAAAGTGATAGCCGCGCCTAGATCAGGATACTGCCTAACCAGCCTGCGTACAGCCTGATCCTGGGTAATCACACCTCGATCCAGCATGTACCACTCGGGGCTGGTGAACACCGCCTTGTGCACGCGAGTAATTAGTTCTGCATCGTCGAAGAGTGTGGTGAGGTATTCGTCGGGGTTGAACTTCAAGAGCACATTCCCTAGATCAAAGATCACGTTTCGAATCTTTCGCACACAACCGCCCCTCAGCTTAAGATGAGGTGTCCAAGACACTCCCTCACTCATTCGCCGTCTCCCCCACTATTCCTGCTTGACCCAGAAATTCGCACCGGTTCGTCCAGGGGGTGTGAAGGATATTCGCACAAGAGCTGGAAATCACAAGGAAAACTAGCTAGAGGAGGAATTGATGTGCCCCAACGAAGACTTTTACACCTCGCTGTGCTGGCCGCCCTGCTCCTAACATTCACCCTGTCTGTCCACGCAGCCGACTATGCTGAGCTGGATGCCCTAATTCTCACCAAGGATGTTTCCAAGATCCAGAGCGCCATTGACGGCTTGAAGGAACTGCTGGGTCAGAATCCCGATGACGGTGAGGCTCTCTGGCTGCTGAGTAAAGCCTACCTATACTTAGGCGATCGCACCGAAGAAGGCCGGCTGAAGGTGTTTGAAACCGGGAAAAAGTACGCAGACCAGGCGGTGGAGACTGTACCAGACAATCCCCATGCCCACTATTGGCTTTCTGCTCTACTGGGTAGGATTGGGCAGACCAGGGGCATCTTGAGTTCCCTCTCCATGGTTCGGCCCATGAAAGAAGCCCTGGATCGTGTTTTAGAACTTGATGAGAACTACGCCGCGGCCTATTGGGTGCTCAGCCAGCTCTACCAGCAGGCTCCTGGGTTTCCATTGAGCATCGGCAATAAGAAGCTGGCTCTGGAAAACGCCAGGCGTGCAGTGGAGCTTGCCCCCGAGGACCTGGAGTTCCAGCTGCAGCTGGCCAAAGCTCTAGAACATAACGGCCAAAAGGTTGAAGCCAAGGCGGTGCTGGAAGAAATCCGCAGCCATCCCAGGCTGAAAGACGATTCCGATCTTCAGAAGGAAGCGGAAGAACTCCACGCCAAGTGGCAGTAGCTAATATCCCACCACTGAGATGGGTCCGTTGGAGGTTGTCAGCTCCAGCCGCGGCCCTGCGCTGCTCCCCAAAACCACCTCTTTGCGATCAGAGGAATGGTAGTCACCTAAGTGCACCTCAACTCTGCCGTTGGAGGTGGCAGCGCGCAGCGAACCCCTGGTGTCGTGGGGGAGCCTCAGGTTGATGCTGCCATTGCGGGTGCTGAGACGATAGTGCCCCTCTTCCGGGAGTTCCAGCTGCCCTTCAATGCGGCCGTTAGCTGTCATTAGCGTACTAGACTCCCGCAAGACCAATTTGCCGAACTCGATGCGGCCATTGGCCGTTTTACACTGCACCTGGCCCATCGCTTTGAGAATGGTGATGCGGCCGTTCTGAGTGGTCAAGCGGAGTGTACCATCGAAGGGCGTCTGGATCTCGATGCGTCCGTTGGCGGTCTGGGCTTGAAAATCCCTGAGCTGTTCGCCAAGAGCGAACACGGTAAAGCGCACCCGGCTCATCAGCACACCAAAGGGCCGTGGAGGGTTCAGCGCTCTCAGCACCATCCGCCCGTCTATGTTCTGTTCCTGTACCTCCAAGGCCTGGAGATACTCCCTGGCTGCGGCTTCGCTGAAAGCCCGCACCGACCTCTGAGCCACAATCCGGGACGTACCGTCTTGGATCGGTTCCCAGACAATGGATCCATTGCAGCCGTAGAGTTCCAGGCAGTTGGTCTCCGGCCCAATCAAGAACTGTTTTTCGCTGTGTACAGTGGCAAACACCATTCTCACTTCCTTTCATACTCTACCTTCAGTCTAGCACTTCACCGGCACTCCTCCTAGGGGCTGGGATTGGACTGCTGCTCCGCCTTAAGACGGATTTCCTGGATTTTTTAAAACTGAGAAGGAGAACCATTACTAAGTGTAGAACTAAGCAATCACTCAAAGAGGAGGAGATTCTATGCCAAAACGCAAGGTAACCATGAAAGGCAGCGCAGTAACATTGCGCGGGCCCCAACTCGCGGTGGGGGATCAAGCCCCTGACTTTAAGCTGCTGGATACTGATCTTAACCCTAGAACCCTGGCCAGCTTCGGTGATCAAGTCAAATTGATCAGTATAGTACCATCCCTGGATACGGGAGTATGCGATACTCAAACCAGGCGCTTTAATGAAGAAATCAGCAAAATGGATAAGGCCGTCGTGATCACCGTCAGCGTCGATCTGCCCTTCGCCCAGAAGAGATGGTGCGGAGCAGCAGGCCTGGATTCAGCCATCACCCTCTCCGACCACTACGATGTTTCCTTTGGAGAAGCCTATGGCGTGCTTATTGAGGAACTCCGCCTGCTGTCCAGGGCAGTGCTGGTGCTGGACGGGAGCAACACGATTCGCTACGTAGAATACCTGGACGAAGTGACTTCCCACCCCGACTATGAAGCAGCCCTAGAAGCATTGAAGAAGCTCCTCTAGACCCAGAACAAGTCAGAAAAGAAAAAAGTAACCTAAAAGCCGGGTGCAAGCAGATCCATGCTACCCGGCTTTTGCGTATTCTCCTTCTATTCTACCGATTCCAGGTTATGATCTCATCAAGGGATTTCCGTTTCTTGAGGGGCACAGGCCCATCCCCAGGATAGCCCAGGGGAATGAGGACAATGGGCTCCAGATTGTCTGGCAGCTCTAAAGCACTGTGCACTTGCTGCGCATCAAAGGCGCACACCCAGCAGGTGCCAAGCCCTAAGGCAGTGGCAGCTAAGATCAGATGATCCACGGCAATGGCCACATCCACATCACAGTGATCCTTGCCATCCCTGCGCTTCCAGGACAGATCATGGTTCCCGCAGGCCACAATAATCACCGGTGCGCTTTGCAGCCACTCTCCGCGGTAAGCCTGGCAGATCTTGCTCTTCAGCTCCTGATCATCAGCTACAATGAAGTGCCAAGGCTGGTAGTTCACGGCACTGGGAGCCAGCCTAGCAGCATCTAGAATCTGCAGGATCTTCTCCCTTTCCACAGGCTTTTCGCTGAAAGTCCGCACTGAATAGCGCGCGGCGGCTAACTCAAAGAACGATTGGGACACTCGGCATCCTCCTTAGGCCCTAAGATCTATGTGTAAGCCCATAAGCTTTCTCATGCGCAGGGCATGGTCCACCTGGGACTTGGAGGGTACATGCTTCACCGCTTCACCTGTGGAGTTGTCGATTACGCACAGCACAGTATCCTCCAACTCCCTATCATAGCGGAAGCTGAGGCGGTGATTAGACTTAGCATTTTGGAAATTGACCTCTTCCACCTGATCAACCTGCCTCGGGGCAATTTTGGGCAGGCGGCCAGTGAGCAGCTGGACGTATTCCTGGCGCATGGCAGCTGGCTCAACTCTCCACATGGTCATCACCTCTGGGCAACCCCCGTCCCCTCGTTAAATATATCGGCAATTTCCCGAGAAACTACAGCCCTACTCCTCCAGGGGAACGAGGCGGATCTCATAAATTGTGGACCACAGCTTCCCTGTCACAAACACCCGGCCATCTTCCCCATCATAGGCAATCCCGTTCAGCACCTCGGCTCCACGATTGGCTTTCCGCTCCAGGTCAGCCAGTTCTGTAAGGTCGATCCAAGCCAAAACCTGGCCCGACTCAGGATCGATGCGGCAGATCAGGTTGGTTAACCACACATTTGCCCAGATCTCCCCATCCACATACTCCAATTCATTCAGGCGCGGCACAGGGCCGTGGAATGCCTCCACATTGATCTCCCTTACTACCTCAAAAGTGCTGGGCTCCCTGAATCTAAGTGTGCTGGAACCATCACTCATGATTAGGTACCGCCCGTCTGTGGTCAGCCCCCACCCTTCACCTACATAGCTGAACTCCGCCCGCCGATCAAAGCTATCCAGATCATAGACAAAAGCCCGGCCTTCCCTCCAGGTGAGCTGGAAGATCTGGCCCTCCAGGACAGCGGTACCCTCGCCAAAAAAGGAAGGTTCCAAGGCAGCCTGCTGCACAACTTCCCCGTCCTCCAGGCGCACCTGCCTTAAAAACGACTCTCCATACAGTCCCGTCCCCTCATACAAGAAGCCGGCATGAAACAGCAAACCCTGAGTAAAGGCTGCTGGATCATGGGGATAGCTCTGCACCACCTGGGCACGGTAGATGGGCTCTTGGGCAGAACACACAAGTGGAACTAAGGCCAAGAGCAGCACCAGGAGCGTGCCTGTGATCTTAGTCCTCCACCACACCATAGACCTCTTTCACCGTCTGCACAAAGATGATACCCTTGCCAGGCCGATCGATCTGCAGTTGATCCCGGACCGCGGTGACAATTTGATCCGCCAAGTCGTCCTTGGCCAGGATCATCACCATTTCCTTCTCTGGTTCAATCTCCATGTTCAGGAACTTGCTGGTCTCATGGATGCTGGAACCCCTGGCGTTAATAATGGTACCGCCCCTTGCTCCCACTGCCCTGGCAGCATCCATAACCTCTTCGCCCTTACCCTTGTCCACCACCACAAAAACTGCTCTATACACGCTGCCGGCACCTCCATTATCGCTAAACTCATAATCATATTGGCCTGTACCCAGAAAGGCACCCACAGGCATGGCAAAGGCAATACCCTGCTTGGGGCGGTTGAGATGCAGTTCATCCGCGAACATCTTCAGGGCATTGCGGCCCAAGTGCCTAGGGGCGACCATAAACACGATTTCTTTGCGAACATCAGTGAGCCCCAAAAACTCGGCGATGCGGCTGCTCACCGTTCCCCGGCCCAGGGCAATGGTACCTCCAGTAATGCCGTTCTTCTTAGCCATGCTCAAGACCCTGCTGCCTAGACCGAAGTTCACTACCACGCAGATCAGTTCATACTCCCTCGTTCCAGGACTAGCCTGCAGCATCTGCCTCAACTCCTCGTTTTCTAGACTTTACTCCAAAGACAGCTCCCATGGCTAGCATGGTCACGATACCAGCCATGGCCACCAGGGCAATCATACCCAGCCCATCCCGGAGCAGATCCGCCCCCTCAAAAGCACTGGCCGCGCCCTGCACAAAGGCTAGGATAAAGGTGGTGGTAAGTGGGCCCGTGGCTACACTGCCGGAGTCAAACCCAATGCCCACGAACAGGTTTGGCACGAAACGGATCAGGACAATGGCGATGATGTAACCAGGCAAGAGTAGATGCCAAAGTGTGAGCCAGGGGACGAGAATGCGCAGGGACGACAGGAAGATGGCTGATCCCACGCCCAAGGACAGGGACGCGGCTACCACCTTACGCTTCACGTAACCGCTGGTGACATCTTCGATCTGATGGGTGAGCACATAGACTGATGGCTCAGCCAGAATGGTGACAAACCCCAGGACAAA
>DURH01000006.1 GCA_012837385.1 Bacillota bacterium
GGGTTGCGGGGATCGTCTTCAGGAATCCCTGCTTCCACCTTACCCACCAAGTCAGCGCCCATATCAGCTGCTTTGGTGTAAATACCGCCTCCAACGCGGAAAAACATGGCGATAATCGAACATCCCAGCGCGTAACCGGAGATGGTCATGGTGAAGGGAGAAAAATCGATTCCCAGCCAGTTTCTCACTAAGTACACATTTTCGATGGACAGCTGTCTCAGCAGAATTCCGAAAACTACGTAAATAATGACCAAACCGAAGAGGGCAAACCCGCCTACACACAGCCCCATAACGGAACCGCCCTTGAATGCCACCTTCAGGGTCTGGCCTAGTTTCTTAGTTGTCCTAGCAGTATTTGATACCCGCACATTGGCGTAGGTAGCGATGCGCATACCCACCAACGCCGCCAGCGAACTCATCGTAGCACCAATCAGGAAAGCTACACCCACATACCAGCCCACAAGCACGCCCATAAGAACTGCGACGACTGCTGCGATCATTGCGATGATACGGAACTCGTAATTCAGGAAAGTGATCGCGCCCATGCGTATCCGGGAGGCGATCTCCTTCATGACGCGAGTACCCTCATCCACCTTCTTAACGGAGTAAAAATTCAGGCCTGCGTATGCTATAGCTAGAACACTTGCACAGAAGACCAAGACAAGCCAATTCATCCTACATCACTTCCTTTTCAAATATTACAAGACTAGGGCAATACATGAAGCTGAGTGTGCTGTGGATTGTGCTCGCGCAGGCACCCAATTTATATATTAACACTGAGTACTGTAAAGTTAAAGCCCCAAACAACAGAATGACAACAACAAAGGAGCACAATCGGTCGAAAACCAGGTACAAAATGGCAAAATCGCACGGATACTCATAATTATGCCGTGGTGGCCTCACCGACAACTGAACGTCAGCGATCCTCCCGTCAAAAAAAGAGGGCCACCTCCGGGCACCTGCAGAGAAGGAGGCCCTGGAACTCCAAGGTCTCCTTCTGGTTCTGAAGCCCAGCTGCTAACCTAGCAGCTGGAACAGATAGTCATTGTTGTCTTGAATCACGTCGCGGAAGTGATGGAGCAGCGCGGCCAGCTCACACAGGAGCTGCGGCCCCTTCAGACCCGTGCAGTAGAGATCAACCACCTTGTCCGCTGTCTTTAGGATAATCCCTGAGTTCACAACTCCTTCGTTGTACTGCGGTGGTTCCACAAGATCGGCGAACCTGACAAAGCCCTGGTTTTTGCCCATGTACACGGCAAAGCCGGTGGGAGTCATCAGAAATCCCTTCTTGCCGCTCCCGAACACGGTATCGTCGTAAAAGGCCAGCACATGCTCCTCTTTCACCTTCGATTCCCTGTGCCTGAAATTGAAGTTGGCCAAGAGCGTAGCTAGGCGATCCTTGGGGATACTGCCTAGCACAGCCACATTCCTGTCATTCAGCTTCTGGACTGCTTCTTCCAGACGCCTTACTTCCCTTGCTATATAGATCTCCACGTCGGCCCCAGCTGGCTCGTTTTGCTCCTGGAGAGCCTCTTCCACTGCCGGAGCTTGATCGTCTCCAACCGGGTGTGCTGCCCCCGCTTGTTCTCCTTTGGCGAACTCAATCACTTCATGGAGGAAGTCCACAAACAAAGGTTCATTGCGCAGCGTTGCCGCGGAAATGCTGGTGGACCCGTCGAGCTTGTCCAAGCGGAAATCATGTGATTGCTCAATCACCCTGATGATGTCTTTGAGCTCAGTGGGCTGGGCTTTGGAACCAAAGATCCGCCGATCTGAGATAACAAATCCTTCTTTAGCGCTGCCAAAGACGGTGTCGTCCAGGAGAAAGAGCAGCAGTTCTCCCTCTTCCAGTTCCGGCCCGTACGCACGCAGGGCATTGGCCAATTTCTCTTCCACCTGGTCTTCCAGGAGGTTGTAGAACTTGCTCCCAAAAGGCTTCTTCCCCAGCTCCCCATACTTCTGCAAAGCAAATTCTGCCACGGCATAACTCTGGGGATCCACGCTGTAGGCCTCACCCAGAACCTCTTCCTCCCGCTTCATGGCCTGATAGGGATGGATGCCAAAGGCGTCCCTCAAATCCTGGAGGTGGGCTGCTAAGTCAGGATCCTCCTTGTCGGCTTCACCGAGATGCTCCAGGTAGTGCTTTTCGAGCAGGGGCCGCTGCTGTTTCCCCACTTGGTCCAGGGGCACAGTGATCAGCACACGGAATGATTCCAGTTCGCTTTCCACCACAACAGAGAGGGGCGGCGTAAACTCATCCCGCAGTTCCTGCAGCCGCTCCGTCAACTCCTGATAACTCAACTGCACTTGAGCAGCTTCCTTTACCCGCTCCCGGTAGTACTGAGTTCTCAGTTCCTGCTCAATCTTCTTTACAGCTTCCTGCTCTAAACCGAGTTTCTGCTGGAGCTGGGCGAGCCCAGCCAAGACCTCTGGCTCTGGGTAACCCTCCTCGTTAGCCTGCTGCCACTTCTCAGTGTAGTAGTGCTCAGGGGAGGTGTAAGCAAAACGGATGCGGGTGAACTCAGCTCCCTCCAGTATTCTAGACGCCAGATCATGGAGCTGCTCCAAACCTGCTTCTCGAGCCTGGTTGAACAGGGTGAGTTCATCAGCCTGCCCCTCCAGGTCAGCCCAGAGGTTCTTGGCGCCGTTTAGGAACTTAATAACCGAGGGGACACTGCCGCACTGCTTGCCAAGACCCAGCGTGACCTGGCCGTGGCCCATCCTCACTAGGAGCTCGCGGCGGCGCGCATTGTAGTCCAGGGAAATCAGATCAAGATAAGGAATGGTATAATAGCTGTCGCCCTCGATCACATAGGCACCCGCGGTACCTAAGAACCAGGTGGTTCGTTCCGTGATCCACTGGCCGAGAATGGATTCTCGGTTAAGAGCCAGTCCCGTACTCTGGGCAAACTGATCAGCATAGCCGGCCAGCTCATCCCCTGTTTTCAGAGAGAAATGGTGAGGGGCAAACTGAGCAGACACCCCTTCCATCCACTGGAGCATCAGCTCTCGCAGCTGCCCAAACTCTGGTGGAACAGCAGCCGCTGCCTCCAAAGCATACTGAGCTTTGGCGATCATATCATCCAGCTTGTCTTCGTCCTTCTTAAATAGAGCATGCCTGCGGGCTTGGTTAAGGATAACTAACTGGGCCTCCCCTGTAAAGCAGCTCTGCAATTCCAGATAGGCTTCCATATTAAAGGGGTTGTAGCTCAAGGCAGACACCATATGCTCGATGTATTTCTCTTGGTCCGCTTTGAAAGCCGCCGCGTTTTCCACGATGGCCTCGGATCTATCCTCCAGGCGGCTTATTTCCTCGAAGGTCGGAAGGGACTTGGTGGTGGCGATCACGTCAAAAAGGCGAATAGCGCCACTAGCAAAGGCGTCCAATAGTTTGGAAGCCTGATCCCGGAAAATACTCAAGGCCTGCTGATTGAGGTGCCTGGCATACTGCTCATTGGCCCTGGCATTGCTCACACTCCTGCTCACGCCCTTGATCCCTTGGAATGCTGCCACAGCCGCCATAAAGCCTAAACTCCCCACGCCGATGGTGGTTGAGGAGCCGCTGCCTTTGCGCAGCATTTTATCCTCCCGAATGGCTGCCTCGATTTCCGCAGCCACAGCTTCACAGCGGGCGCCAATCTCAGCAATGGTGTCCAGCTCCAAAAATTCATAGAGGCTGTCCCTGGAAACGGTCATAATCTCAAAGACCCGCACCATAAAGTGATGGGCTTCATCAATCAACGGCTCCACACACTCCATGGTTATCCGATACAGCTTCTTTCTGTTAAAGTCAGAGGCCGAATCTAGGTTAGAAACGCTTTGCACAAACTTATTGTAGCAGAGCCTGAGAACAGTTGAGTATCTGTAATAAAAGACCTCGCCGGGGTTGTTGCGCCTCGTTTCCAAGACATAACTGGTTCCCGGGATGGGCGTTTTGGTGTAAGGAGAATACTCCTCGGGCTGCGCCTGCTCTTGCTGGGGTTCTTCATCTTCCACATCTTCTTGGGCTTCGTCCACTGCAGCCGGCGCTTCGGACTGCGCCTCCTCCCCACCCTCCAGGGCAGGGATTTCCCGTCCCTGTTGATACCAATCCTTGAGCAGTTCTGCTTCTTCGCTGGTGAGTTCTAGGTCGTCCTGAAAGGCATCGATCTCCTCCAGGTCAAACTCTGTCAACTCCACTTCTCCATAGGACAGGTCCTCTAACAGGCCCACATACTCTCCGTACTTATCAAGCTGCTTGCGCACCATGTCTTCCATCTGCTTTGGGTCCAAACCCAAAACCCGGGCACGGCGCTGCAAAATGCTCCAACCCTTCTCAGTACCGAATTCTCCTTGGAAAAGCACTCGTCGCAAGCTGGCAAGGAATTTCTCTAGTTCTGTCACTACGAAGGCCTCCTAGAATGGGTTTTCCTTCTATTTCGACCTTCGCTGCCAATAGCCCTGTTAGCTGGGGGAATATTTTACCTGCTCTCGGGATTGCTGGTTCGGAGGTAGAACCAGGCGGCAAAAGCCCACCAGGCCAGAAAGGTTAGATAGGCAACTATGGGGAACAGCCACTCCTGAAAATCGTACAGGTTGGCATTCTTCACGATATAGCCATAGGCCACGCTGATGGCTGCCCAGAGGGGAACGTAGGGATAGAGAAACCCTCTCCTTTCCGGCAGGAAAAAGAGGAAGATCATCACGCTAAAAGTCCAGCCCACAGGCGACAAGGCATGGTGCCGCAGCACAAAGAACAGCCCTTGATTCTTGAACCACATGGCCCCCAGGATGTTCTGAAAGGTGGTTACGACAATAATATCTCCTAGCCCTCCCACAAGGAGTCCATAGATCAAGTAGTGTTTGTACCTCTCCCTAGGTATAAAGATCAGTGTGAGAAGGAAGACCAGAATTACGAACACGGGATAAAACAAGTCCGTCACGGTTAAGCCCCACATGGCTCCTCTGCCCCTTTCATTTCCGGCAGCAGCTGGAAAGCGCGCCGGATACCGTCAGAGAGTATTGTTCCCGCAACCTGGTCCAGACATTCGCGGTTTTCTGGCAATCTTGAAAGAGACTGGAAAGAGCAGAGGGTATGGACTATCATCAATCAACGCGGATTTTGAACACTACAGGATGCTCGCTCTTTATCGTCTTGGTCCTGATCTCCAATCCCGCAGGGCTTCGCCGCCACTCTATCGGTTCATCGAAGCCTAAGGCTGTCACTTCTCTGATTATCCCGTGGAAGTGAGGTTTGCTCCCGGCATCCCTTTCAGCCAGCGATGTGATGGTTACCTCACCATTCTCCGGGTATTTCAGCACAGCAGCATAGAGATGCGTGCCCTTCACGGTGAAGCGGATATCCCGGGGGGTGAATGCTCTATCCTCCGAGTCTGTGAACTGTCCTTCTGGGACGATGGTTGGGCCTTCTTGAGCACATCTCCACACGCGTGAGCCGTAGATGGCCTCCCCATTCACTTTCAGCCAGCGCCCGATATCCAGCAGGATGTCCCGTTCCCGTTCGGGAATGGTGCCATCGGCCTTGGGGCCAACATTCAAAAGCAGGGTGCCGTTCTTGCTCACAACATCAACCAAGTCGCAGATAATCTGGCTTGCTGTCTTGTAGACATTCTGGTCAGTGTAGCACCAGGAATTCTTAGCCAAGGAAGTATCCGACTGCCACACATAGGGCTTGGCATCGGCGAATTGGCCGCGCTCCACATCTACAACCGCGGTGCCCAACATGAAGGCATCGTGTTTGTAGGTGATCACTCCTTCCTCCCCCAGCTCCGCCATGGTGTTGTAGTAGTAGGCGGCGAACTTCTTTAGGTAGGGCTTGAAGGAATTGTGATGAACCCACCAGTCCAGGTAAAACAGCTTGGGACGGTATCTGTCTACTATTTCACAGCTCCGCAGCAGCCAGTCTTCTAAGAACTCAGAACTGGGCTCTGGCTTGCTGAATAGATCCTGGAAGTCCCCTTCAGGCTGCGCGGGCCAATAGAGATCGCCGCGCCTAAGAGGTTCCCTCACATCACTATGGAAAAGCCTGCCGTGGCCCATAAAGAACCAGTGGGCGGCGCGGTGCGAGGAGGCACCGTGCTGGAGGCCCCTCTTCTGAAAGGCAGCTGACAGCTCACCCAACACATCCCTCTTCGGTCCCATTTCATAGGCGTTATACCGTGATATACTGCTGCGATACATCTGAAAGCCATCGTGGTGTTCAGCAACTGGCACCACATACCTGGCCCCTGCCCGGTGGAACAAGTCAGCCCATGCTTCCGGATCGAATTTGTCTGCTGTGAAGAGCGGGATAAAATCTTTATAGCCAAACTTGGCATGGTCTCCGTAGGTACGCCTGTGGTGTTCGAACTCGGGAGAACCGGGGATATACATGTTCCGGGGGTACCATTCGCTGCCGAAAGCGGGTACTGAATAAACGCCCCAATGGATGAAAATGCCGAATTTGCCGTCTCTGTACCACTTGGGAATCTGATATTCACTCAGCGCTTCCCACGTATCCGCATAGGGGCCCTGAGAGATAACCTGATTGATCCTGTCCATACCCACGCCTCCCACTGGATAGTTTTGCAAAGAAAAACGCGATGCACCCCGGAGGGTGCACCGCTGGTAATTCAGTCGTTCCTATTTGTTCCCTGTTGGCTGCAGAGAAGGCAGCATGTACTTCAGAGTACCCCAGTGTCCGTATGGGCCCATGTAGGGATTCTCTGCTCCTGGCCAGTTGGTCCAGTAGTATTCATCCCAAGTCATAAAGCCAGAGTAGCCATACGTGGGAACGCTGGGCATTTCTTCGATCAAGAGCTGAAGGGCTTCGGTGCTTACAGCAACGGTTGCCTCGATGTCTGTGGGGTCAGTTGCCCTCATGCGCTTGATGATATCATCCATCTCAGCGCTGGACCATCTCGAAGCATGGCCGCGGTTATTGTCACCGATGGGCGCCATGTACTCTGAATAGAAGGCGTTCAGCGAGCGGTAGAGGTCTGCTCCTGCACCCCATGGTTCAAGGGCCGGCCAGACAGCACCAACTTCGAAGTCACCTACTTGCTGCAGTGTACTGTAGGCGTCTGTCGCGATGTATTCGGCATCGATACCGAACTTCTTCCACTGCTGGACAGCGGCATTACCGTTCTTGAACTGGTGATGCCCGGTGTCGTTAATATCGGTAATCCTGATTCTCCACGGCGTACCGTCAGGCAGCAGCCATTTGCCGTTAGCGTCACGGGTGAAGCCATTCTTCTCCAGCAGTTTGGCAGCAACGTCAGGAGCGTACTTGTACCAGCCGAGGCCGAAGGTAGCCTTGAGCTCTTCGGGGTCGTCGCTGACTTGATGGCCTCTCTGCCGTGCGTACTCGGCAACCTTGAGAGCTGCGTCTGGATCATATGGATAGAATTTCTCTCCATCGCCCAGATCCAAAGCGAAGTTCTTCAGCCATTCCTGCATGGGTTCAATATAGTACTCAGGATAGGCACCCAGGTGAGGTACGTGGACTGGGCTTAAGGTTGCCTGGCCGTCCACTGCCTGTGCCAGGTACTCAACGATATCGATAGCCAGTACCAAGGCCCAGCGTACTTCCTTGTTATCGAAAGGCGCTACCATAGTGTTGAAGGTAATACCTGTCAAGCAGGGGTCGTTGTTGACTACCCAAGGATAGGTCAGCTGATAGGCACGGATGGTACCGCCCTGAGCCATGGCGGCGGCAAAGCCTTCTGCGTCATGGTCTGCCACATCAAGTTGATGGGTGAGTTGAGCAATGATCTTGGCACTGCCGTCACTGTAGGTCTGGATCAAGACATACTTAGGTACGGGTTCGCCAAAGAGCATGCCGGTTGGTGTCTTATCCCAATCGTCTCTCTTTTCCCAAGCCGTCCAGTAGCCAGCGGGATCAAAGCTGTGCAGCTTGTAAGGACCGCAGCCTACGAAGGGGTTGAACTCAAAGGAGACAACATCCTCTACGTTCTCAAAGATGTGCTTGGGCATAATCCAGGTGCAGCCCCAGCGATCCAAGAAGTGAGTGTGGAACCGTGAATCGGATTCTAGAAGCTCGATCACAACCTCGTAATCACCAGTCTTGTACACATCCTTGACAGCGGTGGCGAAGGTTGGATGGTTGGCAAGCCCCGGTTCAGCGATGATGGTCTCGATTGTGAAGACAACGTCATCTGCAGTGAATGGCATACCGTCGCTCCAGGCAACCCCTTCCCGGAGGGGAATGGTCAGCTGAGTGAAGTCCTCGTTGTAAACGGGGTCTCCAGAAGCCAGACCGTTGATGATTTGACCGGTAGCGAAATCGACGGACCACAGTGGTTCATTGGCGAGGTTCTGCATACCGCGGTCCCTGTTACGCCAACCAACCCATTCATTGAAGTTGCTGGGAGTTCCCACACGCCCAGTCAGCATGCTGACGATCAGGGTTTGATCCCTGGGGAATCCGCTGGGATCCGCTGCGAATACGGCAGAGCTCATAACAAGGATAGTCAGACACAATAGTAACAAAACATTCCTGGTCCTGCTCATTGTTTACCTCCTTAGATTATGTTTTCACAGTGTGCTGAATGAGTCGCCTCACAATCTCGTCCTAAACCGGGCTCAACTCACCTCCTTCTGCCGTCCCTTCGTGCCAGAGTACAGATGGCATTTCACCTGGACACCATCGATAGAAACGATGTCTGGCACTTGCTTCTTGCAGATTTCCATAACTTGTGGGCATCTGCCCGCAAACTTGCACCCCTCTCTCAAGTACTCCTCCTGTTCAGTCTCGGCAATGGAAATTCTCCCCTGCCATTTCTTGGCGGGATCCGCCTCGGGGATGGATTCCCTCAAGAGTTGAGTATACGGATGCAGCGGGTTCATAAGCACCTGCTGCACTGGCCCCATCTCCATGGTGTTGCCGCGGAACATCACAGCAATCTGCCCATTCAAATAGTAAGCTGTAGCCAGATCGTGGGTTATGTAGAGAATACCCATGTTAAGCTCATCTCTCAGGTGCTTGAATAAGTTCACTATGGACATTCTGATGGAGGCGTCCACCATGGACACCGGCTCGTCAGCAATCAATAAGGATGGATCGACCAAGAGCGATCGGGCAATGGAAATTCTCTGGAGCTGCCCTCCCGAGAATTCGCTGGGATAGCGCCCCTGCACCTCGGAAAAGCTCAGCCCCACTGCCTCCAATTTCGAGTTAATCAACTTTTCAGCTGCAGACCGGTCTGAAGCCAATCTATAGTTGCGCACCGTTTCAAAGAGATATCCCTCAACCTTTCTCAAAGGGTTAAACGTCTCAAAGGGATTCTGGAAGACGGCTTGGATCCGCTGGTTAAACCAGACTTTCTCGTTTTTCTTGGCTTCGTTGTTTTCATACACAATCTCGCCAGATGTTGGGTGTTCAAACCCAAGAATCATCCTGGCTACAGTGGTTTTCCCACACCCGCTCTCCCCAGCTAGGGTAAAGACTTCACCCCGCTTCATTTGGAAAGACACGTTGTCAACGGCTACTATTCGGTCCCGTGCCAGGAGGCTCCCTCGATAGAAAACTTTAGTAAGGTTCCGGGTCTCAAGAATTGCTGGCATGCTGAGCTTCTCCCCCTTCTTGCTGTAACCAGCAGGCAACACGATGCTCACCGATTACAGTAGTATCTGGCCTCTTCTCCTTACAGATGGGCATAGCCATGGGACAGCGTGGATGAAACGCACATCCCGGGGGGAGATTGGCTAAGGACGGCGGCTGGCCGGGAGCGCTAACCCTCTCACCCAGATCGCCGAACTGTGGCAGCGAGTTGATCAAGAATTGGGTGTAGGGATGAAGCGGGTTCTTGAAGATTTCCACGGTATCCGCTTCTTCGATTACCCTGCCTGCATACATAATGCACAAGCGGTCAGTGACATTGGCGTGGATGCCCATGTCGTGGGTAACCAGAATAATCGTGTTGTGCAGACGCTCTTGGATATCCTTCAGCAACTGGACTACACCCCGCTGAACCACAACGTCCAGGGCCGTGGTGGGTTCGTCTGCAAAAATTACACTGGGCCGCAGCAGCGCCGCCAAGGCGATGGCCACCCTCTGCCGCATACCTCCAGACAGCTGGTGGGGATATGCTTCCAAAATACTCACAGGCAGCCCCAGTTGATCTATGTGCTCTTTGGCGATATCAAACATTTCCTCAACAGTTTTTCCAGTAAGGTGACTGCTCAAAAAGTCCCTGTAGGTTTCCTTCAGCTTAATCACAGGGTTAAAGATGCTCATGGCCCCTTGCGGAACATACGCCATGTACTGCCAGCGCAGCTTGCGCAGCTCCTGCTTGTTCAGGGCATACACGTCAAACTCCTGATCATCCTTTGTGTAATACACTGTGCTATTGACCAGACGCAGGGGCCTGCTGATGGAAGCGTAAAGAGTCTTCATCAGAGTAGTCTTGCCACAGCCGCTCTCACCAGCAATGCCATAGATCTCGTTTTTGCGGATGGCTAAGTCTACACCATCGACTGCCCGGACCACTTTTTGCCCGCCGGGAATATCTAAGACATAATGTGCTTGCAGATTCTCTGTTCTGAGTACTACATCGTTTCTAGCCACTTTACTCGCCCCCTACTCTCTGTACCCGTGTCCGAGGGTCTAGATATTCACTGATGCTTACAGACAGCCAATACAGGGCGATAAACAGGAAAACAGACAGCACCACTGGGGTTGAGAGCCAATACCAACGCCTCATTAGAATGGCCTGGTAATTCAGGGCCCACTTCAACGTAGTGCCCAGGGTGGGGATATCCATGTTAGTCAAACCAACGATGGAAAGGGTCATTTCCATACCGATAGCCCAAGACATATTGTTGATCAAAGTGGAGAACGCCAAGGGTGTGATGTACGGCATGTACTCCTTAAAAACCAGTTCCATGGTCCCAGTTCCTGAGAGAACCGCAGTCTTGGTGAACTCCCTTTCCCGCAGGCTGAGAACCTGAGACCTGATCACCCGGGCATCCCAGGCCCAGCCAAACACAGCCAAGAGCAAGCCCGTGGTAAAAATGGTCATCTTGTCCCGAATCAGCATAGCCAACATGACGATGATCAGAAAGAGAGGAATAACCAAGAAGCCGTCACTGATAAACATCAAGAACCGATCTGTTCTTCCGCCTCGATAACCAGCCACGAGGCCTACGGCCACCGCGATAATCCTGGAAAACACTCCCGCCACAGCTGAGATAATGAGGGAGTTGCGGATGGCAAAGGTAGCCTGCCAGAACACGTCCTGCCCTCGGGAACATGTACCCAGGATATGTTTGCTCGATGGAGGCAGATCCCGAGGCGCATAATACCAGATTGTGGGATCATAGGGCGAAAAGAACGACAACAGAGCCAAAGCTACCAAAAATAACAGAACGATGAAAGCGCAGACAAACCGATAGTCTCTAAACAGTTCCTTTAGTGTGCTCCCTATAGGCATGACCATTTCCTTCCTATTGCTACTTGTATCTGATCCTCGGGTCGAAGAGGGGATAAATCAAATCGACAATCAGGACCAAGGTGGTGATCGCCACTATGGACAGGGAAATAATTCCCATAATCAGGTTGTAATCCCCGGTCGAAATCGCAGAAAACAAAAGGTGCCCTAGTCCAGGATAGGAGAAAACAATTTCAGTGATCAAGGCACCACTCAAGATCTGCCCGAGGGATAGCGCTAAGTTCGTAATCTGGGGAAGCATAGCATTGCGGATAACGTACCGGAACATGATCTTGCCTTCCTTGATCCCGCCCAACTGTGCATACTGCACAAAATCCTCTGATTTCACATTCTGAACAATAAGCTTGGTTGTTTGGAACCACGAGGCAGCCCCCAAAACCACCATGGACAGGGCGGGCAAAAAGGCATGCCGCAGGACGTCCAGGATGTAACTCAGTGTCCAGGAAGGCTGCCTACCTATGGTGGCGCCTCCCCCGATGGGGAACTTCCTGAAAACATACCCAAACAAGATCAAAAGGCTTAACGCGAAGACGTAGTACGGTATGGGCCTGACAAACATCATCAAAGCATCCAGCACCTTTGACCAACGCTTGTTATGGGCGTATCCTGCCATACCACCAACAACGTTCCCGAACACCCAAGAAAGGATGGTGGTAGTAAGCAGCAAGCCCACTGTCCAGGGTAGGGCGTTTTTGATCAGCCTGATTACTGGAGTCGGAAACTGGAAGAAAGACACTCCAAAATCACCATGAAACAGACGCACCCAAAAATCCTTGTACTGCTGGAGCCAAGAGCCCGATAGCCCGTACATCTCTGTTAAGGCGTCTACCATGGCCTGGATATGAGCTGGGTCCAGATAGGTGCCGCGGGATCTGATCTCTGCAATGGTTCTTTCCACTGGGTTGGTAGGTGCCAGCCGGGGAATGAAGAACACGATGGTGATTCCGAGGAAGATTACCAAGAAGTACTGCAGTAGACGGGGAATAAGATACTTTCTAACGAACATTTCGTTCCTCCTTGCTCTGCCACCCAAGAGCTTGCATCAAGGCTAACGGCAATTGTTACAAATCTAACACTGAAAGCTTTCACTCTAGAATTACTCACCCAGCTGTGATAATCCTCCCATTACTTATTTTTCACTTAGTGATCTGCCTCGGTTTTTAACTCAGGGAGGGCTGAAATTGACCCTTTTTTCATTTTTTTCACCAGTTAGGCAGGCCCATACAGAAGCAAAGCCCGGTCTGACCGGGCTTTCAGTTCATTTACATTAATAATGCCTACATTGATTTTTTCTGTTATTCCTTAATACCTCCCAGCGTTAGGCCGTGCACGAAGTATCTCTGCAGGAAGGGATAGACTATCACGATGGGCACACTGACGATAATGGTCATGGTGGCTCGGATCGCCCTGGGCGTGACAGTGTTCGTTGTACCCGCAGCGGCCCTGGAAAGGGCCTGCAGCAGCGATCCTGACATGGTATTTGCACTCTGCAAAACTTTCATCAGCTCGTACTGCAAGGTACTGAGCTGTGCATTGGCTGAGTTATAAAGGAAGGTGTCAAACCACGCATTCCAGTTGTCCACTGCAATAAACAGGGCAATGGTGGCCAGCACCGGCTTACACAAGGGCAGGATGATCCGCAGAAATATTGTAAACTCACCTGCTCCGTCAATGCGCGCCGACTCCACGTAGCTGTCCGAAAGGCCAGCGATATAAGTCCTAATCACTATGAGGTTAAAGGCCGATACCAGCCCCGGCACCACATATACCCAAAAGCTGTTGGTCAATCCTAAGGAGCGCATTAAGAAGTACGTTGGTACCAGCCCTCCGTCTATATACATGGTCAAAACATAGACAAAAGAGACAAACCTCCTGAGGACAAACTCCCTGCGGCTGATGATATAGGCCGCCATGGCGGTGCAGAACACACCCAACACCGTGGATAAAACAGTTCTGGCCGCGGAGACCAAGGTAGCGTGGTAAATCTGGCTGCGGGTGAGCAGCGTCTGATAATTATACAAAGTGAACTTTCTCGGCCAGAGGGTTATCCCTCCCCTGGAACTATCCATGGCGTCGTTGAAAGAAACAGCCAGTGTATTCAAGAAAGGATACAGGGTGACTACCACCAAGAAAATTAGGCTGAGGTAGATCACTGCATCGATAATCCAATCCTCCCAGGTCTTACGTCCAACTCTATTCATACTTTCCACCCCCACATGGATTCCCTGATATCATTACACCAAGCGTTCCTGGCCCCAGCGCTTAGCCAATTGGTTGGCGCTGAACACAAGGATGAGGCTGACAACGCTGCGGAAGATACCTACCGCTGTGGCGAAGGAGTAGCGCATCATCTTGATCCCGTAGTCAAGCTCATAGATGGTGAATACTCTGGCGTAGTCTATCACCCGCCCGTTTTGCAGCAGATACTGCTGTTCAAATCCTGCACTTAACACCCAACCCATGTTCATGATCAAAAGCACACTGATGGTGGGCCGAATGGAAGGCAGCGTGATATACCACATCTGCTTGAGCCTCCCCGCCCCATCGATCATGGCTGATTCATACAAGGTGGGGTCGATGGAAGCAATGGCTGCGAGATAGATGATTGCGCCCCACCCAACCTCTTTCCAAACGTGGGAGATTCCGATGATCCACCAGAACAGCCCTGGTATACCCAAGAACATGATCGGCTCCTTGATAATGCGCAAGTCCATGAGTACTTTATTGATGATGCCCCCGTCGGTGGACAGGGCATCCCTTACCAGGTTGGCAGCGACCACCCAGGAAATGAAGTGGGGCAGGTAGGAGATGGTTTGGACAGTCTTTTTGAACCACATTCGTCTCACTTCATTGAGCATGAGCGCCAGGGCAATAGAACTGATTGTGCCCATGGCTAGCTTGATGATGCTCATGGCCAGGGTGTTTCTCAATACTTGGTAAAAAACAGGATCATCAAATAAGAGCTTAAAGTTCTCCAGCCCCACCCAAGTCTGCTGAAGGATACCCTTACCTGGCCAATATTCCTGGAAAGCCATCAGCCAGCCCCAGATAGGGACGTATCTGAAGATGAAAACATGCACTAAAAAGGGGATGGTCATCAGTATGAGCACTTTCTGCTGCTTTACTCGGTGCCAAAAGGTGCCACCGCGCCTAGATACACTCGCTGACGTCTTCATGATTTCTCAACTCTCTTACTTAAGAATTATGGGGCAAAAGGGGTGCTCAAGAGCGCCCCTTTTGCCTTTCAAAACCCGAGTTTTTACCAGTTTTCCATGCGCCAATCGATTTCCTCTTGATATACTTTCATCTGCTCGACCATGAGCGGCTTGATATCCTTGACATAGTTCTGCCAGATATTCTCGAACTGATCTGGAGAGCTCATTACCAGCTCAGGTACATAGCGGTTGAGGACGTCTTTCATCCTGGTCTCCTCGATATGGGCCGGTGAACCAGCTGGCATGGTGATGGTCCAGAGCGGGAAGTACTTCTTGAAGATCGGCTCGTTGAACAGATCCGAGAAGGACTTCACGCCGTAGGCATCCATGACCTCTTTCTCCGAATCGGTGCTGTCACTGTAAATCAAGTGCGGCTGCGTATCGGGGAAGAACATGTTTCCGTTCTCGTCAACACCCCTCAAGCTGGGGAAGGCGTTGAAGAAGTATTGCCTACCAAATACGTTCTGTACCCAGTCGGGATCCCGGAAGAGTTCGAGCTGTTCAGGCGTGCGGTAGTAGAGGCCGTTTTCATCTACTTCATAGTGTACGCCCTCAATACCCCACTGGAGCAGCCTCTGGGTATCTTCCTTGATTAGGTAGTCAAGGAACTTGATGGCTCCCACAGGATCCTTACACTTCACAGTGATACCCATACCCTGAGTGGGCTGCACATAGGGAATGTCGCGCTGACGCTCTTCTACTAACGGATCAATCACGATCGGCAGGGGAACGAAGATGCTGTCTGGGTTATCCCGCAGCAGATAGTTCTGCCCTTCCTGCATCTGCCAGAATTGGTTGAATGTACCCAAGACACGGCCAGAGCTCAGCTTCTCGATGTACTGGTCGTAGTTCATGATAAAGGTTTCCTGATCCACGACTCCTTTGTTGTACATCTCATTGAGCTTCTGATAGTAAGCCTTAGCTGTTGGCGAGGTGTGGTATTCTGTTACCACATAGCGACCCTGCTGCATGACAGGGACAAACTCGCCCTCGTTGGGATAACCCATGAGGTGCTGCGGTACATTGGTGGTAGCGAAGCTGCGCCAGCCATCAAACAGAGTAACGTAACCGATGGTGGGTTCACCATCGATGGTGGGATGTTTGGCCATGTAGTCTTCGATCAGCCCGAAGTATTCGTCCAGGGTCTTGATCACGGGCCACCCTGCTTCTTTCAGTACCCGTTTGTTCATGAAGAACGCCAGGGACGGATAACGGGATGTATCGGGGCCGTAGGGGATAGCCTGAATCGGCAGCCAATACACGTTTCCATCTTCCTGTTGCAGCATTTCCCAATGGTTAGCGTAAAGACGCTTGAGGTTGGGAGCGTGCTCTTCAATCAGATCATTGAGTGGCAATAATGCTCCAGCATCCTTCAACAGGCTGGTAAAGTGTGCCGCCACTACCAGATCTGGGTAATCTCCACTGGCGATCATCAAACCGACTTTTGTCTCCAGATCGCCTACCAGTGCTTCTCTGATCAGCTTTACGCCTGTCTCTGCTTCGATAATGTCGCCGACAATGGTGGAACCGGGATAGTCTGGCAAAGGCTCACCCGTAAACACGGTGAACTCTTTGAATTCCTGTGCGAAAGCAGTTGCGCCCATAACAAGAATCAACAGTAAAGGTAGAAACCAAAACCCTCTTCTTTTCAAGACTTTCCTCTCCCTTCTCTTGTCGATACCACAACCAACACCGAGCTGCTCATTCTTCCGTTTATTCCCTTTTAATCTTCCCCCTTCTCTGAAAACTCTGATTCAATATTTCTAGCCAGCTTGTAAAAAACCTTCTTCAAATGACGTGTTTATGACAAAATTTCAATCCAAAGCCCAGTTATATGATAAGAAAAGCCATCGAATGCTAAGTTCTAAGCCTGCATTCGATGGCACAGGAGCAAGAATTGAGTCAAGGAAAGACTGCCTTAATCCTGAAAGAAATGCCGAATCCAGAATTCCATCACCTGACTTGCTTTTCGCCTAGAAAACTCTGGTTCGTCCCGGAAGAGCATGCCGAACGGTTCGTCTTTCGTGTACGGCTTCCAGTGCGGCAGTTCTTCGCCTGTGGCATCCACGCCATTGGGATCGCCGGCTTTAATGAAGTTCGCCCAATAGCTGCACATTTTCCGGGCGAGATCGTAGTGTTTGCCAACAAAGGGCCGCCAGCACTTGGCCAATGTCTCGAAAAAGAACCACAAGTCAACGGAATGGAATGCCCCTGGGTTGTCAGGGCCTGGTATCTCAGCATCAAAGTTGTAGTAGTAAAGGGGAATTCCCAAACCAGCCTCAGCATTGGCCCGGGCAGCCACTCGCACCGCGTATTCAATGGTGTTTACTGACGCTTTCTCCACTGCTTCAGCCAAGCTGGCGCGGTCAAAGTCAAGCAGTGCCAAAAACTCCGGTGCAGCGTCGGAGAACAGTTCCCAGGCCAAGTTCTCCAGCTCCTTTTTTGTACTTACCATCGGCTGGCTGATAAACTCGGAGGAGGTGTGACCAGCCATCACTGGTACTTGAAGGCGTTTGTTTTCCACAAAAAGCTTGAAAGGATCGTCTGGGCAAAACTGCCCATCAACAACAGTTCCCCAAAACCGCCCATATTCCAAGGCTTTGAGCCGGATATACTCGGCATCCAGTTCCCGCGCCTCCTTGAGGGAAGAAACCCCCAAGTAGTCAAAAAACTCCATCCCGGCTCTTTCTGCATCCTGCAGACTCATCCCCCAAGGAGGCCTGCGATTGTCGGGATAGGTAGGTGCAAACAGGCCGCTTTGGATGATGGCCCTCTGAAACAATCCCTCGTTTTGCGGCGATGTAAGCTGAGCCAGCACACTGCCGCCGCCGGCAGACTGTCCCCCGATGGTGATGGTGTTGGGATCGCCGCCGAAAGCCGCGATGTTCTCCTTAACCCAGCGTACAGCAAACTGCTGATCCAAATGGCCGAAATTCGCTGGTGCCTCAGGAGCCTCTTGGGTTATCTCTGGATGGCACAGAAAGCCAAACACGTTGAGGCGGTAGTTGATAGTGACAACCACTACCCCGCGGCGCGCGATCCGCTCACCGTCAAACTCCATTTCAGACGGATAACCCACCTGCAGCCCGCCGCCGAAGAACCAAACGAACACAGGCAGCCTATCTTCGGGACTGGTGGCGGGCGTCCAAATGTTCAGCTGGAGACAATCCTCACCCATAGGCACCTTCGGATCCACATGCCACTCGAAGTCATAGATATTGTCTTTGTTAATGCCCGGCACAGCCTGCATGGCGATGGGCCCAAACTGAAACGCCTCCAAGACACCACTCCAGTCCTCCGCGGGCTGGGGTGCCCTCCACCGGTTTTGGCCAGTTGGCGGCGCTGCAAAGGGAATCCCTTTAAAGCTGGTGATCCGCGGATCAGCTGCTGGCAGCCCCCGCACTACTCCATTCTTGATTCTCACTTCTCGCAGCATTTGCATCTCCCTTTCTGTGCTTTATGTCTAGGAACTGGCAATGCGGAAGTAATCAAAATCAGCATAGCCTCCTGCGGCCTCAGTGGCGAAATTGAACAGGGCAAACCTGTAACCCATAAAGTGCGGCAGCGTGTATTCCATCTGCAGAGTGCGCCCCAGGGAGATCCATTCCTCGCCATCTAGGCTGTAGAAGAAGGCGGCTTGGTCCTTCTGTCCGCGAAAATCACATGTGATCTTAAAATAGAGGAATGTCTGGCTGACAGCGATGCTTTCGACTTCCTCGCACGATCCAGAACTGGCATCGGCCATCACTACATACCGCTGCGAACCGCGCATCTTTACCCCGATAAACCCGTAGATTTTCTGGAACACTGCCAACCCTGCACAGTCGCCGCCGCGCATCTGGGAGGTATCCACGGCCACCACTCCAGAGCATTCTGGCCCAAACGTCCTCTGGGTCAAGGTATTCCGAGCATCTGTCAGACCTTGGCTCACTCTTCCCGTCCTCAAACGAAGAAATCCAGGGCGCTCTGTGAGCGACCAGTTTTCTTGATCTGGATTGTGGTTCCACTGCCAGACTAAGCCGAGCTGCGGGCTGTCAAACTCGTCTGACGCCGCGATCCTCAGTCCTTGGCAGGGGCCAAGGCCAGTATCGACTGGCACCCTCCCTGCGGTGCCCAGCACAGGCCAGCCCTCTACCCACTCCACAGGGACCAGGTAGGGAATGCGGCCTACCGCACCGCGGTCCCCAAACAGCAGCGCATACCACTTTCCATCGGGGGTATCTACTAATCCTCCCTGGGCTATGCCTGCGTCCTGGAGCACCACTCTGCCTTCCCAAGGCCCAGTAATTCTTTCAGCGCGGTAGCACAGCTGAGTGCGCATACCTCCCCGGGGCCAGGTGATCAGGAAGATGTAGTACATCCCGCCGATCTTGTGGATATGGGCTCCTTCTGCAGGCAGGGCAATATCGGGGCCGGCCACAGCACTGCTATCTGGGATAATAACCTGATCCAGGCCTCCAGGGCGAACAGCGGCAGCGTCGGAGGTGAGTTCCAGCACCCGGATGTCACCACTTCCGTAGACCAAGTAAACCCGGCCATCATCGTCAAAGAGCAGGGACATATCGTGGACAAAGGGCAGGGTGTGCTTCTCCCAAGGCCCCCGCTGGATATCCTGGGTCTTGCATACAAAGGTTTTGTTCTCGGTTTGGGAGCTGAAAACGACGTAGTAAACACCATTATGATACCTGAGGCTGCTGGCCCAGGAACCTATCCCATATTCATTTCTCCCGTTCTCCAGCTTCTGTTCGTCTTTTTCCCCCAAGACATCATAAACATAGTTCACAATCTCCCAATTCACCAGGTCCTTGGACTTCATGATGGGCACACCTGGGTTCATGTGCATGGTTGTACTGCTCATGAAATATGTATCTCCAACCCTGATCACACTGGGGTCGGGAACGTCTGCCCAGATAATTGGATTCTTAACTGCTGCCATGGTTGAGTACTCCTTTCCCGCATCCATCAGCCAAACGTTCTTTTTTCATAAGTTCTCAACAAAAAGGCAGGCTCCTTCTAAGAGATTTTCGTTCGACAGGCGGGACATAGCAGGGAATGTGCTGGCCAAAACCGAAAGTGATTTCTAACACATAACGGGAGGAATAAACATGGAGGTATACGTAGGAGCATGCGGCTGCATCTGCAGCGACTGCCGGGCCTTTGGCACGGACTGTGGTGGCTGCTTTGCCATTGCAGGTAAACCAGTGTGGCTTCCAGAGGTGAATCTGGAGGTGTGCGACTTCTATGAGTGCAGCGTGCTGGACAGGGGATTCAAGCACTGCGGAGAGTGCTCTGAGATCCCCTGCAACAAGTTCTGGGAGAACAAGAATCCAGCCTGGACTGAGGAGCAGCACAGACAGATCGTGGAAGAGCGGACTAAACTGCTCCTAGGCCTGGCTAAGGGGTGATCAGCCCTAGACGCACAGCAGCTTCCAGAGCCCCCATGGCCAAAAGAAACAGCGCCGCCAATACCAGAGTTATAGCGCCCGCTGCAGACATGCCGCCGGCCTGACTGGCAGCACTCCTTTCCTCTGCTGGGGTGCCCTGGAGGCCGCGGAAGAGAAACCAGGTTACACCTAAGCTGCCCACCACAGCGAGATGGAACCAAGCAGGGATAGCCTGGAGCCTAGTTAAGCCGCCTACACCGCCTAGGAAGATGGCGGAGAGATTGCAGGCAGCATGGAAGACCATAGAGCTCGCAATGGAGTCCGTCTTATACAATAGGTACCCCATGCCCAAACCAAGAATGGAAACGGGCAGTACCTCGCTGAGCCCGTTCAAGACATGGTAGGAGCTGAACAAAAACGCGGCAATCACCAAGGCGCGTTTTTTTCCATATCCTTCATAGGCCCTCTGGATCAATCCCCGAAACAAGATCTCTTCGCAGATGGGAGCTAGAATCACCATACCCAATAGGGTAAGCAGGGTTTGATAAACCGATGGGCTGAACTGCGCTTCGGCGGGCAAGGAGCCAAGCCTAGCATCGAGGAAGATGCGGATCACTGTACCCACATACACCGCCACAAGCCAAAGGCAGATTCCTGACAGGAAACTGATCAGCTTGTTCCTGCGGCTGGTGGTCTTGAACCGATAGACCTCTTCAACTGACCAGCCCTGCAGCCGCGCTAACAATAGGGGCGGCAGGAGGATCCAGACATATTCATTGATCCACAGATTAGTCCCCAAACCCAGCCGGGGCTGCAGGAAGATACTGCTGACCCAGGTGATTACTACGGTAAATAGAAACACGGCGTTGCCCTGCGCGGCAGTTGGAAACTGTCTTTTGATCATCTCCGCCCCCCCAATTCTACTGTTTTAGATAGACGCGTACTTCCCCATCCGCATCTGCACAGGTCAGCTTGAAGACATACTTCCCTGGGGAAAGTGTGGTCTGGAGCTGATCGTTGATCCAGCTCTCTTCAGTGACCAAACCGTAGTAGCTGGAAGACTGGCCCACCAGATCCAGCCTGACCATCCCCTGCCTCGCCGAAGTGTACACTGCCAAGCCAACCTCCTGAGCCCTGGTCAAAGACAGGGTGTGCATGGTCTCGTCTTGGCAGGTCAGCCCCTGGAGGCTGATTGAGAAAACCTCTGCATAGCCAGGCGGCGGATTGTCCAAGTCGCCTTGATGGATACGGAGCAGCCTGGAAAACTCCTGCGGTTCCAGGGCTGTCTCCTTGGTGGCGATGAGCACCTGCCCCTCCACCTGCTCATGAGTGATATGCACGGAATAGCGCCCTGCATCCATGAATAGGGGCACTGAAACCGAAGAACTCCCGGTGAACTCCCCTACAACCATGTAGATCTCCCTGGTTGGAGAGCCTAATACTTCTGATGCACTTCTGATCCAGATTTCCTTATTCCCCTCTGCATCAGACTGCAGAAAGAACTGGACCACTGATGGTACTGCCAGTTCGCCCTGGAACACTGACTCATCCTGCCTGGGCCCCTCGCTAAGCTCCACTACTGTGGGGTTGAACCCCGGGGGAACTCTGAACTCCGTTCTGCTGCTCGACAGAAAATCCAGAACCATCAGACCAAGACCGGAGAGCAAGCTCATGGTCAGGATAATATATACCTTTCTCTTCATAGAAACACCCCGCATCATTTCGACCATTTCCTATCCTGGCCTTACTTCCCTTTGACGTAGATGTAGAACGTTATCGGCGATTCCAGAACACTCACCCGCAGCTCACCTGAGCTCCGATGAAAGGGCAGCCACCGCCCCATGGTGGCCTTAAAACCCTCCAGGAGAATGTGTTTCTCGCCATCCGCGGTATACCACAGAGTGAACGGACCCTGCCCAACTGCAAACGCTGAGATGGATCGTTCCGCTCCTCCTGCCAACGAAGCCAAAAGCTGGTCTGTTCCCACACCTACTTCGCCTTCATATACCAGCTCATACCCTTCTTCTCCATAGGTTTGAGCTGAAAAAGTCCCGTTGTTCAGTTCTGTCAAGATCTGGTGGTAGTGCAGATCAACAGGGCTCGGTTCCCTACTGTCGATATATACAGTAAGGGTACCTGCGCTCCCTGGGGAAACCTCCAAAGCATAGTCCCCCTCAAGCAGGGTGAAACCTGTAAACTGACCCTTGGGGGCGCTGCTTCCCTTGAACATGGTTATGGAGTTCTGTCCGCTAAAGACAAAGGGTTCTGTGAAGCTAACCAAGCGCAGAGTGAGTTCAGATTTTGCGTTCACGCTGTACACAAAATCAAACACTTCTGGCTCATCCACGTGGAAGTTGTAGAAAAACACGGAATCGGGCTTGATCTCCTCCAGATTCACATCCAGTCTGGTGTGATAGTTTAGCGGCTGATCCACTGGGACACTTGGACCGATAACGTTGCGCAAGACCAAGACCGCCACCGCGAAGAGCAGTACC
>DURH01000007.1 GCA_012837385.1 Bacillota bacterium
TGCGGACAGAAGTTGTTGCTGACGGGTACAGATACCTTGGACATGCTATCGCCTCCTAAGGAGGATAATACCATGTTTTTCCAGTTTCCACAATAGTTGGTCACCAAGCAGGGAAGTCCAGAAAAGAGTGTAAGTAAGTACATATACCGTAAAGGATGGTGACTAGCATGGATATAGCTGCCCTGGCCACAGCCCTCAGCACACACCAGCTCAGCTTGGAAGTAGGTACCCGTGTAGCGGGAATGGCGAAGGATGTCCTGGAAGACCAGGGAGCCGCCCTTATCAAACTGCTCGATTCGACGAAAATGATGGAGCTGTCGGTACAACCGCACCTGGGTTCCATCCTGGATGTCAGGGGATAGCCCAGATCGTATCTAATAGGCGGTCCAGCCTCCGTCGACCACGATGATGGCTCCGTTGACATAAGAGGCATCATCAGAAGCTAGGAAGGCGGCCACTCCAGCGATTTCCTCCGGCTTGCCCATACGGGGGTTCAGCGCCATACCGGTCTGGGCCCGGCCCATTCCGAACTCACTTAACCCAGTCATGCTCGCCCCGATATTGGTCTCCACTCCGCCTGGGGCAATTACATTGCAGCGAATTCCGCTGGTGGCATACATAAACGCCGTGTTCTGGGAGAATCCGATCACCGCGTGTTTGGAGGCGGTGTAAGCAGCTCCAGCCCTGGAACCCTCCAAGCCGCCGATGGATGCCACGTTGATAATACACCCCTGCTGCTTCTCTAAGAAAATGGACAGCGCTTTGCGGGTTGTCCGCATTACACCTGTGGTGTTCACTGCCAGCACCCTGTCCCACACCGCGTCAGTGACCTCTCCAGCTGGTTCAAAGTTGTCCATAATGCCTGCATTGTTAACCAAGACATCCAGTGTACCGTATTCCTGCACAGCGACATCCACCATGGCCTGTACATCTTTTTCTTCAGCTATGCTGCCAACCGCGGCAATGGCTTCTCCGCCCGCAGCCTTGATCTCCTCGACTACCGCACCTGCCGTCTCACCATTGATGTCTGAGACTACCACTTTTGCCCCTTCTTTTGCGAAACGCAGCGCAATGGCCCTACCAATTCCCGAACCTGCCCCTGTAACAATGGCAACCTTGCCTTGAAGCGTCATAATGAACCTCCTTTATGCCGAATTCTGTTCCAGTATGGAATATTTTACCGAATGTTACAGGGCCTGTCAATTCTCCCTAATGGGCACCGAAGCCAGAGACAGTCTCCAACATAAGCTGGTAATCCATGGTCACGATAATTGCCTGCTTGGTCATAACACAGTCTCCTTTCGCCAAGACGCTGCTGGGGTTTTGTTAAGGCGCGCTCAATACTCGTACGATCATCCAGGCAGCATGAACAGTAGCGATAACCATGGACAGAAGCTGGATCTGCCAGTGCAGCCGGCTCCATTTCCTGCCGCCAACCCGCTGCGTCCGCAAAATCGCACAGTACCCGAGAAACACTCCGAAAATGGCAGCCAGCCCAATCCACCCCAACAGGGGAACGGAGCGACCCATATGATCGAGATTGGCCCAAACAGCATGAACAGCAAGGCTGAAAGCTGCCCCCTTGCCCAACAGAGAGTGATGTCGGCGCAGGTGGGGCATGTTTTTCCGTTTGGCCAAAAACATGGTGATACCAGCGGCGTAGAGCAAAAGCAGTCCTAAGACACCGAACCAGACGAAATATGGCACAGCTATTCCTCCCAACTTGGTGATACTTAAACATACTCATCACCAGGGGAGGCTATTCCACAACCAGACATAAAGTGAAAAAGCCCCGGCCTGAGCCGAGACTTCTTGTAGTTAAGGATCATACTTAAGTACAGACAAGATTGAGTGCCATGATGCGCCTACTCTGTGCCAACTCTGTTGTCCCCGAACAGAAACGTGAGGCAGTACAGACCCGCCAGTCCTACGAGCGAATACACTACCCTGGCCAGCATGGACGAGGCTCGCATCGTTTCTCCTCCGAACGCGGCAGCCACCAAATCCCACTGAAAAAGCCCAACCAAAAGCCAGTTCAGTGCACCGATGATCACCAGAAGTAGAGCAAGCCTAGACAGCCAATTCATTCCTTAACCCCCTTCAGCTTCTTTTGTCCTATAATTTCCCAAAGCCACCAGACTAATACATGAAGTGGCGACAGGATGAAGGGCTATAAAAGCCCCACCGAGTGACGGTATTCTCGAAGCTGAAATCAGGGGGTGATGGGGTCTTGCTCCCTGTGATGGCTATCTGACCAAACGCCCAGAATTGAAGCTGAGCAGCGAAACCATGTACTGGTTCAAACTGACGTCCTCGTGCTCAGCTTGTTCCGCCAAGATGCGGTGCAAGTTCCTGGGCATACGCAGCACGATCTTGCCACTATATTGAGCCTCCTGATACGATTCGGGGGGAGGAATCTTCTTGCCAGCTTCCTCGGCTACCTGCAACCACAGAGAGACTACCTCCTTAAGATTCGTATATGCCTCATCAGGCGATTCTCCATCTGCAAGGCAACCTTGCAGCTCAGGAACAAAAGCTATCCAACCACCGCCATCGTCTTCAGAAAGCTTACTCAATCGTACTGAGTAACCGAAAAAGCAGTCCTCTCCAAGTCCCCTTTTACTCAAATTCATCTTCCGCATCCCTCCCACTTTCAAACAAGTCATCAAGGAGACGTAAGGGCTTTTCCATCAACACAGGTCGAACATAGTTAGCGTGGCGGCTCAAGACATAGGTAGCTTCACGGTAGGTGATTGGATAGCGGCTGTCACTAGATGCCAATACCCCACTGCTGGATCATCTGACGAGCCTCAACCACAGACAGGTCTAGAAACTCCGCCACTTTGTTCAGACCTATTTCTCCAGTCCGATATAGGGTTTGGATATAGAGTTTATATCTGTTGTTCTTTTCGAAATAGGGTAAAGGAGCCGGCTCAGACTTGTTGAACCCTCGAGCGTTCAGGAATGCAAAGAGTCTCCCACTCTGCTTGTCAGAAATCATGCTATAGTTCTTGAGTGCCATCACTATTGCCTGGAAACTAACCCGGAATTTCCTCTTGAGGTAGAAAACGCTCTCTATTGAAACATCGCCAATACCTTCCACCTCTTGCTGGAGTTTGTGTCTCGGAACAAGAAAACTGCTCGCGAAGTGATCAGCCACCTTTTCATTGAGTTCCTGTCGCCTACTCACATACTTGACTTCTGAGTGACGCAGCGAGTAACGGTCACGATGCAGGATAAGGTGGCCCAACTCATGTATCAGGCTGAAAATCTTCCGTTCTTCAGCGACTGAGGTATGGTCATTGACATAGATGAACGCTCCGCTCTCAGTGGAAAACGCAGAAGCTCCCCATACCTGTGCTGCTGGGTCAGTGGGAAACGCAAGGATGCTGATACCCACCTCTTCCAGTGCGAGGAACAAGTCGTGTCCAGCAACCCCCTCTAAGCCCAATACCCGGCGGCACTTGAGGGCTACGTCCTCAATAACTCTCTTGTCCAAATCGGTTAGTTTCCGCTTGCCCTCAAGCCGTAACGCATAGGTTGGGGGAATGAACACAGACCGCTGACCGACAATTCTCAGCAGCTGTGAGTAGAGCTCAAAGCGGCGTACAATACCGTCAATAATCTGCTCAGGGGTGTCAGCTGCCCTTTCAGCTCTGTACATGAGAGTCGATGCTTCGTCCTTAGGCGAAGTCAAAAAGAAGTCTAGAGACTTGTTGAACTCTCGGGCCAGTAGGGCAAGCTTTCCACTATCGATTATCTGGTTGCCCTTAATGTAGTTATCCAGAGTAGGTCGAGTAACGCCAAGTAACGCCGCCAGGTCTTTCTTTGAGACCCCCCTCGACACACGCAGCTCATCAATGTTTCTGCCTATGATAACCGCTAGTTCATCCACTCTCTTCACTCCTTTCATGTACATTTTACCATATCCATCCCAACATGCAACATGTGTGTAAGTATTTTTTTACACACCATCTCCCATTTTTTCCTGAAATGCCTCCTAAACAGGATCATGCAAGGAAGCGGCCGCAATGGTTGCCGGCTTCCCCTTAACACCGCTTGCTCATCACAGTGTCCCTTTGCACCCTTGGAGTACAGCAGAAAAACTCCTGCTCAAACCGTGTGAAGGAGTACTTACTGAACGAAGACCGGCACCAGGCAATCGGGTACTCCAGTCTGCTAACTTGGTTTTTTCCCATGATCCTCATGGCTCACTGGAAAAGAATGCGCAGATACGGCGGGAATTTGACGAACTTGTGTATAATATAATCCTTGATGCCGTGAGGGTAATTCATCAGAAGAAAGGACCATGTGCACATGGCGGGAGATGGTAACATGCTGTACCTGCTCTTTGGGACTCTAGTGGGCGTTGTACTGGGTCTGAACATCGCCTATCTCTACCAGCGCTTTGTGGGAGGTAAGGGAAAAGTAGAGCAGAAACTGCGTGCTGAAATTCGTGAACTGGAAAAACGGCTCAGGCAGAAGGATGATTACATTGCCCGAGCAATTAAGAGTATTAAAGAGGAAGAAGAGGAAAGACGAAAGGGGCTGACAAAGTGAGTAAGATAATCAAGACAACCACAGCTGGTGGAGTGGGATTCTTAGCAGGCCTGTTACTAGAACGGGGCCTGGAAAGCCTCACAGGCTTGGATTTCGTCGATGGATTATTCGCGGTCAGCGGCTCGATTCTGGCAGCCTTATCGGTGAACAAAGAGCTGGTCAAAGCTGCATCCCGCAATATTGAGCAGATGTTCGGCAAAGACCCATTGGAGATCACGGAAAGCGAGTGGCGCCAGTTCAAAGAGCTGAACCCCAAGACTGCGGAATGGCTGGAGAAGGCTCTAAAGATCTAGTATGCTTCCGTCTTTGGGCTTTTTAACCAGTATGCTCACGGGGCTGATGGCGAAAGCGGGCATTGTGCAGCTGACCAAACATGGCTACATGCCCCAGTCCACTTACGTCAAGGCTGCCCTCAAAGCGCTGGAAGAAGATGATCTTGATGAGGCCATCCGCAGTTACCAGCTGGCAGTTAAGAAATGGCGTCCATCGCAGCGTACGGAAATCGCTGCCGAGATTATTGCCAGTGCTATTACAGTACGCATCGCCAAGCTGCAAAACCGCGTTGATGAGTTGGAAGGTGTGATCAATCCCAAGCGCTTCTCCCGGCAGTTCTGGCGCAATCTCCTGCCCAAGAACCGCGAGGCCCTAGAGGCCATGAGGGAGGAACAGAGGGGATTTCAGGAGGCCATTGACGTGCTGGCCAAAATGAAGGATAAACTGAACGAGGCGTGATACCAGCCAAAAATAAGGCCCTACCGCATATGAAGCGGAGGGCCTTCCTAGTTCCTATCCTAGTACAGCTCAGGAATATAGTCCTTTTCTGCCTCATAGAGCTCGTCAAACATCTCCTTGATCTCGCTTAGTGAACAGACAGCAGCTGTAAGGGGATCCATCATCAGAGCCCTCATGGCCATGTCCCGATCCTTCTGCAGCACTGCTTCCACTGACAGTTCGAAGAAGGACATATTGCTCCTGTTCAGCGCCGCCAACTGCTCCGGCAAGCGGCCAAAGTAACAGGGATTGATGCCGTTGCGGTTGATCATACAGGCCACTTCGACGATGCCATCTTGGGGCAGGTTCTCAATCAGGCCCGTGTTCTTCACATTCCCGTAGATCACCGTGGGCTCATTCTTGGCCATCGCCTCAATAATCAGAGCGGCGTACTCGTAGCTGCGCTTAAGCGAGATCTCCTTCTTCCCGGAGATCAGATCTTGGATATCTTGGTCTGTATTAGCCCGCCAAGTGGGCCACTGGGTGGCGTAGAAGCCTGTTTCCCCTTCATAGCCTGTTCCACAGTGCTGGTCAATCAAGTCTTGGCGTTTACGGTAGTAAGGAATGTACTCGGAGAAGTGCCCGCTGGATTCAGTCACGAAATAGCCTAGATAGAGCATGGCATCGAGACGCACAGGATCCAAGGCCAAGAATTCCGGGTCCTTCATCTTCTCTTTCAGCACAGGATACATATCTCTGCCCTGGTGCTCCAGGGTGGTAAACCAAGCCATATGGTTGATCCCCGCGCATTCCCATTTCAGTTCCTCATAGGGGACGCCCAACATATCCGCGAGTTTGCGGCTGGTCCCTTGTACCGAGTGGCAGAGGCCCACAATGGGAACTTCAGTCACCCTAGTTGTGGCCAAGGTGATCGCGGACATGGGATTGGTGTAGTTGAGAATGGTGGTGTTAGGCGCTAGCTCTTCAATGTCCCGGACAATGTCCAGCCAGGCCGGGAGGGTTCTCAAGGTTTTGAACAAGCCCCCAGGGCCCATGGTGTCGCCGATGCACTGCTTCACCCCGTATTTCAACGGAATCCCATATTCCATGCGCACCGTATCCAGGCCAGCTACTTCAATCTGATTGATCACAAAGTCAGAGTCGGCGATAACTTCCCTGCGGTTAGTGGAGGAGATGACCTTCCAGTTCTTACCGAACTTAGCGATCACCATTTCCACCAGCTTGTGGGCGAGCTCTAAGCGCTTAGGATCAATATCCACTAAGGCAAAGACTCCGTCATCTAAGCCCTCAATGCTGAGGATATCCACTGTCAAATGCCGCGTAAACATACTGCCTGCACCAATAATCGAGATCTTCACACTCAATCCTCCTTCTCTGCTGTCCTTACTCGTCCTCTAAATACTCCTCGATTCCAGGTTTGGCCACACCCAAGTCCCGTAAAGCATAAGCTGCAGCAAGCTTGATCCTCTTGGAAAGGCTGCTGTTCTCGAGAATGGAACGTACCAAGTCCAGGCCCCACTCCCCACAGCCAACCAAAATCGCCAGAGCAGGCTGCAGTGCGGCAGGTGGGAACAGAGGGTCAAAGACTTGGGCCAACAGAAGCACCCTGTTCCCTCCCTGGCTAACCTTCTCCGTAAATAATTCTTCAGAAAGCCGCCCTCCCCTTAGGAAATCAGGCGCGGCATAGGGCAGAGTGAATCTAGGCACCACGCCCTGATCCACCAGTTCCGCCACTGTGATGTAAGCCTCTAGGAAATCCCAGCCCCGGCCCTTGATGCGCGCCCACAACTCTGCGGCACGCAGAGGATAATCGAGATTGAACAAAGCCACGCCCGCTTGGAAGACATCCTCAGGGGTTTGATAATAGCGCTCCCACTTCTTATGTAAGTCCACCACCAAACGATCCTCACCCAGATGACCGGCAGCACGTTTGATGATCACGGTATACTCCCGCCAAGCAGCTGGCTCGAATCCCAACTGCCTGGGATTGTGCACACCGCTGTCGAAACAGTAAATCGCCTGCTGCAGGTACTCCTGGGCTTTGCTGCCCCAGCCCAAGTCTTGGGCAATCATGCTGGCCAGGGCCCAGGCAAAGGGACTGATCACTCCCTTTTCCAGTTCAGGCTCTAGAAATTCCCACGCTTCCTGTGGCTTGCCATTGTTGTAAAAGGCGGTGGCCAGGTTATTTCTCACCACAGGATGGTCGTCCAGCTCCAGCATTTTGCGGAAGGTCTGGACAGCCGCTTCCCACTCGCCCTTCTGCAACTGTTCTTTACCCAGTTCGTCCAGCTGCGCCAGGATCGCTGCAATGTGTTGATCCAAGAAAATCTCCCCAATTCGGCGCAGCCACACCGCCGCGCAGAGTCCGCTTCTCCCCAACCAATTCTTGGGTAAGCTTATGTACTAGGTTCTACGCCAGAAAAGCACATCCTCTATTATCCATGAATTCGGTGGAGCCCGAGGCGCGGCTTAGTAGGTTTCAGGCAGCGGGGCAAAACTATCCCCAAGGAGGTATGAGTATGACGCAATCACCGGAAAAGATCCGCAGCTGGCTGGATGCCCATCGAGATGAGGAGCTTAGAATCTGGAAACTGGAAGATGGCCAAGAGAACAGAGCCAGGATTCATCTAGAGGACGTACAGCTTGTCCAGCACCACGATACCGACGACTACCTCTCGGACCAAGCCCTGCTGCTGAAGGGCAGGGGTACAGTGGAAACGCCTGCTGGAGAGGCTCTCTTACCCGGTCAAACCTTCGAGATTTCCCTCACTGACCAGTGGTTCAGCGCCGCGGATGAACACAGCCTTCAGCTCAGTACGGAACGGGGCAGCTACCGCATTGAACGTGTAGAGAGGTAGCTCACCTCTCTTTTCAGCTCAGGGCTGCAGCGTACACATCCAGCGTGCGCCGCCCCATAACTTCCAGATCAAAGAACTCCTCAGCGATGCTCCGGGCTTCAGCCCGTAACTCAGCAAGCTCTCCAGAGTTAACCACGCGCAAAATGTCTTGGAGCAGTACTTCAGGCCTGGGCCGGGGCAGATGGTACTGGGGAAGGGCATCCACGGCGTAGTTCAGCTCCGCCAGGCGTTCTCTGGTCACCATCCCTCCATAGCCATGTCCAATGAGCATACCGATACTGCCGCAGGCCATGGCTTCCCGCAGAGACCTGCCATGGGCAAAAGTGATGTGGCTGGCCTGAAGCTCCTCTACCGGATCCTCCGCCCAACCCACCTGGGCAATATTCTTCAGCTGAACATCAGCCTGCCCCACCGCCTTGATCTGCACAAAAGAAGGCAGCTGGGGTGCCATTTCATCAAGACTTTTGATCCCCCGGTTCAGCCTTCCATTGACGCGTCCATACCACAGTACAGTTATTTCGCGGCCTTTCCCACCTTCCCCATCCATCCCAGGTTTAAAGATCTCAAGATCGATCCCGTTGGGAATGATCACCGTCTTTCTTCGCCACGGCCCCAAAAACCTAGCCTGGGCGGGGCCCACTGCAATAATCCTTTCCGCCTGGGCCAGGGCTTCCCCGTAAGCCAACCCCCAGATGTAAACAGAGTGCAGTGTGATGATAGAAGGAAGGCCCAGGGCGCGGGAGGCGTCCCGCACTGCATTAAAAGTGAGGTAGGAATGGGCGTGGAGCAGGTCACACTGAGCCGCTTCAGCGATCTCAACAAGCTCCCTGTCTTCCTCGTATTCCCAGATCTCCACGCCCTCCAAACGCGCCTTGAGGGCGGCGGCTTCCTCCGGCGTGGCATAATTTGACTTTAAGAAGGCCACGGCTGCCGGCAGGGAATGCCGCCGCAGGTACTGGAGCAGGTCATGCACATGGGTCATAAGTCCACTCTGACAGAGAATTGAGGTCAAGAGAACCTTCATGGCACTACCACCTAGAGCCCGATGAACACGAGGGCAAGGATGATCAGAATCAAGCTGATCAAGATGATGAGATCCGCATCAATACCTGGATACATGAACTCGCGCCTCCTCTTTGTGAGCTAACCAGCAAAGCCGGTTATGACCATATCTATGCCGGGACGGTCCAATGCGGGATGAGACTTCATGCCTAATCTGTGGTCACATAGGACTAGAGTTTGATGCGCCAAGCGGCTAGACATCATATGCTGAAGGACAAAACTGACACCGAGGAGGATTCTAATATGGACCCCAGTCCAGACAGTGAAAACAGGTCGCTGAACATTCTGATGCTCGTTGATTCCCTGGGAATCGGGGGAACCGAGACCCATGTGCTGGGCATCGCCTCGGCCCTGCTGGGGAGGAAACACAAGATTATTATCGGAACGAGCGGCGGGCCCATGACCGCCCGCTACCAGCAGGCCGGCCTGGAAGTGGTGCACATGCCGTTTCAAACCGATAACCCTCTCTATACCAATTACACCGCTCTGCTCAGTCAGACCCGGGAACTGGTTCGGGAGCGCAGCATCGATCTGATCCACGCCCACCAAATCGCAGGGCTGAAGGTGGCGGCCCAGGTTTCTCAGGAACTGTTGGTTCCCCTGGTGCTTACGGTGCACGGCATGTTCTACCCCCGCAGGCGACTGCAGAGTCTCATCGACAGCTGTGCCCATGTCATTGCGGTGAGCCCTCCCGCCGCGGCCTGGGTGAGAAGGCATTTGGGCTACCCTGCCAAACAGCTCAGCGTCATTCCCAATGGAATTGATATTAAGCATTTTCGGCCTGGAGATGCTCCAGATTTCCGGCGCGAGCTGGGCGTGGCTGAAAACGAACCCTTGGTCACACTGTGCAGCCGCATCGCCTGGGGGAAGACGAGGGTGATTGAGGATACCATGTCTGCCGTAGAGGAGCTGAATGGGGAAAACGGAGTCCATCTCGCCCTAGTGGGAAGCGGCCCTGACAGCCCCTTTGTCCATGCCATGGCCAACATGATCAATCACCGGCATGGGCGGGATATCATCCACTTCACAGGCGCGCTGTTGGATCCTGTAGATGCTTACCGGGCGGCGGATGTGGTAATTGGCACCGCCAGGGTGGCCTTGGAGGCTATGAGTGTTGGCAAGCCGGTGATCGCCGCGGGGAACTCCGGCTACTTCGGGCCCGTCACCCCAGAAAACTTTGCCCAGGGCTGGGAAGTCTATTTCGGCGACCATGATTTCCTTAGCCTCCCCAGCAAGACCCAATTTCAACGGGATATTCGGGAACTGCTCCGCAAGGGCAAAACCACCGAGCAGGAAACCCTGCGCCGGTTAGTGGCCGCCCATTTTCGATTGGACACTGTGGCGGCAGCCATCGAAGAACTCTATTATCAAGTGTTGGATGGCCAGGTAGAGGCGAAAGTAGCTGAGATCAAAGGCGCTGCTCCTAAGATTCAGCCTCAGCCCGCCCCCGCGCCCGCTGCCAAACCACAATTGCCCGCTGCAGACTCAGAGCCAAAACACCAGGACAGCCCCTTGGTCAGCGTGGTTATTCCCACCTTCAACAGGGCCGAGTTCCTGGATCAATGCCTAGAATCGGTTTTCGCCCAGACCTACCGTCCCCTTGAGGTGCTGGTTATGGACGATCACTCCCAGGATCAAACTGAAGCGGTGATGGCTAAATGGGCGGAGCAGGCTGAAAGAACTCAGGGTTTGACCCTAGTTCACTACCGTTTGCCCAGGAACCTGGGTTTTGCTAAGGCAGTAACCATAGGCTACATGCTTGCCCAAGGGGAATTCATTGCCAATCACGACTCAGATGACATCAGCCATCCTGAGCGCCTGACCCAGCAGGTACAGTTCCTCAGGCTCAACCCAGATTACAGCCTGGTGGGCACTAATTACGAAATCTTTTCTGATGACTTCAACGATCGGAAGAAAGCGTTCCTGGTGCGCTATGACAACAATATTGTCAGCTGCTACCGTTCTGGCAACCACTGCGTGTGCTTCGGCTCACTCGTCATGCGCAGGCAGGTTGTGGATCGCTTAGGCGGCCTCTCTTCCTTCCTCAAGGGAGCGGAAGACTACGAGTATGTAGCCCGCGCCATTGTGCAGGGATTCAATGTACAGAATCTCCGTACACCCCTTTACTATTACCGTGAACACGGCGAGCAGCGCTCCCGAGAATTCTACGGCATGCGCAGTGCCATTTCCAGCCATGCCCGGGAGGGAGCAGGCTCATGATCAAACGCAGAGTGCTTTATATAGGTTGGGTGGGGTTTCGCAATCATGGCGATGACATCTGCCTCCACATCTTCAGGAACCGCCTTACTGCTGCTGCCCAAGCACAGGGGCTTGAGGTAGAGGTGCTAGCCCTCTATCCCTCCAGATTCGATGAGTTTACCCTGGCCAGGCTCCAGCCGGATTTAGTGGTGCTGGGTGCTGGCTCCCTGTTTGAATTGGTCTATCTGAAACCACTGATCTTGGCCCAGCAGGCGGGCATCCCCACAGCCATTTGGGGATCGGGGTATGACAGCATCCAAGAAGACCCGGTGATGCCCCATGACCTGGCCTTTGCTGTCAGGCAGGTGCTTTCCCGGGCAGAGGCGGTGGGCGTAAGGGGCCCCTATACCCTCAGGGCTTTGGCCAATGTCGGTGTGCTGGAGGGCAGCGTCGCGGTTACAGGAGATCCAGGACTGCTTTGGTTGGCAGGCGAAGCCGAGTCGATTAAGGGTGAGGAAGGCCAGCTCCCCCAACTCGCGGTGAACTGGGGTACCGCTTACAACAATGTCTTGGGAGGAGATGAGAAGCAGACTGCAGGCCAAGTGGCTGAGGCCCTTGGGGAGTTCGCCGGCAAATTCCGCCTGCTCTTTTATCCCATGTGGCATAAGGATATTGAACCGTGCCGCTCCTTAGCCGAAATGGTGGGGACGGACAGCCAGGTGCAGGTTCTGACTGAGGTTCCCACTCCTGAGGAACTGCGGGAAGTGTACGCGGGGAGCTTGTGCTCCATCAATATGAAGCTCCATGCCAGCGTCTTTTCCGCTGCCCTGGGCTGTCCCTTCATCTCCGTGGCCTATCGCTGGAAATGCGTTGACTTCGCCCAGTCGGTGGGCTTGGAAAGCTTCGCCATTCCTTTCTCAGAGCCGAACCTGGCAGCCAAGTTGAAAGAGGCGATTGAGCAGGTCACCACTGAGCACAGCCGACACCAACAGCATCTAGCCCAACAGGTGTCTGCTGCCAGGAAGCGGCTGTACGGGTTGGAGAAGCAGATCCTGCGTATCCTGACTAATAGGTAGATCCCCCTGTCAGGTGGTCCACCGGGCAGAGGAAAACCCCCACTTTGAGGTGGGGGTCTCTGTTCCGAACAGGCTATTTCCAAGCAACAACTCTCTTACCCAGCAGAATATCTGGTTTACCTAGGCCATTGGCATCGGGTATCACGCCAA
>DURH01000067.1 GCA_012837385.1 Bacillota bacterium
CCTGGGACACCTTCAGCAGCCCAGTGGCCCTTTATGTGACAGAGCGCGACAGGCTGTATGTGGCGGATCGGGATAACTCCCGTTTAGTTGAACTCACCGCCGCTGGCGAGCTCGTGAGGGTGATTGGACCTCCCCAGACGGATCTAAAAGGCACCCTGCCGGAGAACTTTAACTACCGCCCTTTTAAGGTGGCGGTGGATCAAGGCGGGCGCATCTATGTTCTAGCTGAGGGCATCTATGAGGGCCTTTTGGAATTCGATGTGGATGGCAACTTCCGAGGTTTTCTCGGGGCACCCCTAGTCAGGCCAACGATCTTAGAGAGATTCTGGGCCAAGATTGCCACTAGGGAACAGCGCAGCCGCATGGCTCTCTTCCTGCCCACTGAGTACACCACGGTGGATTTGGATGAGCGGGGGTTTCTCTATGTGGCAGAGGCCAACCAGATTAGGCGTCTTAACCCCAGCGGGACAGATGTGCTGCGCAAGAACGGCTTTTTCGAGCCCATAGGAGATGTACCCACCGCGCGGCAGTACCGCAAATCTGAGGAGATTCCTTCGTCCTCATTCATAGACATCGCCGCCAGGCCCGATGGCCTCTATTCCGTGCTGGACCGCCAGCGGGGGCGCATCTTCACCTATGAGAGCGATGGCCATCTCCTCTATGTATTCGGAGGTTTAGGAACCACCCAGGCTACCTTAAGGGTGCCTGTGGCCCTGGATGTCTTGGGTGAATCCATCTTGGTAGTGGATCGGGGCGGCAATAGAGTGGTAGTGTATGAACCCACCGCTTACGCCCAGCTGATCCATGGCGCGATCCGGGAGTACCAAGGGGGGAATTACCAAGGCTCTGCGGAGCTGTGGGGAGAAGTGCTGCGCCACAACCTTAACCATGATATGGCTTACACCGGGATTGGCACAGCCCTTTTGAGGCAGGACCTCTTTGCCGAAGCGATGGCCAACTTCCGTTTAGGAAACAACCGGGAGCAGTATTCCAAGGCTTTCAGCTTGTACCGCAGGGAAGTGATGGCGGCTAACTTTGGTAAAGTGATGGCCGGGCTCTTGGTGATCACCGGGGCAATTCTCGTAGGAGTTAAGCTGAAGCCCAAGCTGGCCGCGGGCCAGGCGGAAGCGGCAGCTTCCCGCTATACTCCCGTCAAAAACCCCCAGGGGTACTGGACCAGCCTCATCTACGCTAAGCATGTAATCTTCCATCCCTATGATGGTTTTTGGGATCTCAAGCATGAAAAGCGGGGGACTCTCCCTGGCGCCCTGACCATTGTGGGCTTGGTGGCCCTCACCTATGTGGTGATGCGCCAATACACAGGCTTTATCTTCAATCCCAGGGATCTCTCCCAGCTCAATGTCGTGATCGAGCTGCTCAGCGTGCTGGTTCCCTTCCTGCTGTGGGCAGTGGTGAATTGGGCCTTAACCACCTTAATGGACGGCAAGGGAACCTTCCAAGATATTGTGATTGCCACCGCCTATGCTTTAGTGCCCTTTGTGCTCATCAACCTGCCTTTAACCTTGGTGAGCAACTACCTCACCCTGGAAGAAGGCACCTTCTACTACTTCCTCAATATCTGTGCGGCGGTGTGGACTGTTTACTTAGTGTTCGTAGGCATGATGACCATCCATGATTACGAGACAGGCAAGAACTTCTGGACCTGCCTGTTAACTATAGTGGGCATTGGCGTGGTGCTCTTTATCGCCCTGCTCTTTGTCCATGTGATCAATGTAGTTGTAGGCTTTATCTCTTCAGTATACGCCGAGCTGGTACTGCGGCTCTAAGGGGGTGCAATATGCGGCGCTTTGCGATTACTGTAATCTTGGTCCTCTTTTCCGTGTCCACTTTTGCCCAGGCGCAGGTGCCTGAGGAGTATGTGCTCTGCGCGGAAAACGAACACCTCGCCCTCTACATCCACCTGGAAACCACAGAGATTGCAGTGGTGGATAAGCCGGGCACCACCTGGTATTCCAACCCCCTAGGTGCGGGGCGTGATGTTCTGCAGATCCGCTATGATACGCCCACAGCTCCAGATAAGTTGATGGACAGCTACACCCACAGCGTGCAGCTGGGGCAGGCGGAAATCGTGCCCATGCCCAGTGGGGTGCGGGTGGAGTACCTCTTTGGTGCGGAGTACAGCGAGAGTATGGCTCTAATCCCCCAGCTTGTTAAGGCTGAGATCTTTGAAACAGAGATCTTGGCACAGGTGAACTCTGCAGAGCAAAACACCCTGCTCCGCTACTACACTCCCATCTTACTGCGGGAACCCTACCCCTGTGAGCTGGGGGTAACAGCTGCCGCTAAGGACCTGGAAAAGCAGTTCTTCGGCGATCTAGTGATTGTGCCCTTAACCGACGCGTACAACTCTTTAGTGGAAGAAGCCCAGGGATTGGATCCTAGGTCCCCGGAGCGGAAGGCCTTGGAAGAAAAGATTGCCAAGCAGAGGATGGATGTGCTCTACGGCCTTTTGGAGAAATTCACCGGCTATCTTTTAGGCAGCGGGGAAGGCGCCCGCTCCGTGGGCTACCGCAAGGATATTACCAGCGCCTCCGACCTAACTAAAGCAGATTTCGCCCACCTCCAAGAAGAGCCCAGCTATCTTTTAGCCCGCTTGGCTCCCCTGCTGCAGGATCAGGTGGAAAGGATCTTTGCTAAAGTGGGCTACGGCATTGAGGAGTTGACCAGGGATCATGTGCAGAACCGCCTGGATCCCCCCATTCCTTCCTTGGAGCGCTTCTTTATTCCCGTAGAGTATATTTTGGATGGGAAAGAGCTGGTGGTACGCATTCCCATAGATGAGGTGGTCTATCCCAAGGATCAGCCCACGTCCTACCAGGTGAACTGGGATGGATCCCTAGGAGAAGAGGTGGTGGTGTACGACCACAGCAAGGAGCTGGTCACCTATCCCCTCACCAGCATTTCGCTGCTGCGCTTTTTCGGGGCCTTGGATGAAAAGGCCGACGGTTATATCTTAGTGCCCGATGGCTGTGGGGCCTTGATCTACTTAAACAACGGCAAGACCAGTCAGAGTCTGTACAGCGAGGCGGTCTATGGGCGTGATGGGGCTTTGCCTCTAGAAGAACGGCGGCCCTATGATCGGCAGGTGAACCATCTCCCTGTCTTTGGGATGACGGACCGGGACTGCGCCTTTTTGGCAGTGATTGAGGAAGGAGAAGCCATTGCCCAGATCAGGGCTGATATCGCCCGGCCTACGTCAAAGTACAATGTGGCTTATGCCGCCTTCCAGATTATTCCCAAAGCGGTGCGTCGCTTGGATCAGTTTACCCAGATCAACCTCTACCAGAGCAGGCCCTATCAAGGGAATATCACCGTGCGCTACGCCTTTTTGTACACCGATGAGGCGGATTGGCAGGGCATGGCCCGCTATTACCATCACTATCTTGTAGAGCGGAAGGGTTTAACCCCCAAACGCCAGGGGGAAGGCATACCCTTTTTCCTAGAAGTGATCGGTGTTGTGCCCAAAACCCAGCCTGTCTTGGGTGTAGCTAGGGAAGTGCAGCTGCCCCTCACCACCTTCAGCCAAGCCCAGGCCATGGTGGAAAAGCTGCTCCAATCTGGCGTGACTAACCTCAGCCTGCGCTATTCTGGCTGGCTGCAGGGGGGCCTTTACCATAGGTACCCCAATGGCGTTAAGCTAGCGCCGGGGCTGGGGGGAGAACAGGGACTGAAAGACCTGGCCCAGTTCCTAAGGGAGAATCAGGTGCCCTTCTACCCAGCGGTGGAGTTCTTAAGGGTTCAGCGCTCCGGGGCCTTCCAGGGCTTTACACCTTCCAGACAGGCTGCCCGGGCGGTGAATGGGGTGTATGCCACCTGGCCGGACTATGATCCAGTCACGAATCAAGCCCTAAGCAAACCCACCAGGTACATTCTCTCACCCCAGGTACTGCCGGAAGTGGTGGAGAGTTTCCTCAAGGACTACCGTTCTCTGGGGATTACAGGTTTAGCGGTGCCCAGTCTGGGTGCGGAGGTGCACTCTGACCTGAAGAGGGATGCAGCCCAGGTGGTGGATCGGGTGCAGGCAGCAGAGAGAATCAGAGCTCAGCTGGAAAAGCTGAACCGGGAGGGCTTAGCACTGCAGATCGATGGAGGGAATGCCTTGGCCTTACCCTATGCCAGCTCCATCTTGAACCTGCCGCAGAGCAGTACCGGATATATCCTCACCGATGAAGAGGTGCCCTTTTTGCAGCTGGTGCTCCATGGCCTAGTTGACTATGCGGGCGAGCCCCTGAATGCAGCGGTTGATCTAGAGGAGCACATCCTGAAAGCAGCCCAAACCGTAAGCGGCCTCTACTTAAGGCTGATCTGGGACGATGCTGCGCTCCTTAAGGAAACGGAGTACGCCCACCTTTTAAGTGTGCAGAGGGAGTATTGGCTGGAAAAGGGTGCTGAAGTTTACCGAAGGTACAATCAGGTGCTGGGGGATCTGGCGGGAGAGCGCCTCTGGACGGTGGTGCGCCTCAGTCCAGAACTCACCGAGACTTGGTTTGAAAGCGGCGATCGGGTTGTGGTCAATTTTGGGGATACCGAGGTGGAATATGAGGGGTATATCATTCCAGCCCGGGATTTCTACCGCCTGAAGGGAGTGAGATGGGATGAGACGTTTTAAGCTCAGCTTAAGGGCGCAGAAAGCCCTCTTAGGGGTGCTTTTTACCCTCCCCTTTATCCTGGGCTTTGCCGCTTTCTTAGCCTATCCCTTCTTCCAGTCGGTGATCTTTAGCCTGAGTAAGCTTTCTATTGTGTCCACAGGTTATGAACTGGACTTTGTGGGGCTGGATAACTACCGCCACGCGCTTTTGGTGGACCCCCGCTTCCGCCAGGTGTTTGTGGAAACCGTGGTGGGGATGGCAGCTAGGATTCCTGTGATCCTGATCTTTTCCTTCTTTGCTGCCAACCTCTTAAACCAAAGATTCCGAGGGCGCATGTTGGCTAGGGTGGTGTTCTTCCTGCCGGTGATTATGGGAGCGGAGATCTCCTTAAAGATGCAGCAGGCGGATTATATGCAGCAGGCGGTCAGTTTCAGCGAGTCAGGCTTACTGCCCTTAAGCGTACTCCAGGAGCTGCTGCTCAGCCTGAAGCTGCCCTTAGCCTTTATCAACTTTATCTTTGCAGCCATTAATGAGATTCCGCTGATTATTCGATCTTCGGGCATACAGATCCTGATCTTCTTGGCGGCCTTGCAGTCCATTCCCAAATCTCTGTATGAGGCTGCCCATATGGAAGGGGCCACAGCCTGGGAGGCGTTTTGGAAGATTACCTTCCCCTTGATTTCACCCTTGATGCTGGTCAATGTGGTGTACACCATTGTGGACTCCTTTACAGCGCCAGATAATGCCCTTTTAGAACTGATTCAAAATGCCGCTTGGACGGGGGCGGGCTTTGGGGTGAGCACAGCCATGTCCTGGATCTACTTTGCCGCCATTCTTGGCATCTTGGCTGTAACCTTTATCCTGTTGGGGCGGGAGGTGCATTATGAAAGTTAGGAAAGTCCTGGAAAAAGGAGCTGGGTTAGTGCGCTTCGGGCTCTTGGTGGGGATCGGCTTTATCATCCTCTATCCCCTGCTCAGGCAGCTCTCCGCCGCGCTGATGCATCCAGATGATATGTACGACCTTACGGTGAACTGGATCCCCCGCACCTTGACGAAGATGAACTTCCAGGTGGCTTGGGAGCTTCTAGACTACCCCAAGGCTTTGACCAACACCTTGGGAATCACCATCCTCCTTGCGGCCTTAGAGCTGGGGGCCACTATGATAATCGGCTATGGCTTTGCCAGGTGGAAGTATCCAGGGTCCAACATTATCTTTGCCCTGGTGATCCTCTCCATCGTGATTCCACCCCAGATGGTGATGGTGCCGCTTTTCCTCAACTTCCGCTACTTCGATCTCTTTGGGCTCCTGCCAGATCCTGGGATAAACTTAATCGGCAGTTTCTGGCCCCTGGTCTTAATGGCCCTGACGGGAACGGCCAAGCGGAGCGGGCTCTTTATCTTTATCACCCGCAACTTCTTCCGGGGGATGTCCACCAGCCTGGAAGAGGCAGCCTATGTGGACGGGGCAGGGCATCTGAAGACCTTTTTTGGGATTATGCTGCCCAATGCCAAACCCGTTGCCATGATTGTGTTCCTGTTTTCCTTTGTGTGGAACTGGAATGATCTGTTCTACACCAATCTGTTTTTGCCGGGAAGCAAGCTTCTGCAGATCGGGCTTTCCACCATCAATGCCCAGTACAACTATCCCTGGGCGAATAAGGCGGTGGAGGGGACGTATATCCAGCTGGTAAACAACGCCGGCATGCTGCTCTACGTTCTGCCCGTTTTAGTGCTCTACGCCTTTCTGCAGAGATACTTTATTGAAAGCATTGAGAAAACTGGTTTGGTAGGTTAAGGAGGTGGATTTCGGCAAGGCAAACAGAGTTCTCCATAACAACAGGAAGGGATAATAAAAAGGAGGAATCACAGTGAAACGTTTTGTTGGTGTTGTGGCACTCTTAGTTGTGCTGGCCTTGAGTTTCTCCGCCCTGGCTGCTGAGTATGACCTGGGCGGGCGGACTATCAAGATTGCTGGCCACTCTGCTGACGGCATGCGGGAGTACTTCACCGATGGGGAAGGCCGGGGCCGTTTGGAGAAAGTGGAAGAAGCGTTTAACTGCAAGATCGAGTTTGTGCAGATCGATTGGGATGGTGCGGAGAACCGCATTCTAGCCAGTGTCGTTGCGGGCGACCCAGTTGGTGACCTGATCTACATATCCAACCGCTGGCTCCCCCTCCTGGCTGGAAATGGGGCTCTCCTACCCTTGGATGATATCCTAACCGACGAGTACTATGCAAGCCTGCCTGGATCCCACAAGAACATGCGGGAACTGTACTCAGGCTACCAAGGCAAGGCATATGGAATCTCGGTAAACGGCAGCTACCAGAGGAATATGGATATTGGTTCTGCCCAGGGTTGGATCTACAACCGCGATATGTTCACAGCCGCTGGACTGCCCACTCCCAATGAACTGCAGAACGAAGATAAGTGGACTTGGGAGGCCATGAAAGAGCTGGCCATTGCCCTCACGCAGGATTTGGATGGCGATGGTGTGGTTGACGTTTACGGTGTAGGCGCACGCCTAGATCCCTGGCCCATTGAGCAGGAAATGGCTGCTTACGCCAATGGCGGCGGAATCGTGAAGTTTGTGGACGGTAAAGCCGTGTATGCCATGAATGATCCAGAAGCAATTGAAGCCATTGAAATGTGGAAAGAGCTGGATCAGGTGCACGGGGCTGTAATGGTGGGCGATAAGTTCGATATCCGGGCTGAGTTTAACCAAGGCAAAGTGGCCATGTTTAGGTTAGACCTCTACGCTCTGCCTGACCACGCCAGAGAAGTGGATTTCGACTACGGCTGGGTGTTCTTCCCCAAGGGCCCCAAGGCAGATGACTTTGTGAATCCAGTGTGGGGTATGGAGATGTTTGTGCTCCCAGTCTCCTGTGATGAGCCTGCAGCCATGGCTGCATTGGTGGATATGCTCTTTGAAACAACGAGCAAGTACAGGGACATTGATGCTTACGAAGATGAGTTTGTAGAGTACTTCCTGCCTTACGTTAAGGATTGGGATTCTCTGGAGACCATCAAGCAGATGCTGCACAAGGCTAGACTGTGGGATAACATCCCTGGCTTGGTCAACGAGCTCAATGAGGCCTTGGTCAAGGCCACCATGGGTTCAGGCAGCGCCAAGTCGGAAATGGATGCAGTAGCACCCATTATCCAATCCCTCTTGGATGAGGCGTATAACAAGTAAGGAACATGGCATTGAGAATAGAAACAGGCGCACTTGACTTCAGGTGCGCCTTTCTATATAGCCAAGTACTGACGCCAATGATCCCGGTTTTAGATGATGCCCAAGATGTCCGCACTCGACAGCTTGTCCGGAGGCAGGTTAATCCCACCTCGAAACCCCCAAAAAGCATTCTACCGCTTTCATCTCCTTTTCACGCCACCTAATGGCTTCGTCTCTTTCGAAGGCTCGAAAAGACAGATGTGCTACCAGGAACTCTGTTAAGCGTTCAGCCCAGACGACGTGCTCAGTTACACGGCGACTCGCAAATGGCACCTTTGCCAGGGAGTGATATTTTCTTACGATTCTCAGCTCATAGATCGTTGATGAGAAATGCTTTCCTCTGGGAATCCAAGGGTTTGTGGCTAGACCCGATGGGGGTCCGCCCATAGAAAAATGGATCCCAACGGTTATAGTTACGTATTTGTTCCCTATCGTCAGTCTTGAGTTGGGTCTGTTTTCATCTCGGACGAGCGAAAGGATGGTTTTCGCAGGCATGTGAACTAGTGTCTTTTGGCGTCGGAACCTAAACGCATGATCTTCGGGAACAATCGAATCAAGGTCGAGCTGTGTCGTACCGGTGGTTGGCGAGCCAGCTTCTATCCACCTCATATTCAAGTTTTCGGCATACTCACCAGGGAAAAACCAGCCGCTTTCCGAGGCCTCACTAATAGTGGCCAAGAGCACGCATTCAGCTACTTCCAAAACCTTACCTTGAAACTCAGGGTCAAGTGGTTCCCAAGGGCCTCCCGTCTTCATAACATGGTTGCTAGCGTCTCTTGAGAAACCAAAGCCGAGCCCGGGAACTAGGGCCGTAATCTGTTCCGGATGATGGCTTTCTTGATCCAAGTCAATAAGCATTACCATGGCAGCATTTGTCTCTCCATTTATGCTGCCCCATAGCCCTAGGTACGTGAAGACTGCCAAAACCAGCGTTAGCCCAACAACCACTGCATTGGGACATGGAATATGACGGTAAACCAACGATGAGAGAAGGTTGATACTTAGGCTCAGCCCTACTGTCACCAGCATTAGTTGCAGGGCTTCGCGCCGTCGAGCTAGTATGTGCTCAACCCTCAACCGCGAGCTTGCGTACTTCTGCTATGCTTCCTTTTCCTCGGTATGGGTAAGTGCGGCCTGACCTACCCGCGGCAGGTCTATGAGCCGCTGCATCTCTCTGGCTCTGAGGCGCTCATATGCGTTTCTGACATCCCGGTTTAGTGGCTCCGGGTTTTCAGAGAACTTCAGCCTA